>JBOFGX010000199.1:0-6835 GCA_051649345.1 Leadbetterella sp. | reverse complement strand
GATACACCAGAAACTCTACCCTGTATAAACTGATCTGCAGAGGTTATCGGTTTATCTGAGTCTTCGGAGTACTTTAACTGTGATACTGCACCTGTCAGATCTGATTTTCTGATTTCTCCATACCCTACTACCACTACTTCTTCTAATGTTTTAGTATCTATAACCAAGGAAACATTCATTTCACGTCTACCATTTACAGCTATTTCTTGCGTCAAATACCCAACAAACGAAAATATCAAGGTGGCTTTCTTATTTGGTACAGTAATGCTGTATTTACCATTTACATCAGAATTTACTCCTTTTGATGAACCCGCAATCATAACTGTTACACCGGGAACAGATTGACCACTTGACATATCTGTAACTACACCTGAAACTTCTAATTGAGCAAACGAGCTGATGCTCAAAAACAACGAAGTGCAAACTAAAAGCGACCTACAATTAAAAATTGTAAAATAACTAGGTAAAAATTTTGCTAGCATAATCATTCAAGGTTAGTTAATAAGGAATTCTATGCAAATGAAGTATATAAACATTTATTTATTTAATATGATTTTTTTTTAAATTGATATTATCATACATATACGAAAAACTCGCAGTTATGAGCCTAATTTATGTACCTTATAATATCTATTTTAGTATAGATATTGCTTTTTATGGTCGAATGAATGTTGTCAACAAAACTTTATTAAATGAACGTACATGTATTAACAAAAAAAATTCTAACAGTGAAATAGTTAAGTCGTCCATCACAATACGAAATGTCTTTAAAAGAATTCCCTTGGCATATATTTACCAATAGTGCACAGAAAAAAAAGATTAGCTATTTATTAATACTATAGCGATACTTTGTTGATTGCTTCTAAAAGAAAAAAATAGAAAAAGTATGTTCTCTTGAATTTTTCAGGTTTTGATTGGTTTGGTTCATGCAAGAAACTAAAGCAAAAAATATAAGATACTTGGAAATTTCTTTCTCATGCAGAATCTAAATTAGTCGACCCTCAAACTAATCCTTTCACTCAAAAACCAGGCTACTGCTCGACTTCAGCTGCATTTTATTTTGAGAAAAATCTGTCAAATGTCAACATGAAAGAAAAGACTTTACTAGATGTATGCAATAAATCTGGAAAATTTCACTCTACTTCTTTCTGCTAATGAAACAGTCTTAAAAACATCGGAGGCTTTCCAAAAAACGCACAACGGCATCCTTACCACAAGATATAGGAACATTCCCTTCATCGAAATGATATTGTAGCGAAATAAACATATACAAATTATTAGTATTTTGCAAACAATACTAGTAAGTTAAGTGTCTAAAAGATGACTGATTTTTTACTCTAAAATAACTCTTTCTGAATGAAAATCAATCCCATCACTTACTCTTAGCATATAGATTCCAGCAGGTAAAGACTTGAGTAAAACTGTGTGTTTTCCATTGGAAGTTTTCAACTTAAAGTTTGATTGAAGCATACTTCTCCCATCCACAGAAATCACCTCAAGATTCACATTCGAAGATTTTTCAAACGGAATTATTAGATCCAACTTTCCAGTAGTAGGATTTGGGAATACTTGTAACTTTTCATTGTGTCGTGGTTCAGCACCCAAAAGTGTCGTCAGGTTTAAACAGAAATCATCTATATAAAACTTTCCTAAACTCCCTGATTTGTAAGCAAAAAAACGTACGAACTTAGCATTTGTAGGCCCTTTTTGAGCAAAGACGTATTGCTTGTAATCTGTACTGTTTACTTTTATTTCCTCTCTTTTTAGTTCTTCATTTTTTTCATTCAAAAAATTTACATAAACACTAGCTGAGTATGGGTTCTCTTCTGTTCTTCCCCAAAATTTAACCTCCACAGCTTTGTCACTTGTTATGGGTATTGACGATATGTATTCCACGCCTCCTTCTCCTGAGATTAAAACCGCTTTTTTGCCATTCTTTGAAGAACTTGAAATCAAAGAGGCGTTTTTTAAATTTATCCAATTTTTTAGATTTGACTCAAATCCATCGTTTTCGATAAAACCACACTTGGTTGGAGTAGGCAAAGGCGTAACCGTTATCGTAACTTGATCTGTCTTACCCCCATCCGCTGTAGTTGCTTTAATCTGAACTGTTCCTTCTTTTATACCTGTTACCAATCCATTTGCATTAACAGTTGCAATTTTAGAATCACTCGATGACCACGTTACATTAGGATTAGTGGCAATACTTGGTACGATAATGCTACTCAATAACAACTCCTCATCTACTTCTACAGATGTTTTAGTAGAAAGTAATTTTATGCTCTCAACAGCCACTGGCTTTGCGTTGGATGCGACAAAATTTGCAAGTAATTTTACGTACCCCGAATTATAATAAATTGCTGGTTCGTTGTATGCCCATGGACCAAGTGCTGAGCTTGCTGTATTGTCAACAGAAAAAGCCTTTTGAATAGGCTGTGCTGATACCTTAAAGGGAAACTCTTCTGTCCCAATTTTTACGAGCATATCCGTAGTAGTACTTTTGTTGAATCCTCCAGCTATATATCCTGGAGCTGGCCCTACATTACCATTATTAATGTTGTCGTACTTACTGTTCGTATTGAACCAAGTATGCCACATTTCATCATAACAAAAATCTGCCCCAAATTGATACATATTAGACACATAACACATTCCAAATGGATTTACACCATGAAAATAGTTTATAATACTAAGTGCCCTTTCTCTATATTTGGGATGGTTATTGGGTAATAACTTATAATTAATAAAATCCATATTGTCATTTCCCTGCCTACCAAGTAAGCTATTGGATCCCCAATTGGCATAAATCGATTTCGCCCTATACAAATTATCTGCTTCTACTACTTCATAATTAGAGCCAGAACTTTTATCAGCTGCACTTTTTTTAGCTATGATTTCATTGCGAGTAGCCGCATCGGTATTCAATAAGGTAAGATAAAACAATAACGCTGAAGATTGGCTTCCTCTATACACTCCCCAATCGGATGATTTCCAAGGTCGAGTTTCCTTAAAGTTATTTTTAAAAAACGTATGGTATTTTTCTTTACCCGTTAACGCATATAAATATACTGCTGTTGCTGCAGCCTCAGCTTTATGTTCTGTAGCGTAATGGTCACCAGGACCATCCGCATCTCCTGCCTCTATTTCTCCTCCATCGCATTTGGCATCTTTTTGTCCAGAGGCTTCGTAATAGTCCCATGCTTTTTCAGCTCTTATTTGTAAATCAGACGCATAAGATGATAACTCCGAGAATTTTTTAAAATGAATAGCAGCATGGGCCATCATTCCAGAACCAATAATAGAAGAAGATGGGCAAATATCATTATAATATCTTCTACGGGTGTCGATACTAGGAGGACTGATATACCTACTGTCATTAAGAATACCTGCTTTCATATGCAATCCTCCTGATGCATCATCTTGCATGTTTTTAATCCAGTCAATTTCCCACTTAATTTCGTCTAGGAGATCGGGGATATTGTTATTAGATTCCGGGATTTTAAGATTAAAAACATCCCACATGGGCTTTTGTTGTTCATATGTTGTCAATAAATCATGAACGGGATCCACTGCGAAAGTCACATACTTATTGGGATCTCCTGCATCTATCCAGCCTTTTGACACATCTTTAGTTTTTGAAGCATCGTGTATAAATGTGGCTTTTGTATCTTGATCTCCTCTATCATACCAAGCATCATCTGTCCATTTAGCACCAGCTGCAAATTCCCCTGTTTTTTTGATATTAGTACGCTGATAATAAAACATATTCACTGCCGCTCGCAAAGCTTCGGCGTATACGTCATCTGAAATAATAAATTTGTAACTATCTACACTTGATCCGTCGGGCTTGTAGACCTTCAAGAAATATTCGCCAGGTTCCGTAAACGAAGTAAAGTCAAACCACCAACCCTTATCACCTGAATAATTATCTTTGGTACCGTTGGCCCAAGCTTTTGCAGTGCCTTGGAATACCGCTTTACTCGTTTTTGTGCTTATGATTTCAATTTTGTTTGTTGCAGTGAGCTCAATTCCACGCCCTACATTAAATCCTTCTTCTGCTTTGGCAATAATCGCATACTTGGGGGCATTCGGTGGATACCCAAACTGATCCAATCGAATATAGTTTTGTTCTTTTGTTAACTGGGCAAATGAATTTGAAGCTATTAGAACAATGAAAAACAAGCTACTAATATGCTTTTTAAAGAAGTGATTCTTCATTTCGAGGTTAGATTAGATTTTGGATAAAATTATACTATTTTAGCTTATTGGGCAAAAAAAATAAAAGTATTAATCCAAAATTTGCATAATAGTACACAAAAAATCAATAGTGTTCCAAATTTAGAACATTTATCGAAAAAATGACAAAAAATAATACTTTATTGACAAAAACTAAATGTAATTCACGCGTTTTTGAATACTCATATTTAAGATTTATTACGTGATTCTTAGTATGTAGTCTATGTTTACGAAAAAGTAGTACAATGCTAAATATTGCTTTACATCCTTATGATCTCTGCACCTATAGCATTTAGACGGGTATCTATGTTTTGGTAGCCTCTATCTATTTGTTCAATATTATCTATCACACTCGTGCCATTAGCAGACATGGCTGCTATCAACAACGCGACTCCCGCTCGTATATCTGGCGAAGTCATGCGTATTCCTCTAAGATTGTATTCTCTATTGATACCTATCACATTGGCTCTATGTGGATCACAAAGAATGATTTTGGCTCCCATTTCTATTAACTTATCCGTAAAAAACAAACGAGATTCAAACATCTTCTGATGAATCAGCACTGTCCCTTTTGCTTGGATGGCAGATACGAGAATTATAGAAATTAAATCAGGCGTAAACCCCGGCCATGGTGAATCATAAATTGTAAGTATAGAACCATCTATCAATGTACTAATCTTATAGTTGCTCTGCTCAGGTATAAAAATATCATCTCCTCTGAACTCCATTTGTATCCCTAGCTTCTTGAATGTGTCAGGGATTATACCTAGCTCTTTGATATTACAATTCTTTATGGTGATTTCAGACTGCGTCATGGCAGCCAAACCTATGAAACTACCTATTTCTATCATATCTGGCAGCATCGTATGCTCACAACCATGAAGTTCTTCTACCCCTTCAATTATGAGCTGATTGGATCCAACACCCGATATCTTAGCTCCCATGCTATTCAGCATTTTGGACAATTGCTGTAAGTAAGGTTCGCATGCGGCATTATAAATAGTACTTATACCTGGGGTCATTACAGCTGCCATCAGGACATTGGCAGTTCCTGTTACAGAAATTTCCTCCATCCAAATGTAAGAGCCCTTCATTTGACTACCATCTACTGTATAAAACGAGTCCTCTGCACTAAACCCAAACTCTGCCCCTAATTTTTGAAAACCAATAAAATGAGTATCCAAGGGCCTGCGACCAATCTTGTCACCGCCTGGCTTAGGAGCATACCCCTTTCCAAACCTACCCAACATGGGACCCAACAACATCACCGAGCCTCTTAACTCTCCAGCCTTGGACTTGTATTGGTCGGTCAAGAAATAATCAGGATTCACATTATTCGCTTCGAAAATATAGGATCCTTCGCCAATTTTTGTTCGCTTTACTCCCATATCTTCTAATAACTCCATGAGTTTGTTTACATCACGGATATTGGGAATGTTGTTTATTGTAACGGGCTCATCCGTCAGCAATACAGCACATATAATTTGCAAGGCTTCGTTTTTAGCACCTTGAGGAGTGATTTCTCCCTTTAGCTTACGTCCACCAGTAATTTTAAATGAGGCCATTTCTAGTTAGGTCTTCTTCTGTTGTTATTATTATTGTTGTTGTTATTGAATCTATTGTTTCCGTTTCTATTGTTATTGTTTCGGTTATTGTTGTTTCTAAAATTATTGTTGCGATTATTTCGGTTGTAATTGTTATTTCCGTGACTATTGAAAACTTGCTTTTGCTTCGAATCAAACGGACCCGCATCTTCGATAATTCCATTGGCAAGTAGATCTTCAACTTCAGGCCTTAACTTACCACCCGAAAGCTCCAATATCTGGTGTAAACAAGTACTTGTCTCTAAAGTATCCTTGTTCCAACTCATAAATAGGCTCTTCATTAGTTTCACTAAATAAGATACAAAAGCCTTCCTTTCGTCGTATGTCTCTGCAATCATCGCCTTCAAGATTAGCAATTCCACATTCCGACCATATATTTTGTGCTTAAGTTTATTTTGCGAGTACGGCACTTGCTGTGGTTTCCTTCCCATAATTTCTTTTGGAGGAGGAGGAAATGGTGAATCTACATCCAAGTCAAAATTTGCCATAATGTAAAGATCATCCCATAGCTTTTTGCTGTAATCAGCTCCATCTCTCATTTGGGGGTGAATCTGCCTCATCAATTCAACCAAGATATGAGCATGCTTCGTGCGGTGCTCTTTTTCTGGAATAGAGACCATGTGTTCAACCAATTTTTGAACGTTACTACCGTATTCTTTCATGAAATTTGAGCAATATGCTCATAAATTAAATTTATACTAATCAATTATACATACTAAGAATAAAGGGATTCTGCTATGTATCTTAGGATGTCTGTATTTTTTACTTTCAAAAACAAAAATACGTAAAAAAAAACATACGTTTGATTTTTCTTTGTGTTTAAATCAATAGATTTGAAACATTAAACCAAAAAAATTCTCACATGAAAATTTTCTTTCAAATTTTATTGACCTGTTTTAGTCTTACTCTGGTAGCTCAAACCAAGCAATCCGGTTCGACCAAACTACCTATGCATCCAGACATAAAGATAGGAAAGCTATCCAATGGTTTAACGT
>JBOFGX010000198.1:0-17240 GCA_051649345.1 Leadbetterella sp. | reverse complement strand
TGATGAATTATAAAATTATTTATAGATTAAGATTAACTTTGGACAAAATAAATACTAATTTTTGAATCGAACAAGATTTTAGTGCAATTTGTTTAACTTTCAGGACGGGAAAGCTATTCATTCTAACCAAACATAATGTGTTATTTTAACACATTAAAGCATGTTTTTCAAATTATTGTAGAGCCAATATGCAGAAAATTAAATCCTTAAAGGTATTGAAAAAAAGTATTCTTGTTAGAAAAAAAATGTAGAATTGTATATAATTCTTAAGCAAAAATTTCAAGTGAGATTCTTAAAATCCGTCACACAATTTAAATCATTACGGTTTTTGAATTGACCAAATCTAGGTCTATTTTTCGATACCTAAATACACGTTTTTACCTTCTACTTTC
The DNA here is from genome assembly GCA_051649345.1 of Leadbetterella sp. GTDB lineage: Bacteria > Bacteroidota > Bacteroidia > Cytophagales > Spirosomataceae > Leadbetterella. The sequence continues at coordinate 16,848 of JBOFGX010000198.1, read as the reverse complement.
ACAGGATAGGTTTTGATGGTATACTCATCTCCGCTGAGGCAATTACCAGATTTCAGCGAGAACGTTTTCTTATGAAACGGACAAGCTACCTTGGGTTCTTCTCCGTGTGAGCCTATCATACCCCTCGACAAAGCCATTTGTTGCTTATGAGGGCAAAGATTTTGGGTCGCATACCATTCGCCCCTGCGACTAAAATTATATACGGCTATTTGTTCGTCTTCAATAAGAACACAGGCTCCCCCATCGGAGGGTATGTCATCTGTATTACACGCCAAAACCCAAGTTACATCAGTAAGTGTATCGTTCATTTTATTACATTCTTTTGCTTAATACTTATTTATTGTTCCAATCCTCAGCAATAATTTGATCTCTCAAAGAATCAAATTTGATCGTTGGATCTTTTACTTCAGGTACATTTATGAAGTGCGTAAATCTCTTGCGAATTTCCGGAGTTTCAACGGCTTCCTTCCATTCGCAATGATAATTATCAATGAGAGATTGCATCTCCTTTTCTAGATCGGCACATATCCCTAAAGAATCTTCAACAATTACGGATTTCAGATAAGCAATACCGCCTTCCATTTTATTTAACCATGGAGCGGTACGTGTAAGTGGTTCAGCTGTTTTGATATAAAACATCAAGAATCTATCGATCAACTTTATGCAGGTCTCTTTATCTACATCAGCCGCTAGTAAAATAGCATGTTGAGGTTTCGATCCACCGTTTCCACATACATAAAGATTCCATCCTTTTTCAGTAGCAATAATACCGAAATCCTTAGATTGAGCTTCTGCACATTCTCGAATACATCCCGACACGGCAGATTTAAGTTTATGTGGAGCCCTTAATCCTTTGTATCTATTTTCTACTTCGATTGCAAAAGAAACAGAATCTTGTACCCCAAATCTACACCAGGTAGTACCTACGCAAGATTTTACGGTACGCAGGGCTTTACCATAGGCATGTCCACTTTCAAAGCCAGCTACTATTAGTTCTTCCCATATTTTAGGTAAATCTCCTACGTGAGCACCAAAAAGGTCTATTCGCTGTCCACCTGTTATCTTGGTATACAGGCCATATTTTTGAGCTACTTGGCCGATAACAATTAATTTTTCTGGGGTTATTTCTCCACCTGGGATTCTAGGAACTACAGAATATGTTCCGCCTCTTTGGATATTGGCTAGGAACCTATCATTAGAATCTTGTGCAGTTGAGTTTCCTTTTGTTAGAATATTTTCATTCCATAAGCTAGCCAAAATAGATGATACAGCGGGCTTGCAGACTTCACAGCCGTCTCCTTTTCCGAGTGTATCCAAAACCTCGTTATAGCTTTTAAGATTATTGAGTTTTACAAGATCAAAAAGTTCTTGACGGGTATAATCAAAGTGCTCGCACAAAATATTACGAATATATACCCCTTGCTCTTTTAAAGTACCATTGATTAGGTCTTTTACTAGAGGAATACAACCTCCACAACCAGTACCGGCCTTAGTACATTTTTTTAGACCATCCACAGTAGTCACCTTATTTTCTACTATTTCGTGGCATATAGCACCTTTGGTTACGGCTTCACACGAACAGATAAGAGCATCATCTGGTAGCGACAATACACCCGCTCCACCATCAGATTCACCACCACGAGATCCTAGGATCAGATCTTCTGGATCTTTAGGAAGGATAATCTTGTTATTAACAGTTTGAAGCAACATATTGTATTGTTCAGCTTCGCCTACCAGAATACCACCTAGAAGGAGCTGACCATCGTTACTTACATTTATACGTTTATAAATTCCCTTTGTCTTGTTTTCATATACTATCGTTTGGCAATCGGGTTCTTGTACAAACGCATTTCCAAAACTCGCCACGTCTACACCAATAAGCTTGAGCTTGGTAGACATATCAAAACTTTTGAATTGCTTATCTGAAGCGTCATCCAAAATTTTGCGGGCTACTATATCAGCCATTTCATAGCCTGGAGCTACGAGCCCATATATCATGTGATCATGCAAGGCACATTCCCCAATAGCAAAAATGGCGGGATCTGAAGTCTGTAAATAATCATTCACTACAATCCCCCCGCGGCTACCCACCTCAAGACCTGCTAACTTCGCTACTTCGTCTCTGGGTTTTATACCTGCAGATATGACAAGAATATCTATGTCTAAGGAAGTACCATCTGCAAATTGCATGGATTCTATTTTACCGTCTCCAGCAATTTCTTGTGTGTTTTTATTGAGATGAATTTGCAATCCTAGGGTCTCAAGCTTAGATTTTAGAATATCGGAACCAGACTGGTCAATTTGCCTTGGCATTAAACGAGGAGCAAATTCGATAACATGAGTTTCTTCTAATCCCAAATCAAGCATAGCTTTCGCCGCTTCTAGTCCTAGCAATCCTCCTCCTATAACAGCACCCTTTCTAGCTTTTTTAGCGTAGGATATGGTCAAATCAAGGTCTTCTATTGTTCTGTAAACAAAAACACCGTCTTTTTCTACCCCTGGTATAGGTGGAACAAATGCAGATGATCCAGTTGCTAATACTAAATAGTCATATTTAAGCTCATTGCCAGAGTGAGAAAGAACCGTTTTGTGATCTCTGTCTATATGAGTAATTGGATCTCCAAGATTCAGGTTTATGTTTTGTTCAGAATACCAATCCAATCCTGCCATATACAAGTCTTCAGCCGATTTTCCACTGAAATACTCACTCAGGTGAACTCGGTCATAGGCTGGTCTATGTTCTTCACCAAAAACTGTGATTTCAATATTTTGGGTGGTTTCTAGTTTTCTAAGTTTTTCACAAAACTTATATCCAACCATTCCGTTGCCAACAACAACGATATGCAACTTTGAATTGCTATCCATAGGATTACTAATTTTCTACGTTTTACTACTATTAAAAATTCTTAAAGAAGGGCTTTTCCCCAAAAGATTCCCTCTTCGTAAAAGAATTTTATTCAAATCTAGCACATATTAATAAAAGGAAGAATTTTATATGGACAAATTGGAATTTTACATAATTTCTGAAAAGTAAATATTAGAAAAATGAAATTTTATTTGTTTTATACACCTAGCATTTACATTTTCAACCCAAAATATCTGTACAAGTAGGTACTGTAAATACGATTTATGCCTCTTTGTATTGAATTTTAGGCACCAAACTTCAAATTAATCGCAATAATAATTTAATTTTACCGTTCAAATACTCTCAAACCATAAGGATATTCTTTTGAATAAGTTTGTATTTTTTGCTTTGCTTTGTGTTGATTACTCTGTGTTTGGTCAGCAGCAGGTTAACTATATCCAGAATAATTACCCCAAGCGTACAACCAACACGCCTGTAATTGTTAACCACCCCAACACCCCAGTTGAAAATAGGGGTCTCGAAAAAACACCTAAAAATTCCACTGAAGTAATTCAGAAAGTAGTGATCGTTTCGAAGACTGCTCCAATGGGTGTAGACATAAATTATATTCCTCTTTTTGGTGGCTACGATAAAACGCAAGAGCAAAAATCTCAAGATTCATTGTTTATTGTGGAATGCAAAACATCATTTAGTGATAATAAAGAAGCGTCCGAGTTTTTTTCTAAAATGGCATGGCAATATTTAGAGGAAGGGGATAAGTCCTTGGCTACGCATAGATTCAATCTTGCATGGCTTCTGAATGATCTTAATTATGATCCGTATTGGGGATTGGGTGTAATAGAATATCAAAGAAAAAACGTAAGTAGTGCTATACGCTTGATGACTAAGGGAAAAGAACTTGCTAACTCCAATCACGTTATTATATTGGATTTAGCTACATTATATTTACAACAAGCTATAGCAAATCCCAGCCTCAAAGTAGAGTTGGCCGAAGCGAAAAAGTTGATCAAAGAGGCCATTGAGCATAAGCCTACATTTTCTACTGCACATTACCAATTGGCTTCGTGCTATCTTTTGGAAAATGAATTGGATGCGGCATGGGAAGAGTTTCATAAAGGATATGAACTTAATCCCTCCGAAAACTCAGATGATCTTTTGAGAAAGCTTTTAGTTAAAAAACCCGATCCGAAAGGAATTTTCAAGTAAATAGTACTTATTGCGGAAGGGGATTTGCTTCCAATATTTCAGAAATAAGGTTTAATATTTCCTCTCTTCCATTTCTTTTTTCAGCTGAACTGATAAAAAATTCTGGTATAATCGCCCATTCTTTGGCTAGCTCTTCTCTAAAAAGATTGATGTTTTTCTGCCCCTCCATAGGTTTTACCTTATCAGACTTTGTAAATACTAGTTTTAATGGAATTCCGTTTTCACCCAATTTTCGAATAAAATCCAAATCGATCTTTTGAGGAGTTATTCGCATATCTAGTAGTACAAATACATATAGTAAATTGGTACGATTGAAGATATAATCCCAGGTCATGGTTTCCCACTTGGCCTTTTGTGCCAAAGGGACTTTTGCGAATCCATAGCCAGGCAAATCTACCAAGTACCAAGACTTATTAATTATGAAATGATTGATAAGCTGCGTTTTACCTGGTGTAGAAGAAGTTTTTGCTAGGTTTTTAACCCCCGTAAGCATGTTGAGCAATGAGGATTTCCCTACATTGGAACGACCAATAAATGCAATTTCTGGTATTTTTGGTGCCGGGCATTGGGTATACACCGATGCACTCTTTTCGAATAGAGCCTCTTTGATTATCATTATTTTGTGTTGCATGAAGGACAAACCCCATGAATAAGGACGTCCATTTCTTTTTTGGAATATCCTTGAGGCAAGTCTATTTTAGGAATATGAATCTGATGAATACAGGTAGTTTTATCACAAGAAGTACATTTGAAATGTACATGGCTGTGATCGTGTTGCCCTTGTTGGCAGGTTTCTGTGCAGAGTGCATACTTGACCGTGCCCGAATCGTCCAATACCTTATGCACCAAACCTGCTTCGTTAAACGATTTTAAAGTTCTATACACCGTTATGCGATCGAATGAGTCAATAAGTTGATTTTCCAACTCATTTTGAGACAAAGCCCGTTGATTATCCATAAATTTTTCAACGATGCGTTCTCGCATTTCGGTATGCCGCAATCCAAACGAATGTAAGAGTTCTTTTGCCTCCATAATTAATCCAGTGTACCGAGTTCAAATTGCAGGCGAATCATTTTGGAGTATGCACCATCTGGGTTTTGTAATAATACATCTGGGTGTCCCTCTTCTACAATTTTTCCTGACTTCAATACATAAATATAATCAACGTTTCGAATGGTCGCCAATCTATGGGCAATAATAATGGAGGTTCTATTCTCCATGAGCTTTTGCAAGGCCTCTTGTACAAGTAATTCAGACTCAGAATCCAAAGCACTTGTGGCTTCATCCAATAGCAATATGGCTGGATTTTTTAGAATGGCTCGGGCAATCGCAATACGTTGTCTCTGCCCACCCGATAGCTTGATTCCTCGTTCTCCAACGACAGTATCAAACTGCTCTGGAAACTTGGAAATAAACTCCCAAGCATTGGCCTGGATAGCGGCTTCTTTGACTTCCGCCAATGTCGCGTCTTTTTTTCCGTATGCTATGTTTTCTAAAATAGTCCCTCCAAACAACATGACTTCTTGAGGCACTATGGCCAAATTTTGTCGTAGATAGGAAACATCCTGCTCTGAAATATCGTGACCGTCTATTGTAATTTTTCCTTTATTGGGAGAATACAATTTCAAAAGAAGCTGTACAATCGTTGACTTTCCAGCACCTGAATGACCCACCAATGCAACTTTTGATCCAGAAGGAATCGTGAGATTGATGCCTTTTAAAATATCAATTTCAGCACGAGAAGGGTAGTTGAATTCAACATTTTCGAATTTAATATTTCCTTGAATGGGGTTAGGAGCCATGGAGCTTTCTAAATCAACTTCCGAAGGCTCATTTAATATATCAAGAATACGTTCCGAAGCCCCCACAGTCCTTTGTATTTGTGCGTATAAATCTCCAAGACCACTCATGGATCCGCCAATGAAAATAGTAAACGTAAGAAACGTTATAAGGTCGGCGATGATGATTTCACCATTCACTACCAAACCTCCCCCAAACCATATAACAAGGACAATCCCTCCAAAAAGACCGATAATGAAGAAACTGATCATTCCTCCTCTCAGGTTGGATGCTTTTAGGGCTAGTCGAACAGTTTCATCGATCAGTTTGGTGAATCTGTTTACCTCAAGTCGTTCGTTTGTAAAGGTTTTTACAGAATTGATAGACTGAAGGCTTTCTTCCACTAAAATGTTGGCTTCAGCGAGTTTGTCTTGAACTTTTTTGCCAAATACGCGAATGTATCGTCCAAATACAAACGAAGCAATTACGATTATGGGAAACGTGGAAAACATAAACAAGGTAAGTTTCCAAGATAAAAAAATCAAATACCCTGTTCCTAATATCAAGGTAGCAATTTGTCTGAAAAATTCAGCTACTGACGTAGATAAGACTCCTTGAATGGCAGAAACATCGGAACTCAAACGACTCATGAGATCGCCTACTCTGTTGTTTTCGAAAAAAGTAATGGGAGACGTAATGTACTTTTTGTAGAGAATTTTACGAATATCAGATGCGGTTTTTTCACTTACATAGGAGAAATAATATACCCTAAAAAATGAAAATACACCTTGAAACAAAAGGACTACTCCAAAAAATAGGGCTACTTGATTGATGGAGTAATTGGATTTCCCCTCCATTACTTTGGTCATTTCACCAATTAGAATCGGAAAAACGAGAGTAGTAAGTGTTGAAAAAACCAAAAACACCATACCAATCCAATAGTACGATCTGTAAGGTTTTGTAAACGCAAATAAGCTCAGTGCTTTTTTGAATCCGTCTTTGCTAATCTTTCGTTTTTCTTTTGGAGCTACTTGCTCCCAAAAATTGCTATTGCCTCCTCTTGCCATTATTCTTTTTCCTCGTCTGTCTGACCTCGATAAGCCGATAGTTTCAGAATTTCTTCTGAATTTTTATTGGCCATCATTTCTTGAAACGTCACGGTTGTATTTTCTTTTAAATATCTCTGGATGATTCTCCACCCCAACCATTGTCCAATTCTTGGGGGGCATTCTGGGCCTATTTCTGGTGTGCCTGGACGCTCGCCAAAGTATTTTTCTTTCTTGGAGGTATTTTTCTCATATAACAACGATTTCTCCACCATATGTTCCCAAACCAAATCTTGAGCTACCCAAGTATTTTCCATTTGCTGTTCTGACCAACCCATAATTACACTTTTAGGAGTATTGGGCAAGACTTTTGAACAAAATTCCAAGGATTTACCATAGTACATCATATCGGCAAGAAAGCTTTGATCCTCAACACTTGTACCATTGAATGATTTTGCCAAAGAACTGATGACGATCGGAAGGATGTATTCTTTACTATATCTACTCAAAATATAGTTGGGTTGATCGGGTCTAAATCTCGCTTTAGGCCCCAGAAAGGCTTCAATTGATATGATCACCAAGGAATCCGAAATAAAAATATCGTTTTCCATGCCGGTAAGCGTTGTCAGGATTTTAGGAGCTTTGAAATTGGGATACAGGCTTTTGATTTGAGAAAAAGCCTGAGAAAATTCGTGTTGAATAGCCTTCATATCCCCGTAGCTACTGTCTACTTCGGTATAAAACTGCTTAAATCCCGGATTGGAAATGATATCATAAATATGCTTAACAAGAGGTTTTTCATCTGGAAAAGCTCGATACAATGCCTTGGTATACCAAGGATTTTGCGTAAACAAAGTTTGCAGATCCGTTTCTGACTTTACTGCCATCAATTTTTTATCAAATCGTTGGAGATCAGCCTCAATTTTTACTTCAACGTCGTTTTGAGATGTCGTTTTGTCTTTATCCTTGCTACAAGACCAGAAGAAACCCACAAAAAGAAGGGTAATACTAAACTTTAGAAACTTCATATTGGGTGGATAGAATACGAATATCCACTGCAAAATTACATCAAAAATTACTCAAAATGCTCAAATTCCTGAAAAGATTGCTTTTGGTTAAAAGCCTATTCCTTTGTCTAATTGGCTCGTTGATTAAGAGGGGATTTTTATTCAAAAATTTCCATAATTTATTTGAAGGGAGGTAGTGATTTTTTAAATAATTCAAATTGTTTGTTCAGAATAGTACCTTTTTTTGTAAATTAGACTAGAATTTTAAAGAGTTCAATAGGTACTAAATCATAGATCGTATGAACCTCTTCTTTCAGATTTTAGGAGGCTCAAGATCTTTAATTTTATGCATATGAAAAAAATATTCATTCTCTTTTTCTTCACAATTTCTCTTTTTTTATTTTCATCCTGCGAACCCAGAGATAACGTTTCGTCGGCATGCTATAAAAATGATCCCATAGAGGAGCTTCCGTGGTTAAAGAAATTAGTTGAGGATTTTGACAAACAGAAAACCAGCTCTTACGTTTTATCTCTCGTTGAATATGAGGATAAAGCATATTTTGTTTTCGGCATTCCATATACTTCATCTCCAATGAGTTACATTTTTAATTGCGAAGGAAAATCCATTGGACAATTGGGTATAAACTACGATACGTTTAATAAGCAGTCTAGAAATATAAAAATACTTAAGAGAAAGGACTTATAATCAATTTCTGAAAATCTAATAGGAGGCTTATCGGGTTTAATGAAGATAAAATAAGAAAAGAATCAAGCAGATTCGTTTTTTAATCCTAAACCGCTCATTTTAATTATGGGAATTTTAATTAAAAATTCCCATAATCCACTTGAAGGCAAGTAAGCCCCAGTTTCTTACGCCACATATCCACTACTTGTTGGCGGTCATCCAAAACGAGTTCCACATAATATTGATCTTGAATATGATTCGTAAACAATTCTAGTTTCACATCGGAGTCTTTTCTTTGGTCGTTTCTTTTTCTCATAAATAACTCAAAGTCTCTTACTTGCCAAGAAAAGTACTTGCAAATCCATGCAGTTGTTTCTGCTCTACACACTTCGTCTCTTCCTGAAAAAAACACAACTTTGTTTCCCGTATTTTTCAATAAAATAACCGTACGAATGATGTTTTCCTTGGGTAGGTCTTGTCCAACTTTATCCCAATCGAAAGGATATCGACCGTTCATTTGAGCAACGGTACCATCGATGTCTACGAGAATACAGGGCGGCAGACTTTTATTCTGCTGATTGGAATAGGCAACTGTTTTGGTATAAACTTCGGGTTCAAAAGACATTAATTTTTTGAGAGAATTTAATTTTTGAAATTGCTCCATAATTACTTTTTCCCCAACTACGTCTTCCCGATTTTTATCATTTACAATACATTCATTTAGCGATAAGTCCATGCGTTTATAGCTTATCTCGTACGAGTCACAGTTTTCAGATAAAATCTTTTTGTACTCATTTATATATGATACTTTCAGATTTGTATTGTCCAAAACCATATCCCACCCTTCTTTTAAGCAGCTTATGATCATTGCATTAAACTGTTGTGATACAAGAGTTTCTATCTTAAATTTTTCTGAATTATCCCAGGTATGGTATTCGTTCAAAGGGACGTTTAAAATACTCTTTCGTATAGCATCACGATTGATCCGAATATAAGATGGGTTTTGATTACAAAAAGCTTTTGCCCAAGTAGATTTTCCGCTTCCACTAACTCCTATTATTATTATTATTTTTCTCATTTTTGTTCTTTGTTAAATGCCTTAATGTATGGCGGTTGTATCATTTTCCAAATGATATGATCGTATTTTCTTTTATCCGCCATTTTAAATAAAATAGCTGGGTACTGCTGCTTTAGGATATAAGCCGCAGCTTCTTTTTTCGTTTCAAATTCTTTGTAAACGGCTTTACATTCATTTTCTATTTCCCTGTATTTTGACTCTAATTCTGTTTTTACAATTTTTACCCAATCATAGAATTCATCAGGTACATTTTCTAAAAGAGACTCAAAAGACTTATTTTCAGAAAGCCATTCCCAAATGACTTTTGTGGAACAATTGGTCAAAATTTTGTGTAAACGAACGTATTCCTCAAGTTTTACTTTTAATCTGTACCCTGACTTATATTTAAGGACGAATCCTTCAAAATTACTAGCATCATAATTCTTTAGTTGTTGATAGTCATTTAGCCCATCAAACTTTTTTACTAAAGGGAAGCCTAAATCCTTTGGTAAATCTATTTCCTTACCCGAACCCGTTTCTACAATACCTATCAATATTAAATCCGTGGTTTCGCCATAATCTACAACCACTCTGTTTTCGGGATAAATAATCTCAAAAAGATAGGTATAATCAGGATTTAAACGAGTAAACAAATGACTGTACTTGGAATGTAGAAAATCACTTGCCCATTTGGCCTGATCGCTTGAGAAAGATCCTCTCGTAGCAATAAATGGGACATCATCTATCCAATATAAGATTCCCAATGAACCATCCAACTTTTCAAAAACTTCAAAGTTCTCATTGGGTATTTGGTCGGATTCTAGCTCCTCAAAATTGAAGAATTTAGGAAAGGGTCTTGCTCGTATATTTCCTCTATCGTCTAAAATCAAGCCTCTACTTGCCAAAGTTATTTCGTTCCAGTATTTCTCAAATTGGGTCGTTTGGGAATAGTTATAGATATACAATTCCGCATACGGATGTTTTTGCTTGTTGATGTACCTCTGTTCAACAAGTTTTTCCAATTCAACGATATCAATACTTTTAAACATAACTTTTCCTGATTTTAAGCAATAACTCATTCACAAAATCCTTGTCTACGGCATCGGGTAAATTAGATTTAGCATAGATGGCATCTAAGGTTTCTAAATCTTTTTCAGCATCTGCAATGATGGTATTCAAATCGACCTTACCTTTCCTAATATCCAACAAATACTGGGCATTGGGTCTATTCACATGGATCGTTTTTTCAGTAGCAATTTCAATTGCCATATCCAATAGTCTTCTACAATGCAGAAGGTTTTTCCCATCTATTTTCTGATTATGCTCTTCGATATCAACATACCGCTGCGTATTTCTATTTTTCAACCATTCTGAATATTCATTATAATCTTTGCAATGAGAAGAGAAACCCTCTTTATTAAAGTGAATGAGTGTTTTAGGCTCTTCACCTAGGGGAATCGAACTTAGCTTAACTTCCGTTCCTGTTTCGGATAAAATTCCATTGTAGGAGTGAACATCGCTATAATACAAAGCATAACAATCTTTAAAATGATCCATTTTCACCAAACCACACTTTTTAGGATCCATGTTTTCTTTTTCTAAAAACGCATGAAGCCTTACTGTTTTTCCATCGATGTACACATAGCAAAAGTCAAAAAGGGTTTTACGCTCGACTCTTGTGTGCTCCCAATTCAGTTTTTTGTTGAGCCCTTTCGCTTTGTTGATTTGAGCAATAGCATATCCTCCAAAAGAGTGAAGACATTTTTTGGTTAAAAATAGATCACGATTTTTTTGAATTAAATCAAACAAAGGATCCTGTACGAAAACACATTCCGATGGCATGTACAACATTTCCAACACGGTAGGATTGGCAGATTGCAATAATTGAAGAAACCTACGTACCTCATAATAACACTCATCTTTTGAAACTTCGAATTGTTCTAGGTAATTGAAGCTTAGAATATCATCAGAATGCTGAATATAAACTCCTTTGATATCAATATCAGAGGTAGGCGAAGACGTTCCGTATGCCTGACTCCCTACCATTGTTTTGAAAATTATATGCTTTCTATTCTCCATTTCTTCTAAATTATGTAACAAAGTAAAAATATAACTACGCAGTCTTATTGCGTAGATAAAATTATTTTTACTAATTTTAAAAAAAATAATTTGAATGCCCGCAAATCGTAATGCCCTTATACGCTATAAAGTTATAGATGGATGTTTGCAAAGACGTAACCGAAAATGGACTTTAGAGGATTTAATCGAAGCCGTTTCGGACGCATTGTACGAATACGAAGGTATGGAAAAGGGTATTAGCAAGCGGACCATTCAGGCGGATATTCAAATGATGCGAAGTGATAAATTGGGCTATTTTGCACCCATCGTTGTTTTAGAAAAGAAATATTATACCTACGAAGAGCCTAACTATAGCATCACAAACATTCCGATTTCAGAATCGGATCTTTCTAAAATGAATGAGGCGGTGGAGATTCTCAAACAGTTTAAGGGTTTTTCTCATTTTGATCAATTATCAGAAGTGGTTCAAAAACTAGAGGATCACGTATATTCTTCTGCACAAAAATCGATTCCAGTCATTGATTTTGAAAAGAATGAAAATCTCAAAGGTCTCCATTTTTTGGATGCTATTTATCAGTCGATTATACTTAAAAAACCTGTTTTACTTACCTATAAGTCATTTACTGCTAGACAAGAGAATAGTTTTGTTTTCCATGTGTGGTGGCTTAAAGAGTTTAAAAATCGATGGTTTGCCGTGGGAGTGAAAGACAAAAAAAGACTTATTTCAAATCTCGCTTTGGATAGAATCGAGAATATAGAAATCAGTCACACGCATGAGTATATCGTAAACACGGATGTTTTGCCCAGCGAATACTATAAAAACGTGTTTGGGGTTTCGGTTAGCCAGAATTTACGCCCCCTTAAAATCAGGATTTTTGTTTCTAAACTTCATGCTCCCTATGTATTAACCAAGCCTATTCATCATTCACAAACACTTTTAGAAGAATCTGAAAAGGGAATCATCATTGGCTTGTATGTACAGCATAACTTTGAAATAGAAAGAGAAATATTGGGATTTGGGGATGGCATGGTCGTTCTCTCTCCACCCAGCTTACGAGCGAATCTTAAAAAAAGAATGGAATTTGCATTGAATAGATATACAGATTCTGTGAATGATGTAAATGAAGTTTAAAGTGTTAAACTGAAATTTTATCTTCTAAGAGTTGAATCAGGGTAGTATCCATAAATTCGTATTTGTCAGGGAACTACACTTGCCCCTATCATGGATTTTAATTTTTCATAAATATTTGCTTCAATTGGTCAATCACCTGTCCGTTTCCAGATACGGAAATCGATCCAATTTTATCTGCGATTTTATCTGCGATTTTTTCTACGTATTCTATCTCTTTTCAGCCATAGCAATTTCTTGTCCGAAGGTTATGATTTCAATAAAGTTAACTTTTAAAGAGAATTAGTGTTCCGCTTATTCATTGCATGGATCATTACTTATTTGAGCTTGAAAAATACTACCGACCTCAACTTTAAAACCTGGATTCAATTCTATTGTATTGCCTGAAATATATTTACCAACCCCAATTAAAGAATTATTACCAATATAATTCGTTGCATGGATAGTATTAAAGGCTCGTTTTACGACGGGCAAAGAGGATGTTCCAGTAACTATATTATCAGTTTGAGTTAAATTCGAGACTCTTCCACAAGAAACCACTTTTACTAATACGGAAGTTGTTTTTATACATCCATCAAAATTGCAATTCGCACTATATGTGGTATTGGTACTTGGTGAAACCGAAATACTGTTTCCAGTTTGACCATTTGACCAATTTATAGCACCTATACAATCTGTGGCTGTCAAAGTGACCCCTTGCCCCGGAAGAATTTCGATATTTGGCGTACTTATTGTTGGATTAGAAATTTGAGCTTTTATTAACCACATATTGGTTCCATTAACTCCAATAAAGTTGGAATTTTTATTCCCACTTTTAAATGAATTTGTAGATCCAAATAATATATATTTATCGTTACTATAGATCATGTTATAAAGAAAATCATTACTCATTCCACCAAATCTTTTTTGTAAAATTTTTGCACCTGTTTGGGAACGAATTTCAAACAATAATCCATCGGTTGTTGGATAATCGGCACTTGAATTTTCAAAATTATTATCTAAAATATCATTAGAAATTGACGAGGTTGTATTTCCTAACAATACCAAGTTATTATTGGGTTTCATAAATATCCCATTTAAATATTCATCTTTTGAGCCCCCATAATTATTATCCCAAATTTTCATCCCTTGAGAATTTGTTTTAAACACCCAAAAGTCATTTCTGCCAAAATTTCCTGAAGTTTTATTTCCACTAACTCCACTAGCAGAATTACAAGCTATATAAATTGAACTATCTGTATTTTGTATTAATTTAGGATTATTATCATAATTACTTCCTCCATAAGATTTATCCCAAATTTTATTACCATTAATGTCAGTTTTTATAAGCCAAATATCATTACCACCAAAAACAGGCCCCGATCTATCTAAAAGTGTATTAGAAGTGTTCGACTCACTTACGATAAAGTAACCCCCATCTAATGAATTCACAAGGGATGTAACCTTATTACTTCCTGCATTTACATAGGTTTTACTCCATAAAACTTCACCAAGGTCATTAATTTTAACTAAACCTATATCAAAAACACTATTATCTTTTTTTATTTGATAGCTAAGCAAATATTTATTGTCTGATGTTTTAATAATTTGTGGATATTGTTCATCACCAATCCCACCAAAACGTTTGTCCCAAATTATATTACCGTTATTGTCAATTTTAATTAATAAAACATCATACCCTCCAATCAATGAACTTGTCAAATTACCGCTTCTATTACTTCTTGAGTAGGATGCAATTAGTACACCACCATCATTTGTTACTTGAGCCGAGCCTACAAAGTCAACGTCGTTTCCTCCATATGAATTATCCCAAATAACGCTGCCTAAAGAATCTACTTTAACTATATAAATATCTTCTTTACCTTTAGAAGTTATCGTTTGATTGATTTCATCAAATTCTGGATTTGTTTGTCCAATTAAAATGTAATTTAAATCTATTGTTTTTAATAATTGAAATCCGTAGGTATTGCCAATTTTAAAACCATAGGATTTATCCCAAATTTTTACAATATTATTGTGGGTACTAGAGGTATCAATTGATGAAAGAATTGGCGTTTTCATGGAATCAACTTTTATAAGCTCCGCTTTATTGGATTTGACAATACATCCGTTTGAAAGAGTTATTTCCGAATTATAGTAACCTGATTTTTTAACTTTGATTATTGAAGAGGTTTGGTTCGGAATAATAGTATTATCGCGATACCATCTGAAGGAACCCGGACAATTTTTTATTGAATATAAAGATAGACTATCCTCATTACATATATATTTTGAACTATTTCCTTGGATATAATTAAAAGCACAATTTACTCGAATCACCGCAGGGTGGCTTGTACAAGTACTTCCTTTACAAGTGACAGAATACGTCTGCGAATTGTAACCGTTACTATTCAAATCTCTCGATGTCAAAGAATTGGTAGTATTATCCCAACTTAACTCACCACTACATCCATTGGCAGTAACACGTATAGGGGTGTTAAAACAGGTATAATAATCAGAGCTTGAAAATGTAGGTGGATTTGGTATAGCTATTGTAGTTATTGATATTGAATTTGAAAACGATGCACATTGATTATTAAATAATTTTAATTTATAATTACCTGCTGATTTAGCAAATATTTGCTTCTTCATATAAGAATTAGAAATCAATACATCATCCTTATACCATTCATACTCGCGGTTGGGATTAACCCTCCCTTCTATTTTTAAAATAGTAGAATCATTTTGACAAAAATTTGAAAGCCCTTGATTCGAAATTAATGGTATCTCAAGTGCTTTAAGATAGACTTTTTTTACAACTGAGGCACATCCTGAATTACTACATGTGGCTATAATGGTTGAATCTCTTGTGGTCGATACTAAAATAGAATCTAGAATAGAACCTGTGGACCATGCAATAGTACCCGAGCAATTGATTGCTTTTAATTTAAAGTTCGAGTTACCATTACAAATAAGAGGATCATTTACAACGATGTTAGAATCATTTTTTACAATGACGCTAAAATTAGAACTACAATTCTGCAAAATTTGAACTGTATCTTTAAAAACGCATCCATAGGCATTACAAGTCGAAATGTAAGAATCACCAAAACTTGGAGATACACTTAATAAAGGACCTTGATATACTGGGTTTGTTGACCATGTTACAATTCCTGGACAATTGTTAACGACTAATTCTAATTTTTCATCTAAATTTATCCCTAACGGATCCGTGCTGACAGATAATTTTTCTTTAATTTTTGTAAACCAAAAATCACTACTCCCATTTGTAGGTTGTGATTTATCATATGAAACATTGGAACTAGAACTACCTCCTAGAACTATTGAGCTATCTTTAAGTCCCAAAAACACATTAAAATTATCATTTAAAGTTCCTCCAATAAATTTATCCCAAATAGGATTTCCATCAAAATCGTATTGAGCTATAAAACCATCATTTCCTCCTCTTGGAATACCTTTAAAATAAGTACCTGTTATAGAACTTAAAGCTCCTACAACCTGAAATCCTTGGCTATTTAAGTTTATCTTTTTGAAAGAGTTTGAATTAATCAAGGTTTTGCTCCACAAAATATCTCCATTTTGTTTTAGTTTTGAAATTATATTTTCATTCAAAGGGTTGTTGTTAAATGTGAATCTATTTGTTAAAATATAAATAAACCCACTGGAGTCTATTTGTGAATCTATTAATGTATAGGCACCACTTCCCTTAGGTACGATACTTTTATCCCATTGTTTTTGTCCAAGGTTATCTATTTTAATCATCCATATGTCTTGAAACCCTGGTGAAACGACAGTTCTATCCCAAGCATTTGAAGATTGAGATTCCCCTATTAATAAAAAACCATTGTTTTGCAAATTCTCAATTTTTCTTAGGTAATCATTTGATCCTCCTCCAAATCGCTTATCCCAAAGTTTATTACCCGCAGAGTCTATTTTACATATCCAATAATCATACAGTCCTCTAGAGGATTGTGATACTGTTCCTGAAATTTCA
>JBOFGX010000197.1:0-6271 GCA_051649345.1 Leadbetterella sp. | reverse complement strand
TTTAGTGCTTCTATTGTCAATATTCCCATTTTTTGCAATGCAGGAATCCACACAGCAGGTACTCCAGCATCTATATAATCTTGATCTGTGGCAGCTTCTGTCACTTTTTCTGGACGCATTTGAGGGAAAAACAACACCTCTTGAATACTCGCATTGTTGGTCATGATCATGGTCAATCGGTCTATTCCAATACCAATACCAGCTGTAGGTGGCATACCGTATTCCAATGCCCGAATAAAATCCTCGTCCATTGCCATAGCCTCTTCATCACCGCGTTCAGCTAGTTTCAATTGATCCTCAAATCGAGCTCTTTGATCCAAGGGGTCATTTAGTTCTGAGTAGGCATTTGCGAGCTCTTTACCGTTTACAAATAGTTCAAAACGCTCCACTAAGCCTTCTTTCGAACGGTGTTTTTTAGTAAGTGGAGACATTTCCACAGGATAGTCTATGATAAATGTAGGTTGTATAAGGTTGCTTTCCACTTTTTCTCCAAATATCTCGTCAATAAGATTAGATTTACCAACCTTGTCACTTACGTCTAATCCCCATTCTTGGCATTTTACTCTTAACTCTTGTTCCGTATGATTTTCTACATTTACGCCTGTATATTTTTCTATGGCTTCTACTATAGAAATTCTAGGATAAGGGCCAGCAAAGTCAATTTCATTTTCACCATAGATAACTTTGGTGTCTTCGTTTACAGCAAGAGCCACTTTTTCGAGGATTTCTTCCGTAAGGTTCATCATCCAATTGTAGTCTTTGTAAGCCACATAAAACTCCAATGCAGTAAACTCTGGGTTATGGGTGCGATCCATGCCTTCATTACGAAACATTTTACCAAACTCGTACACACCATCAAATCCTCCTACGATCAGCCTTTTTAGGTATAATTCATTGGCGATACGCATATAAAGTGGTATATCTAATGAATTGTGATGGGTTTTGAAGGGCCGAGCAGATGCTCCTCCATGAATAGGCTGGAGAATGGGCGTTTCTACCTCTAACCAACCTCTATCATCAAAAATGTTTCTTAGTGTACGTATAATTTTAGCTCTTTTTACAAAAATTTCTCTATTATCTGGATTCACAATAAGATCTACATAACGCATTCTGTAGCGTTGCTCTGGATCTGTAAATCCATCAAATATGTTCCCGTCATCATCTCGCTTTACGATAGGTAATGGGCGAAGAGATTTAGAAAGTAATTTAAATGACTTTACATGGATTGATATTTCGCCTGTTTGAGTTTCAAAACAAAAACCATTGATGCCCACGATATCTCCGATATCTAGTAGTTTTTTGAAGACAGTATTGTACAAAGATTTGTCCTCGTCTGGGCACAAATCATCTCTCCTAAAGTATAGCTGAATTCGGGCTGTTTCATCTTGTATTTCTACAAATGATGCCGAACCCATAATACGGAAACTCATCAAACGCCCTGCTACAGCTACATCTTTGAAATCAAACTTGTTGTGTTTCCAGTGCATCAAAATATCTCGTATAGACGTATTTGTTTGAAATTCTTCTGCAGGGTAGGGATCTATTCCCATTGCCATTAATTCTTCTCTTTTTTGTCTACGGATGAGTTCTTGTTCACTAAGCAACATGCAGTTCTAAAATTATATTTTACACAAAAATACATAACAAAAGGGTACCTACCCAAATCTATATAATTGAGGTTAAATAAGAATATTTAAATCGTATTTTTTTAAGATATAAATATTCGGTTATTTTTTTTGATTTAGAAATCGTAAGAATGGCATATCTAAGGATATTTGCAGGGCTTTTTCTAGGTAATTATCAAAAAACCAGTGGCATTAAATTTGTATTAATCTTGTTAATAATTATATTTTTTTCTTAACTTTGAACTGTATATCTATAAATTATTAAAATACACCTAAATTTTATACTATGGTTACTTCTACCAAAGGACTACAAGAATATAAAGGTGCGTGGACAGTAAAAGAAGTCTCGCATTTTTTACGAAGAACGATGTTTGGAGCCAAACAGTCTGATATTGATTATTTTTTAAAAATGACTCCTTCATCTGCGGTTGAAGAAATGATAAAAGCATCGCCTACGCCTGCTCCTCCAGTTAATGATTATGAAGCATCGTATAAAGATACACAAGGTATTGAATTGGGTCAAACTTGGGTAAAATCACCATACGGTGACGGTACTCTCAATGGAAATAGGATGGGGTCGCTTAGACGTTGGTGGATGAGTAATCTTGTGAATCAATCTCGAAGTATTTCTGAAAAGCTGATTATTTTTTGGCATAACCATTTTGTGATTGAGTTCCGAGATGCCGAGGACTCCAGATTGAATTTTAAGTATATGGATACCCTTAGAACAAATCATTTGGGTAATTTCAAAAAATTCACCAAAGATATTACATTAGATCCTGCCATGCTTCGGTATTTAAATGGTAGAGTTAATTCCAAAACGGCACCGGATGAGAATTATGGTAGAGAGTTACAAGAATTGTTTACCGTAGGCAAAGGTGCGAACTCTAAGTATACAGAAGATGACGTAAAAGCGGCAGCTAGAGTGCTTACGGGCTTTCAAGATGATGCGGCTAATATTACGTTTCGTTTTTCAGGATCCTCAAGACATGATGAAAATGATAAGCAGTTTTCTGCTTTTTATGGCAATAAAATGATCAAAGGTCGGAAAGGAGTAGATGGACAAAAAGAGTTAGACGATCTACTCGATATGATTTTCTCTGTAGACGAAGTAGCTTTATTTATTTCTAGGAGAGTTTATACTTATTTCCTCCATTCCGATATCAATCCTGATGTAGAAAAAAATGTAATTGCACCATTAGCGAAAATTTTTAGAGATTCTAACTATGAGATAATGCCTATGTTGAAGGCTTTCTTCAAAAGTGAGCATTTCCATGATTCGGTGTTCCATGGTTGTACCATTAAAAGTCCAACAGATTTTGTCGTTGGAATGATTCGTGAGTTTGGTATTACACCGCCGGATCCAGTTAAAAATACGTTAGCAGAAGTAACAGGTGTTTATAATCATGTAAACAGCCAATTAGGGATTATGCAACAAGCATTAGGTGATCCACCCAATGTAGCAGGATGGGGATCCTATTATCAAGAACCGAATTTTAGTGAGCTCTGGACAAACTCGGACACTTTTCCGAAAAGATCGACTCTGATTGATTTATATACCAATGCGAACTACAAGGTTTCAAATTTTAATTTTTTCGTGGATCCAATAGAGCTTGCAAATAAGACTAGCAATCCGGGAGATCCTAATCAGTTATTGAAAGATATCAATCAGAAATTTTTTAGTATTGAACTTTCGAAAACAGAGGTAGATCAGCTGAAAAAAGAATCCTTGTTAGGTAATCAAGACGGAGATTTTTATTGGACAGAGGTTTGGGAAGCTCATGTGAAAGATCCCAACAATGGAACCAAGAAAAGTGCAGTACTTACCAAGTTGAGACCTGTAATCAAATATTTAATCGGTTTACCAGAATATCAATTACATTAATAAACCATAATTTTATATGAATCGTAGAAACTTTATTCAAAATTCAATCGGAGGTGTAGTATTACCTACCGTTGTAAGTGGTATTAATGTAAATGCTTTTGGTAGTACGGGTCGCCAAGAAAAAATTGGAGATGACAGAGTTTTGGTACTTATTCAGTTGGCAGGAGGTAATGATGGTCTTAATACTGTAATTCCATTAGATAAATATTCTTTGTATCAAAATGCACGTAAGAATATAGCGATTCCCGAAGATAAGGCAATCAAAATATTAGGACAAGACAAAGTAGGTTTAAATCCTGCTATGACTGGACTTGCTGAATTATTTAAAGACGGGAAAGCCGCCTTAGTGCAAAGTGTTGGATATCCTAATTTCAATTATTCGCACTTTAGAGCTACGGATATTTGGCATTCTTCTCCTCAGAAGACAGAAGAATTTGTAAGCTCAGGATGGACAGGTCGATATTTAAACTTTGATAACCCAAGCTACCCAGAAGGGTATCCAAACACAAAGAAACCTGATCCTTTAGCTATTCAGCTAGGCTCTACAGTTTCTACTGTACTTCAAGGGCCCATTTCAAATTTTGGTATTGCTATTTCTAATCCAGCCTCTTTCTATTCCATAATTACTGGAAAAGTAACACCTACGCCAAATACACTCGCCGGAAATAAGCTTACTTTCTTGAAGCAAATGGCAAACTCTACTAATAAATATGCTTCCAATATTAAGCAAGCAGCCTCAAACGTAAATAATTTAGCCACGTATCCTACAAACAATAGTTTGGCTGATCAATTAAAAATAATTGCTAGACTTATTGCAGGCGGGCTACAAACTAAAGTGTATACGGTTACTCTTGGCGGTTTTGATACCCACAGTGATCAAGTGTCGCTTACTGATTTTACCGTTGGAAATCACGCTACCCTTTTGGGGAGAGTTTCAGGAGCTATAAAATCATTCATGGATGATCTCAAAGCCCTTGGAGTATCTGAAAGAGTATTAGGAATGACCTATTCAGAGTTTGGAAGAAGAATAAAGTCCAATGATAGTAGAGGAACAGACCACGGTGCGGCGGCTCCTTTGTTTTTGTTTGGAGATAGTGTCAATCCTATTATTGTGGGAAATACACCTAGCATTCCAGCAAATCCAACATCAAATGACCAAGTAGGCTTGCAAAATGACTTTAGACAAGTATATACATCCGTTCTCAAAGATTGGTTATGTGTAGATAGTGCTGATTTACAAGCCATGGTTCCAGGGAGCTTCCAGGCATTGCCTCTTATCAAAGATACAGCTTGCAAGGTTACCTTATCTACAGAACCAGTTCAAGTTAATAAAAAGCTATTCTATAATTATCCAAATCCTGCTAGTGATCATACTATGTTTAAATTCTATTCAGAAGGAGGTTTCGTACAGATTGATGTCTTGGACTCAATGGGTAGAGAGGTAGCCTATCCTACAAATGACACCTATGAGATAGGATATCACGAAGTATATTTCGGAATGGGTAATCTATTGCCAGGTTTGTACTATGCAAGAATGATTCATAATGAAAAACAGCAGGTTGTAAAGGTTATAAAAAAATAAGTTGAGGCCGGGTTTATATTCTGTTTCTTAGTTATATAGTAGATATTGTCATTGTTTTATTCAAAGCCTAGTTTTTACTAGGCTTTTTTGTATTAAACGCATTTTTTAGACTGAAATCAAACAAGCTTTTGTACATTCGTGCTAGCTTATTTACGCATTACACTTATGAATGAAGTACAATCTTTGTTTTCTAAAATCAAATCCGATTTAGGAATTTATTCCAATGGTCTTGAAAAATATACGCAAGAGCAGTTTTTTTTTAAACATTCAGAAGAAGTGTGGTCTTTGGCCGAAATGTATCATCATGTACTAGGATCGGCTAAAAATTATTCTTTAAAAAATGCCATAAATTGTATTAACAAACAAGAGGGGCAAATAGGCGGAGATCTTTCACCCAATGGAGCATCTATTTTGGCTGCTGGAGGTTTGCCACAAATCAAAATTAAGAACCCAATTCCTAGTAAGATGGAAGTTAACGAGGTGGGGTATTATAAGAATAAAACACAAGAATTGATTTCTGAACTAGAAATCAAAGCAGAGATCGTTCTAGCCGATGATGGATCCTATAAAATTAGCCACCCTATTTTAGGTTTTTTATCGGCTATTCAATGGATTCAATTTATTGAAATGCATAATCGACATCATTTGACTCAAAAGAAAGAGCTAGAAGCGTTTGCAGGAGTGGTTTAGCTGTTGGATACTAAATGAGTATCTAGTGAAGAGAGAATTGGTTGATAGAGAGGAACGTATTGAATAAGTGATTAGTAATGAGGGATTTATTCAGATGTAAGTCAATGTCGTTACTATAGATGATAGATATTATGCAATCATAAATTATAAGCATATAGCCTGCAGCACGAAGCCTGCCTGTCCATGCTTAGACTTGATTGACTGTGTGCTACCTATTTTTGTATAAAGTATTCACCCTACAGCATGTAGAATCTAAATTCTCACATATGGAACAAATCCTATTTCAATTTTATCCTACTTTACTCAATGAATATGGAAAATATATACTTAATCCTTCTCCAGAAAGAAAACAATCTCTCTTGAATCGTATCAATCGAATTCCTGATTTTGACGAAGCAACTATGGCGAAGTTTAAGCAAGGTATTTCTTTTGAGGATGCTGTTCTTAAAGACAAACCAAGTGCTTTTCCTAAAAGCATTATTAATGAGG
>JBOFGX010000196.1:0-4386 GCA_051649345.1 Leadbetterella sp. | reverse complement strand
TCGTCGTGGAAGAATTTAAGCAGCGATATCTCAATCAGCCCTATGGTGATGTTTGGCTTCATCTTCGTCCATTGGCCTATAAGGTACATCCTTATCAATGGGCCACTATAGGAAAGGAAATCTCTCATATTGAAAATGCCACGATGGAAGATGTTCAAGACTTTTTTTATAGGCATTATCATCCTCAAAATGCTACTCTCTGTGTTGCAGGTGACGTGACGGTTACTGAAGTAGAAAAACTGTGCAAAAAATGGTTTTCTGATATACCTTCAAAGCAAAGACTCCTTAAGAACCTACCTCAAGAGCCCGTACAGGAAGAATATAGAAAGGTAGTTTTAGAAAGAAAAGTTCCTGCTAATGCTATCTATATGGCTTTTAAAGTGCCCAAAAAGTACGGAGAAGGTTATTTTGAGGTCGACTTGGTAAGTGACATTTTGGGAAAAGGCAAAGCTTCTCGATTATATAGAAAATTAGTCTTAGAAGAATCTCTGCTTAGCTCAGTTTCATGCTACCAAACGGCATCATTGGATGAAGGCTTACTCGTGATAAACGGTATGTTGCGTGAACATGCGACTTTTGAAGAGGCTGAGTCTTGTATTTGGGAAGTAATAGATCTTTTAATTCAGGATGGATTAGAAGAAAACGAACTCAAAAAAGTAAAGAATCAAGCTCTATTATACGAAGGATACGGAGATATAGAAATATTGTCGAGAGCAATGAAAATTGCTAGTTGTGCTAATACAGGGGATGTGTCATGGGTAAATAAGGAGCTTGAGATTATAAAATCGGTTTCGGAAAACGAGGTTATACAAGCAGCTCGTAATTTGCTTGTTTATCATAAAGCCTCCGTTTTGTGGTATGGCTGATAGTTGGGATCTTCAAGGCTTCCAAATTCATAATATAAAAGTAGAGAGAATCCAATAGATTTTATGCTGTTTCTATCAGCTATTTGTAGAATCATGAAAACTTAAAAAAAACTTAATATCACGATTTTTTACCCACAAAAGAAACTATTTTCTTAAATAAAGTTAAATTAAACTCAAAAAACTTAAAAATTTCTTAAAATTATATAGTTTTGATTGTTGCCTTTTGAACGGCATAATTTAAATTTTCCAATATTTAAAAATCAAAATTATGAAAAATCAAATTGTTTGTTTGCTTATTATCGGGACCTGTATTGCTAGTTGTCATAAAGCTACTGAAGCAGATCTAGCTGAGGGGGCCGATCAGGTAGCTTATGAAGATTCTACACTCATGGCTACAAGTCAGGATTTGCCATCCGATGTCTCTCAACGCAAAATAATAGCATCGGCTAAGATGGAAATTGAGACTAAAAATACATTTGATGAAGTACGGTCAATTGAAAAAAAAACAAAAGAAATTGGGGGTTATGTGGAGTATAAGAAATTGAATAGGGAGCAGGGATTTTCGCATCTGGTTCATCAGTCTTTAGATTCCAGTCTACAGGTAACTTCTTATAGACATGTTGCAGAGCTTACCATTCGGGTTCCTAAAACCAAGCTAGACTCACTTCTTCAGTCTATAGATCCTCGTAATTTTAAAACACAGGCGTATGAATATAGGCTTGATGATGTTGATAATTTGTTTCGTACCAATAAACGAAAAAGTGAATTCTTGAATTCAACTCCATCCTCCCTCAATAAATCCAATATTAAAAGAAGTATGGCTACTATAGTAGAGGCTAAGTCGAATGCCATAGATATGGAGGAAGGAAATAATGAAATCAATTACAGTGTCAAGTACGCTACTTTTAATGTGAATGTACACCAGCCATTTATGAAGGACAAATCCATGATTGCCAATATAGACTATTTGGAGAACATTCAGGAGCCATTCTTTTTTAGATTGGGGCAGTCATTCAAAGCAAGTTGGGGGCTTTTTCTGAGCATTTTATTTTTTTGTATCGAAAATCTGATTTTAATAATTTTATTTTGTCTACTAGCATACTTTCTACTTATATATAGAAGGAGGCGTGTCTAGTTTACAGTCATTGCATTCGTATAAAAGCACGCTAATGTAGTAGCGTGCTTTTTTTTTTGATTGCTTAAATGGAGTTTCTGCTATAATCATTTGATCTTTATAAGTGATCCAATCACTAAAGTTTAATTTATACTCTCAAAACCTCAAAAATGTCCTTATTATAACGTTTACCTAATAACCATATATAATTCTATCTTTTTCATTAAAGTCAAAATTATATTTTGTTTTGTAAATATTTGTTTATTTATTCTTTTTTACGAAAAAAATAAAAAAATCACTAAATAGATATAATTTTATAGTAATTTTTCAAGAAAAAATATTTTTTTAAGTAAAATATCTTTTTTTTCGAACCTATTTTTGGGAAAAAATAAAATTTAAGATAATATTTGTATCGTATTAAATTATTGTACAAAACTTAAAAAACCAAAGAATATTATGCTAATCAAAAAAATTCTACTACTAACTGTTTTTACAGCATCTATTATTTCAGCTGCCTCGGCAGACCCTGGTAAACCCAAACCTACGACAGAAGAAAGCCCTTTAAAGTTTAATGGTTACATTGATACCTACTACTTTTTAAATTCACTTGGAACACAAAGCAATCTGGGTGCTTCTGGATTTGAAAGAGTGTTTGATCAAAAAGCCAATAATTTTCAGATCGGTCTTGCACAGTTTAAAACTACCTTTACAAAAGATAAGCTAACTGCCGTTATGGATCTAACGTTTGGTAATCATGGAGATTTAGGTAACTACGGTAACAAATTTAGTCCATTAGGTACTGGTATTGGTACTACAGGATTAGCTATTAAACAAGCGTTTATATCGTATAAATTATCAAGCAAAACTACGCTTACTGCAGGACAATATGGAACACATATCGGATATGAGGTGATAGATGCTCCTGTTAATTATAATTATTCACTTTCGAACATGTTTGCCAACGGTCCTTTTTATCATACAGGGGTGAAGTTGGATATTGCAGCCTCAGATAAAGTTGGATTTATGTTGGGTATTGTAAACGGTCTAGATAGCAAAGACGATAATAACAAAGGAAAAGGTATTCAAGGTCAAATTTCCCTTAAACCCAATAGCAAAACAGCTATTTACCTGAATTACTTTGGTAGTGATGAAGATGCTGCAGAGGATACAACTGCATTTAAGAATTTTTATGATTTGACAGCAACTTTACAAGCGACTGATAAAGTTGGTCTTGGAGTAAACGCAGTATACGGAACATACTTAGGAGAAAGTTGGTATGGAGCAGCATTATACGCTAATGCAGCCCTTTCTAGCAAGTTTAGCATCGGCACAAGAATAGAGTATTTTAATAATAAGCAAGCTGCCCCATTGGTTTTGGGAAATGCCGGTGCAAATACACTAGGTCTAACATTAACAGGAAATCTTAATATATCTGATAATCTTAAATTCAAGCCTGAGGTAAGATTTGACTCTTACACAAATGAAGAGAGAGAATTTCAATTTGAAAACAAAGATGGAGAAGGTAAAAATTCACTTGCTACATTTGGAGGAGCACTTATATTCTATTTTTAATAAAAACTAACTATTAATAATTTTTTTAACGTAAAATGTACCTTTATGACTAATTCAAATTCTGTTAAACCGTCCTATTTTCCTTTGATAGTCTTATTGATTATCGCCATTGGAGCCCTATTTGTTCCTACGTCTAATGTCTTTGCTGATCCAGATAAAGTTATTAATTCTGGAGATACTGCTTGGATGTTGGTTGCTACGGCTCTTGTATTATTGATGACTCCAGGTCTTGCCTATTTCTACGGAGGTATGGTAAACTCCAAAAACGTGATCTCAACTATGTTGCAATCGTTTATTGCTATGGGTGTGATCTCAGTGTTATGGGTAGTGATTGGATATTCACTTGCTTTTGGAGAAACAGTAGGAGGGTTTTTTGGAAACCCAATGTCTCACTTTATGTTTCAAGGTGTATTGGATGGTAAGCCTTGGTCTTTGGCTCCTACTATTCCATTGGTTGTTTTTGCATTTTTTCAATTGAAATTTGCTGTGATTACGCCAGCTCTCGTAACGGGATCTATGGCTGAGCGTATCAATTTCAAGTCGTATGTATTGTTCATGGTTCTATTCTCACTTTTTGTATACTCACCTTTGGCACACATGACGTGGCATCCAGAAGGATTCTTGTTTAAAATGGGCGTTTTGGATTTTGCAGGTGGTACTGTAGTACACATGTCTGCAGGTTGGGCGGCTTTAGCGGGTGCGATTTATCTTAAGAGAAGACGTTCGCATGTAGAAAACAATTTCCTTCCTCCAGCCAACATTCCCTATGTTTTATTAGGTACGGGTTTATTATGGTTCGGATGGTTTGGTTTCAACGCTGGATCAGCAGTAAGT
>JBOFGX010000195.1:0-29008 GCA_051649345.1 Leadbetterella sp. | reverse complement strand
TGGAACAATTAACATCAATACTTTAAATCCAAATTTCTCAACTGGCTCCGTATTTAACACTATAACAAACGTAAGAGATATTTACTATTTTGTAGCATACGACTCTACCAATGGATTTGAATTGTGGCGGAGTGATGGTACAGCGAGCGGAACATTTATGACAAGAAACATAAATACAGGCGTCGCATCTTCTAGTCCCTCTCAATTTATAGCTTTGAACGACGATGTTTTTTTTACTGCAAATGATGTAAAGCACGGACGTGAAATCTGGTATACTAATAGCACAACAAATAGTACTTATTTGCTGGCTGATTTGAATGGCGGAGGCAACCCAGATTATAATTACAACTCTACTGTTTTAGAAATGATTGATCATAACAATATGATAATTGCGATGGTTAGCGGTGAGTTATTAAAATTCAACAAATCGACTCCTCCAATAAAAATTTATAATCATCACGGATACGATCCTTCACAAAAACCTGAATTTATCAAATACGACAACAAACTCTTCTATAAAGGTTATGTAAATAATGGTTTTGAGTTGTTTTCAACGGACGGAACTACTGCGAGCTTGGTAATTGATCTCGAAACAGCCTATGGTGGAGCCAATCCAACAAATTTTTATGTTTTTAACGGCTTTTTATATTTTACTACACACAATTACACCAAGATATGGAAAACAAATGGTACAAGTGTGGGTACTGTTTTAGTAAAACAATTTTTAACTGGCTCTATAAAATCCAAGTTTCACTCCTTAAATGGCTATTTATTCTTCTCCTGTCAAGAAACGAATACTGGGACAGAACTATGGAAAACGGATGGAACGGAAACAGGAACAACTATAGTAATAGATATTTTCCCTGGACAACAAAACTCTGCTGGAGTGTCTGGGTTATTTATTTACAACAACTTACTTTATTTTTCAGCCTATAATGGGACTAGGAGGTACCTATATAAAACAGATGGCACTAGTAATAACACCGTGATATTTAGTTCTGTATTTTACTATAACACCCCTATAGTTTTTAAAAACAAACTTTATTTTTTTTCTATTGAAAATAACAATGAAAATTATTTCTTATGGACCACAGATGGAATTAATCCACCGTCGAAAATAAAAGAATTCCTAAAAACTAATTTGCAAATGGAACAAATTCAATTGATAAACGTAAAAGATAGATACCTTGTTTTTAATATATTGCCTAATCAATCCATACATGAATTTTGGATTTCTGATGGGACAAGCGAGAATACAAAAAAAACAAAAATTGTCAGAAACAAAAAAATTAAAGAAGAGTATACAAATATTCAAGAGTATTTTCTTTTAAACGATAAGTTGTATTTTGCTATAAATGATGGAATCAAAGGAAATGAACTTTGGATATGGGATTTTGATTGTAAAGAATTCGTTGAACAAATTGATCCCATAAACTCAGATTTAGAGTTAACGGCTAGCAATTACATAAACAGTAATAGTCTAATTAATAATAACTTAAAAGTAAGTTTTAATGCAAACAATTATGTTTTACTTACTCCGGGTTTCGAAACAAAATCAGGAACAAGTTTTATAGCAAATATGAATGGGTGCATTTACTTTCCACCAAATCCTCCCCTTCTAAATGTTCCTACAAGTCCAAAAAACAAATAGAATTCAAAATTTCGTAATGTATTTCTAAAGTTATATATTGTTATAAATCTGATCCTACTTCACCTTTATCTCCCACGTATCTGTCTAAACAAAGAGATGCTGGTAGACCGAAGGTATTAAACTAAGTAGATTCTACACAATCGGCAAATGCATATCAGTTGCAAAATGATATCTAAGGAAAAGCTATCTTGCTCTTGGACAAACACTTTGTAATCAACTTAATTTTATTATAAACAGGGGGATTCTCAATGTCAAAGGGACAATTACAAATCTAAGTCACCAAAATAAGTTTTCATCCAAGATAAAACCTCTTTGGTCATTTATAATTTTCTGTACAACTCTAGACCCCGATATTTGCCATACTCAAATCCATTTGCATTGTGGTAAAACATATAATTATAATTAAATGATTCATGTTGTTACTTTTTATAAGATTTGAATTATACATTTTTTTAAAATAAACACGTAAACAAAAAAAATGAAAAAGTTATTTCTAAAAATCATGCTGTTCTCTACAGCTTTGCTTTGCCAGAACTGTATAAAAAACAAACAAAACAAAGGTTACGTCTCGCCGCAATCAACTGAATCAGTAATTTCATTCAACGTGAGTCGAGGACTTGTTTCAATACCTGTTGAATTTGAAGGTGTTCAAAAAAACTTCTTGTTTGATAACGGTGATGACCTCACTACAATTAATCGAAAAGAAAGAAAAGGGCGTAAAACAAAAGTCGGTACGTCAAGTGGAGGTAAAGCTACTCTGGGATTAGAAACAGTGGACGTATTAAAAATCAACTCCTTAGAATTTAAAAATATTTGTGCACGAAACACCAATCTAGACTTTATCGAAAAAGATAGTCCTAACTTAGGTGGTTTAATTGGGCAATCTATCATTAGTAAAGCCAATTGGTTGATTGACTATCCTAATAAAAAACTCACTATTTCTGTCAACAATATACCGAGCCAAGATTTCGAAATCATTAGCGTTAAAAATATACGAGATCCAAACATTGATTTGGGTTATGATGGCAAAAAATACTCTGCTTTTGTTGACCTTGGATCTACTACGGCATTGGGCGTTGTTGAAGGAACTGAACTCGCCACCAAATTGATGGCAACTTATACTTTCAAAGAAAACACACGTGAAATAGCTTCTGCCGAGGGACTTAATACTATAACAGAAAAAGTAGGTTTGGTTTCTAAGCTTAAAATAGGGTCTGTTGAATTTAACAATGTGTATTGTAGTACACGAAAATCATCAAGCAAAAAGATTAGAATTGGAATGGAGTTTTTTAAAGAACATCAGTTGATGATTGATAATACCAACAAGGTTTTTAGAGTGAAAAAATAGTAACAAAGGCTTCAATAGCTATTTATCGCCAAGTTTTACTCACTTCACCTCTATCTCCCACGTATCCGTCCGAAAAGGAGATGCTGGTAGACCGAAGGTATTAAACAATGTACCTTCTACGCAATCGGCAAATGCATACCGTACGGCTACGGGGTTTTTGACTTTTTCACTCGAAACAAGGATACTACCAATCTCCGTTTTTGATTTTATGATGGAGGCATTGGCAGGCACAAAAATCGTATCTTCGCCTGCAATTTCGAAGCCCAAAAGCTCTTTTTTGTAGGTAGAAAGCCCCATTTCGGCAAAATCAAATTTGATTTTTATTTTGTCTCCTTCAACCAACATCGATTGGTAAATAGGCCCAGAATAAGTAAGATAGGAATGACCGTAGGTTTTTGCCAATGCCCAATAGGCCAATCGCTCCCCTACTTCCCGTTTTTGGGGAGGGTGAATATTCTCACAATTTCCTATATCTTGGGTAACTACCATACCCGTATTGTTTACTGACTTCATGGTCAATAACTGGCTTTCCCGCACCAAGGCTGCACTGCCTTTGTCGCCCTGAAAAGGAGCTATTTGTACATAGTAAAAAGGGAAATCACCCTGATTCCATTGCTTTCGCCAAGAACCAATCAAAGCCGGAAATACATCTCGATATTGAAAGGCTCGTTTAGCATAGCGATTATTCTCTCCTTGGTACCAAATTACTCCCGCGATATCGAAATCCAAAAAAGGAGCCACCATGCCGTTGAATAACACAGAAGGTCCGTTTTTATTCAATAAATCTTCGCTTGATCTTTTTCGAGAAGGTTCCAAATCGATGTACTTTGCAAGAGTGCTCGTATCTATCCAAGCTTCTGAGCCTGTACCACCAACGGTACTGATGATCAAGCCAATAGGAGACTTTAAGGTTTGATGAAGCATTTTCCCAAAAAAGTAGGCCACTGCACTGAGATTCTGTGCAGTGGCAGGACTGAGGGTTTCCCATTTACCTTCTATATCTGTTTTAGGACTAAGACTTGGAGATCTTGCAGCAATAAAATATCGAATTTCAGGAAAATCGGCATTCAATATGGCCTCTTGGCTTCCCTCAATATGCTCATTTGGATTCCCTTTTAATGGCATTTGCATGTTGGATTGCCCAGAACAAAACCAGACTTCGCCTACCAGAATATTTTTAATTTTTTGGCTTGTACTCCCTTTAATTTCGATTTGATAGATTCCACCACTTTTTGGAGTTTCAATAGCCGTTTTCCAAGCACCTGAATCATTTGCAGTGGTTTCTGACTTAGCTCCCCAAGAAGAGATAAGTGTTATTTTTGCTTTGGGTTTATCATTTCCCCAAATAGAGGCCTTGGTTTTTTGTTGCAAAACCATCCCATCGCTAAAAAAACTCGGGAGTTTTAGTTGGGAAAATGACACTTGACACGTAAAAACGAAAAGTATAAAAAGTGGATATGAAGGCCTATTTTTAAACATGTTATATTTTATTTCCAGAAAAAATATTCGACAATTTATAGTAAAAATTGTATATTATTTTCATAAATCGTAGTTATTTTTTTAATATTGTTTATTATCTGACCTTTACATAAAAACGATGAAAAAAGTAAGCCTAATCTATTTTTTTGCTTGTATCTGTTTGCATACATCATTTGCTCAAAATCCTGATAAAAAACAAGATAAACCCAATATCATCGTCTTTATGGTGGATCAATTGATCCCTATGTACACGGGTGCTTATGGGGATAAATTGGCCAAAACCCCCAACATCGATAAGCTGGCTAAAAACGGGGTTTTATTTAGAAATGCCTACACGACAACGCCTGTATGTGTGCCTTCGCGGTATTCTTTGCTTACGGGTATGTACGTAAAAACCCACGGAGCGTATGACAATGGTTCGATGCTACGCTCCGATATACCTACACACAACGATTATCTCAATAGGGTTGGTTATGAAACCACGATTTCGGGTAAAGCCCACTACATAGGACCCGACCAACTGCACGGCTTCAACCGAAGGCTGATGACCGACATCTACCCTACCGAGATGAAGTTTATGCCCAAACGCAACAAAGAAAGCAAGGCAGAAGACCTTCACCCCATGCCCATTGCTATTGACTATATTGGCGAAAACGCCGGCCCCGTACAAGAAGACATGATGATAGACTACGACGAAAAAGCGGTGTTTAATGCCATTCGTTATTTGTCCGAAAAAAGAACCCAACCCGCAGCTTCGGCTCAAGAAGCGAAACCCAAGCCGGGCAAAATCCCTTTCTTTCTACAGATTTCACTCAATAAACCCCACGAACCTTTCTTGGTCAATCAAAAATACTGGGAAATGTTTGAAGGTGTGAATATTCCCATTCCCAAAATACCGAGCAACATAGAGCAAATGTATACCTCTATGGACAGGGATCTCAACAAACTTCACGGTGTCCAAAGAGTAAAACTCCGAGATACCACCAGCCTCAAACGTGTGTATCGTTCTTACTATTCTTTGGTTTCCTACGTAGATGATAAACTGGGTGAGGTAGTAAAAATGCTGGACCAGTTTGGCTTAAAAGAAAACACCATCATCATTTTTACCTCAGATCACGGAGATATGCTTGGGCATAGAGGAATGGTACAAAAACGTGTTTTTTACGAGCATTCGTCTCGGATTCCTATGATTATTTCGTTTCCAGACCAGTTTATGTTGGGCAAAAAAGGTCTAGAAGTAAACGACCCCGTATCTATTGTCGATATTACGCCAACAGTTTTGGATGTTTGTGGCATCAAAGATGCGTTGCCCATGGATGGACGCTCCCTATTGCCCCAAATGAACGAGAAATTTGATAAAGACCGCTATATATTCTGCGAGAACTATTCGGAAGGCGTACTCACGACCTGCTTGATGGTACGCCAAGGAAACCATAAACTTACCTATATTTATGCAGGCCCCAACCGCGACCCCGAGCTGCAACTCTTCGATGTCTCTACCGATCCCTTGGAAATGAATAATTTAGCTACGAACCCTAGCCATACAACCATCAAAGACAAATTGCTCAAGATCATCCTATCTAATTTTGACCCCGAAAAACTGGATAAAGACGCTCAATTGAGTTACGAACGCCGCCGTATCATCAACGAAGGCCGCAAAGCCTCCGAACCTCCCAAATGGGATTATCGTCCTTTTGAAGATGTGCATAAGATGTATTGGAGGTAGGAAAAAAATATTTTCATTGGATAATATCAAATTACTAAATTAAACTTAAAATAAGTCTTAGTTAAATTTTCGAAAGTTATTTAATTTTAGGATTTTAAATAAAATTTACATTATACATATGCATATAAATATTTACAATCAATCAAATAGTGAGAAATTGGGTTGGTTATTTGACGATGATTGGGAATTACCTGGACAAATTTATACACTTGAAAATTGGGTAAAAACAAATGGTCATTTACTGCCAAAAAGTTCATATATTGCTGATATTGGCTTTCGAATTAGAAAAGGTGCTTCTGGAGGAGGAGGTGTTTTAAGTTCGGAAACAATGAAAATAATGGGTGATATAGGAATGGCTGTTTATTTTTCTGAATACCCAAGTTAATAGAATGAAACAAGTTCTATTTGTACTATTTTTAGTCGTTTACAATAATTGCTTATGTCAAGTGATCGATACTTCTGATATATTTAATATTGATAAAAACGATTATTTAGTACTTAAACCTGAAATAGAGAAAAAGATAAATAAAAGTATAGCTCCGATAGTCAATAAAAAACTTAAGAAGTTCAAGATTCAAAAAAGTACGTATTTAGAGTCATTTACTAAAAGTGGAAAACAAGACGAAATTGAATTTGCAAGAGATACCATTCTAATAAATGAATTTTTATCTGAGTATTCTGGCTCATTTTCGATGGCAACAACAACCATGGGTATGAATTGGGGTGAATTTAAACGATTAAATGAATATGATAAACTATTAAACAAGTATTACCAAAAATCACTCTCCGTATTGAAAGAAGGCATGAAGGACAAGCTTATTAAGTCCCAAAGAATATGGTTGGATTATTATATCAAAGAAAAAGAATTCATTCGTGATTTAAACGATTTCGGCAATCATAATTCTAGTCTTTATAACTGGGGATACTACTTTGAGATGCTTGAAAAAAGGGTACTTTTTTTAAAGGATATTTACCAAGGTAACTTCAATGGAAATAATACGTATAAAGAATAGTTTTGACTTTCAAAACAACCTTAATCATTAAAATAAACATCAAACACTATGCAGACTATACTAGGAGCAAATGGACAAATAGCAGAGGAATTAGCTCGAGAATTGTACAAAAACTACACAAAATATATTCGATTGGTAAGTCGAAATCCTAAAAAGATAAACGAAACCGATCAACTTTTCCCTGCCAATTTATTGGATCCACTTTCCACCGAGAACGCTGTAAAAGGGAGTGAAATTGCATATTTAACGGTGGGTTTACCCATGAACTCACAAATGTGGGAAGAACAATTCCCCATAATGATGAAAAACGCAATTGATGCTTGCAAAAAGCACGCTTGTAAACTGGTGTTTTTTGACAACACCTATATGTATGCCAAAACCGATGAGCCTCAAACAGAGGAAAGTCCGTTTATACCTGTAGGGCGTAAATCAAGTGTTCGAGCTCAAATTGCCGCTATGGTATTGGACGAGATCAATAAAAAAACGATTGTAGCCGTAATCTGCAGAGCCCCCGAATTTTATGGCCCAAATAAAACACAAGGCATAACCAATGCCTTGGTGTTGGATGCCATTAAAAATAATCAGAAACTCAAAATACCTGTTGCAGATAACAACAAAAGAACCTTGATTTGGACACCAGACGCAAGCAGATCTATGGCCTTAATCGGTAACACCGAAGACGCTTACAATCAAACTTGGCATTTACCCTGCGATGATAATCGACTTACATACAAAGAAATAGTAAGCCTTGCCTCTAAAATTTATGAAAGAAAACTTTCATACTCTGTTATTAAGTTTTGGATGTTTAAAATCAGTAGCTTGTTCAACAAACAATCCAAGGAACTACTGGAGCTGCTGCCTAGATATAAACAAGACAATATTTTTGTTTCCGATAAATTCAAAACCAGGTTTCCTGATTTTAAAATCATAAGTTATCAAGAAGGGATTTTGCAGATAAAGGAATCTAAATAGTATAGTTTGTGAATTATTTTATGGTTTAAAATAGATGCAGAATGAATACACTTCAAAAAATGGGGGTAGGCTTATCGATCTTAGGAATTGCTATGTTTTTAGTAGCTGCCCACTTATTTACCTATCAAGGAGAAGAATTAGATCCAATATTTATAGATATTGGGGAGATTTCAATTTCCCTTTGGTTACCGACTATTATTGTGGGCATTTTATTAATTCCTCTAGGAAAACTCTTTAAACAATGAAGGTAACACCCGAACATAATGCTCGAATGGCAAAATTGACTTTTGCTTCGGTGTATCCGCATTATGTTACGAAAGTTGAACGAAAGGGTAGAACCAAAGCAGAATTGCATCAAGTTATTACATGGCTAACAGGTTTTGATAACCTTCAAATCCAAGAACGTATTGATGAAAAAGTTACTTTTGAAACGTTTTTTGAAAAGGCTAAATTGCACCCAAACGCTGACCGAATCAAAGGACTCATCTGTGGTTATAGAATAGAAGAAATCGACAATCTATTAACCAAAAAAGTGAGGTTTCTAGACAAATTGGTAGATGAACTAGCCAATGGTAAAAAGATGGAGAAGATTTTGAGGGACGACTAAATAAAATTTGTAATTCAAACGGACCATTCCAATTAGTTAATAACTGAATGTAAAATAGTGCATAAATTTAAACTGAATTTCAATTGAAAAAGATCCTTGAAATAGCTCTCTTGACACTTTTAGTATCATGTAACTCAAATTCTACAAAGGAAGAACGAGCTAAACATGCACAATTTAGCAAATTCAAAATTACCGATAATCTGGATATATTAGGCACTTGGACTATGTGTTCATATTCTCATAAAAACCTAATAATTACAGCTAATGAATGTAGACAAATTAAAATTAACCATAATGGAACTGGTTCTGTAAGTATTAGTGGAATTGATTCAGAATTTTTTGTTTGGAAATTAAAAAATGATTCACTGTCGATTTCTAATACTGACAAGAAAACCACAAACACATTTTCAAATACAACTTTTATTACAAGATTTGAAAAAAGTAAAGACGAATATTTACTAACAATAATTGATAATACCCTGGATTACAAATACTATCTCTCTCAATAACTGAATACATCTTTGTGAATTACAACATTGGGTTCGCATTCATTCCTTAATAAATAATTTCTAAAAACTTTCTATACCTTCTGGGAAGGCACCATCAAATATATAAAATTTTTCTACCATTATATTTTTTTTCAATCCCAGCCTTAATACACCCCATAATTCTTAGACTCGTCATCCAAAATCAATACCCAGTCATAACCATGACCTGATTTGGGAGGTGAAAACTTCTTGGTTCCTGTATTGTCCATTTTGCCAATGGATTCCACTTTGCCCGTTCGGGGATCAAGCCAATACGCATTCAGCTTAGTTCCTGATATTTTACCCAAATTAACCATAAAAGGGTTTCCTAGTGCCGTATATACAAATGCATAATCCTTGCCCCGAGTAGCTTGTATACGCTCATAAGCTCCTAGGTTATTTTCCGCAACCAAGGATTGATCAGGTATACGATCCAGAATAGGACGTGATTCCATGAGTTTCTTTACGTATTTCATTTGGTTTGCACCGGGCAAATCCAATGCTTGCTGCCAATAAATATGCGGAAAATTCACCGCTTCTTGGTTAGGTGAATACATTTGCCAGATATCATGACAGCCATAAGTATGCCCAAAAGCCCCTGCAAAAAGGTCTAAATAAGCAGATTTACGTACATCGTAAGCATTGGAAGTACCTAGATCGTTGGGACGAAAACATACGGGATGATCTTCATATATAGGTTCTGCATCGATCACTGGCTTTACGGTAGGTCTATCGTAGGATCCTTTGATTTTATCAAAAACAGCCTCATCTCTACAATGCCCTGTTTGAAACATATTGAAGTCAAACCATGCTTCTTCATGAAAATAATCGCTCGCTCCCCCTGTGTTTGGTTGCGGATGAAACGTAATTAATGCCTTATCATGTCCACCAACTCCTTCGGCAATGCCATTTGCCATAGCCCTCCAAACTTCAATGTCTTTGGTATTGGGTCTAGGATTGCGATCCCCCCCTAGCACCCAAATGATGTTTTTAGCATTTTTATACCTTTCTCCCAGCCATTTTCCGTAAGTTCTAGCATTGGGATCATTTAAAACTTCAGGACCTTTTCCCCAAGAAGCCTTCCATAGTTTATCTCCCCAAGTAGGCAAAAATGCAATAGTCATATTTAGTTCATCTGCTTTTTTAATCACGAAGTCTACGTGCTGGAAATAAGCATCATTTGGCTGACTGGGATCATTGTTTTTTAGTGGTAGCTCACCATATTTGTTAGGCACTCCCAAACCATCAAACTCTGCCAAAGCAACGGCCTGTATCACATTGAATCCTTGAGCTGCTCGCTTTTGCAGATAGTACGTCACCTCTTCCCTATCCAATCGATGAAACAACTCCCAAGCCGTATCGCCCATCCAAAAGAAAGGTTTTCCGTCTTTCAATATAAATCTCTTATTGGGACTGACTGTGTAGTTTTGACCTATAACTTGAAAACCAAGTACAAATACCAGTACACAAAAACTGAAAAATTTCTTCATGTTAGTTAAATAATGATACTATGTATACAATTTATATTAAATATTGAATACAATTATAAAAACAATTACGATTGATTCCTAACGAAACGATTTAAAAGTAAAACAGGATAAGCATCCTATCTCATTAGTATAGCATAATATAAATATAAGTAAATCTATACAAAATGATTGATTTCGCACAAAAAACTTTCTTTACACTTATACAATTATATGGCTTTGCAAAAAAAACATCTCCCCCCACAACTCTTATCAAAGGACAAAAATCATACGCTGTATTTGTATTTACAAAACTTACTGTGAATACAAAAATACCACATTATAATACTATTATGTACAAAAAACCAAGTATGACTAGATGCAAGTTGAAAAAAATTGCATACATTTACCTTGAACATATATATAATAGAACTTAACCGTGGACAAGAAAAAAAGCAAAGAAGAAGTATACACTCAAATTAAGGATTATATACTTTCTTTTGAAATTACGCCTGGCCAGAACATAACAGAAAATGCTATTTCCGAACAACTAGGCATTGGCAGAACACCTGTAAGAGAAGCACTTACCAAACTAGAATCCGAAGGACTCATAGTAAATAGTAAAGGTAGAAAATCCGTTCATTCTTTGTCATTTGACGAAATCAAAGAGATATTTGATATTAAGGCTGTACTCGAGGGGGCCGTTGCCAACTGGGCTTCACAAAGAGGGTCTGCAAAAGAAAAACAACAACTCGAGTCCATATTGAACGAAATGACTGAATTAGCCAAAAATCGCCCAGAAGAGACTAAACAAAGAGATTCTTTCTTGAAAAAATGGCTTGAAATAGACTCTAAAATGCACAAAATCATTTTTAAGATGGCCAACTGCAAAAAAGTAGAAGAAATAATCAAGAAACTAAATCTTCAATGGCACCGCACTCGAATATCCGTATACGCATTAGAAGGACGAACCGCTCGATCGGCGAAAGAGCATGAAAAATTTGTACTACATATCATTAAAGGTGAAGGGGATAAAGCCGAATCTGCAATGAAAGCACACCTCAAAAATCTTACAGACGAAATAGAGGATGTAATGAAGCTATTCAATTATCCAACGAGATAATACTACTCTAGCTTTCGAAAAAATAAATAGGCTTGTTGAATCTTAAATTCCTTCAAGCCTTTTTTATTACATTAATAATCTTATTCAACACTTTTCAATAAAAATTACATACAATATTTTCTTTTTTCAATAAATATTGTATACATTTATATTCATAAATATTATACGATTATTTCTATTAATGTTTGCTCTAACCAATTATCAACCAAAATGAATAGAAAAAAAAATCAATCCTTTAAGTTACTAGTTTGTTTCGGATTCCTACTTTTTATGCTCTGCATTCCGAAAATTTCAAAATCCAATAAAATTAGACCGTCCACCGAAATTATAAGTGGACAAGTAAACGATGGCGTCACCAACGAAACATTGATTGGCGTTTCTGTTTCGATCAAAGGTACAACACGAGGAGTGGTGACGGATGTGAATGGAAAATATTCCATTGAGGTACCTAGCACTACTTCTGTATTGGTATTCACGTATTTAGGATACGAACCTCAAGAAATAGAAGTTGGATCTCGCTCTAGTATTAATGTTAGTTTAAATCTTCAAACCCAAGCATTAGAAGAAGTAATAGTCGTGGGTTTCGGACAGGTCAATAAACGTGACTTGACTGGTGCCGTAGGTAAAGTCAATGCTAACAAAATCAATGAACTACCCTTGGCAGGTTTTGACCAAGCACTTCAAGGTAAATTGTCTGGTGTACGAGTGATCAATTCCAATGCAGCACCCGGGGGTGGTTTTGATATGCAAATCCGAGGAGTGTCAAGTTTGACTGCTTCTAGTCAACCCTTAATTGTAATAGACGGAATGCCCATTTTATACGATGGGTATCAAGCTGAAAACAACCCTTTAAATCTTATCAACCCCAATGATATAGAATCTGTTGAAGTTTTAAAAGATGCCTCTTCTGCAGCCATTTATGGAGCACGAGCATCGGGCGGAGTCATATTAATTACAACCAAAAAAGGTAAACCCGGAAAACCTACCTTAAATTTCAACGCTAATAATGGTTTTTCACAAGCAATTAATATACCTAAGGTAGGTACGCGTGAACAATATTTGCAATGGACAGAAGACATGTCTAATTATGCATATTATAAGGCAAATCCAAGTCATTATTCGCCTTCTACAGTCACTAGCGATTGGAAATGGAATATAGATAATGTAGAAGATTTCAATAAACGAAGTGCGAATTTGAAAAACTTACTGGATTTCAGAAATGACGCACAGGGTCTCAATTACCGTGCATTTGATCCTGCAAGGATGGCACCAGCTACACAGACACAAATCCTACAGCTTATTGATGGGACCGCCCCTTGGATGAATACGAATACTGACTGGATCGATCTGATTCAAAATGATGGCCAGTTTCCGGGAAGAATTGCCCAATATAATCTTTCTGCAAGTGGAGGCTCAAACAATATTCGTTATCAGGCTTCAGGCAGTTATTATGATGAAAAAGGAATAGTAAAAAATACGGGATTAAAAAGATATACGCTTAACCTCAACCTTGATTTCGATGTGACGCGTTGGATGAAAGTAGGAGCTAAACTTTCTCCTTCTTGGCAAGATCTAGACAACATCGGTGGAGCAAGTGTGGAAAATAGATGGTTTAATTCTCCGCTGTATCAGTCAGCACAATTAATGCCTTCTATTTTAGCCCCTTATGATGCTAACGGAAACATAGCGGATTACTCCAATCTTAGTCCTTGGCAGACTTCGGAAAGGGCCTGGGGAGGTACTTTTTATGGTAACCCTCTATACTTATTTGAGCAATTGGACAATAGAACTACATTTAGAACTCTTGGAAATTTAAGTTCGGAAATTTCATTTACAAAAAACTTGAAATTTAAGAGCTCTATTATGACAGATTATAGTCATGCTCAAGAAAGAAAACATCGACCATCAACTATGGGTGATAGATTTAATTCACCGGGTGACCAAAACTTTGGAGCTGTAGTAAACGCTTCGAATCAACAAGGTAGAGGTTTCAAATACTATTGGGAAAATACACTTACGTACAATAAAGTATTTAATAAAAGTCATAACGTAAATGCCGTCTTGTCCTACAACCAAGAGAAAACCATGAATGATAGGGTGTTTGTAAGTAAACGATCGTTTGTCACAGATGATATTGACAGACCTGCAGGTGGGGTTATCGTACAAAACCCTGTAAGTGACGCCACGGATTTCGCAAATAATGACGCATTCATTGGTATGTTTTCTCGCCTCCAGTACAATTATAAAAGCAAATATTACATTACAGCTGCCATACGTAGAGATGGCTCCTCTCGATTCGGATTAAATACCCTTTGGGGTAACTTCCCTTCTGCTGCTCTGGCGTGGCGATTGTCAGACGAATCGTTTATGAAAAATCTCAAGTTTATTTATGATCTTAAAATACGTGTTTCCTATGGTGAAACAGGAAACAGCGGTATCCCTCGAGGGCGTCAACAACCTATCTATAATAACAACTCCTACATCACAAACAATAGGATTTCTCAAGGTTTTGTCTTAGCCAACCTTTATGACACAAACCTAAGTTGGGAAAAAACAAAAGAGAAGAATTTTGGAATGGATCTAGCTCTTCTCAAAGGAAAAGTTAACATTACAGCCGAGTATTATAATCGTAACACAACGGATATGCTCCTGTTTTTAGACCTTCCACAATATGTAGGCTATGGCTCTGTACTAACAAATTTTGGCAGCATGCTGAGTAGAGGAGCTGAGTTGACAATTTCTGCAACCCCCTTGACAAACAAAACCATTGTTTGGAATACAGAATTTAATATCTCCCGAAACGCAGGCAAAATAACGAAACTATTTGTGGAGCCACAAGCCCACATTACAGGCCAACAGGTTTCTGGCTGGAACGATATGACACGCGGCTATGTTGGTGGACCTCTTTCCGTTTTTTGGGGAACTGTTTCGGATGGCATCTATAATGATTGGAATGAAGTAAACACTACACCCAAGGCCTATAATTATTCAAACGGTGTTCAAGAGACTATCCGCCTGAGAAGCAATGCACCTGGCGAAATCAAGTACAAAGACGTTAATGGCGATGGTATAATCAATCTCGATGACAAAACTGTAGTAGGAAATCCTTGGCCTGATTTCACATGGGGCTTTTCCAATACCTTTAAGTATAAAAATTTCGACCTTTTTATCCAAATGGATGGGATTATTGGAGCAGAAATCTTCAATGTTACCCGATTTGAATGGTTCAGACAAGCCCAATCACAGTTTAACATGCCCGATTATTGGTTGAAAGATTATTGGACGCCATCTAATACAGATGCACAATATCCTATTATCTCGAATCGCGGCGGAGTAAATAATGGCCAATACAACGATTTATTCCAAGGCACATTTATTAAAGAGGACGGTGATTTTACGGCTGTACGATCAATACGGCTGGGATATACATTACCAAACAAAATCTCGAAGTCACTAAAAATGTCCAAGCTACGAATCTATTCCAATATCCAAAATGCGTTTTATTTTACAAAATATACGGGCTTCAACCCAGAAGGTAATAATAGAGGATTGGACACGAACAATCAAGGACAAAGAAGTAATAATTATGGTGTAGATGGTGGAAATTACCCAATTCAGCGAATCGCAACACTTGGAATAGACCTCACATTTTAACTAATATTTTACAATGAAAAGCTTAAAAAAAGTACTTATTTTTATAATTATCCTTTCTGTATCATTCTCTTGTGATGATTTCTTAAAAGACGCTGCTAAGCCAATTGACCAATTGGGAGGAGAAAACTTCTTTAATAGCGAAGGAAAAATACGTGCAGGTTTAACGGGCATTTATTCTGAACTCTACAGCTATCGTGATGCCACTCAACACATGAAATTTTATGAAAACAGAAGCGATAATGGAGGTGAGGTAAATGCTGACAATGATCCAGTTTCAAATTTTTCTCTGGATAGAAATGGATCAACTGGGGATATTTGGTTTTCAAATTTTAGAATTATTTCGCGTTGTAACGTCCTTTTGGAAGACATAGAAAAAAACCTACCCAATGCTTCCAAAGACCCAAAACTGAATCGATATATTGGTGAAGCACGATTCTTAAGAGGATTTGCATATTTCAACCTAGTTTCTATTTATGGAGACGTTCCTTTAGTTTTGAAACAAGCGTATTCACGAGATGAAGCGGTAAGTATTGCCCGTAGCCCAATAGAAACTGTCTTTAATCAAGCCATTATACCCGATTTGGAATATGCATCCAAAGCGTGTTTTTCTCGCAAAGATTTGGTAGCCATAAGCCAATTGGGTAACGTAACTCAAGGGGCTGCTAAAACCCTTTTGGCAGAGGCCTATTTGAACGTAAAGAAATTTGTTGAGGCCGAAAAAGTATCGGAAGAAGTAATAGACTCGAAAGATTTCACTTTACTTCCGAATTACACCAACTTATACGGTGTTGGAGCCAACAACAACACAGAATCTATGTGGGAAATCCAGTTTAATTTTGCTCAAAATGCCATTCCAAATATTTGGATTCGTCTTTTACCATTTGAATTGGCGGATGGATCTACATATACTCAACCTCAGGTGATTAGCACACCGTCTCAAGACTTGGCAGATGCTATGAAAGGAGATCCTCGCTCAGATGTTACATTTGGACCAGGGTTACAAAGCCTCAAAACTCCAACAAGATTTATAACTTTTCGCTTTTGGAAAAAATACCACGATTTTAGTATTGTAGGGCCAGTGGTCCAGAACGAATGGAACATCAAAATGTTGCGATTAGCAGACGCATATCACATGGCTGCTGAAGCAGAAATTCAGCAAGGCAAGATTAATGAAGGCTTTGCACATCTAAACACGCTTCGCAAACGAGTAGGATTAACGGATTATACACAAGAAAGTATTACCTCCACCTCGGATGCACTTGATTTGTATTTGCATGAAAGAAGAATGGAGTTTGCAGGAGAAATGAAGCGATTTAGAGATTTGAAACGTACAGGAAGAGCTATACGATATCTGCAAGCATATCGCTCTAAAGTTGATAAATTGAATGTTATCATACCTGAAACTAAATTGGTATTTCCTATACCCAACTCTGAAATTCAAGCCAATCCGAATTTGACTCAAAA
Organism: Leadbetterella sp.; assembly: GCA_051649345.1. Classification (GTDB taxonomy): domain Bacteria; phylum Bacteroidota; class Bacteroidia; order Cytophagales; family Spirosomataceae; genus Leadbetterella. The sequence continues at coordinate 11,978 of JBOFGX010000195.1, read as the reverse complement.
CCCTGGATATTAACCATCTAAAAAACAATTAGAAATGAAAAAGAAAATAATAGGCTTATTAATAGTAATTTCAGCTACACTCATTGGTTGTGTAAAATATGAAACGGAAGATCCTACTTGTGAAAGCTTTAAGGTCTATGAATTGGTTACTAGAAACGGAGTTATTGAAACGGGTAATGAGATTGCGGCCCCTAAAGCGGGCACTACTTATCGTCTACAAGTAATTTCTCAGTCAGATGTAGCTGTTTTCTGGCCAGGAGACTTTAAATACCTTCCCTTAGGTAGCACCAAAAAAGACTCCATTATAGATTCTCGAAATTATTATAGACATTATGGTCAAACAGGTGCACAGGGGCTAACCACCAATGCCTTGAGAGGAAGAATCGGCTGGTTCCGAGATTATGCTTGGCCAAATCCCGGTAACTATGATGTTGCGGTGGTCCTGACCAACCACGCTGCAGATGGGCCTGATTTCAAACAAAAAGTATTTGACTATAAGGTAACGGTGGGCAATAGATAACATATTGTCGATGTTTGTAGCTATTCTAAGCTAAAGCAATCAAAGGCTTATTTCATAAAAATTGGTGTTTTTTTTATTCTTCTTACAGAAAATATTCTTCAAAGGTTAGGAGAAATAGAACGCTCTCAGTAAATTGATTTTTGTAATTTTAAGATAAAAATTTGTTACAATCTAAACAGGATCAATAGATTAAAAAAACTTTAAAACAAACACCTATGCTGAGGCACACCTTACTATCACTTTTTCAGAGAGATTTGAATAGTTTGATTAATGAACTCAATTTATATAAGGAAGAAATAAACATTTGGAAAATTGAAAACAACATTTCAAATTCTGCTGGAAACTTAACCCTGCACTTAATTGGAAACTTAAATACATATATTGGAAAAGAAATTGGAAAAACAAATTATGTAAGAAATAGGGAGCTAGAGTTTTCTCAAAAAAATGTTTCCAGACTAGAACTGATTGAAAAATTGAATCACACGATAACTGTCATCAAACAAGCTCTCAACAGTCTAACGGAAGAAGACCTAAAAAATGAATATCCAATTTTGGTTTTTTCTGAAATGACAACGACCGAATATTTACTGGTTCATTTAACAACTCATTTGACATATCATTTAGGACAAATAAATTACCATAGAAGGCTTATAGAAGTATAGTAACCAGGACTATAATACCATCTTTAAGACGAATGTGAAGGCTAAAACAACTCATATTGAGGTAAAGCCTTCTCAAGTTGAAGTAACTTCTTTTTGGCAGGCAATCCGCCTGCGTATCCTACCAATTCTCCATTGGAGCCTATGATTCTATGGCAAGGAACCAATATAGAAATTGCGTTGGCTCCATTTGCAGAAGATACGGCTCGAATCGCCAACTCATTCCCAAGTTTTTTGGATAGCTTAAGATAGGTATCTGTCTGTCCATAAGGTATCTTGATGAGCTCTTTCCACACTCCTATTTGGAAATCCGTACCCGCCATGACAAGAGGTATATCAAACTGCTTTAGAGCTCCTTCAAAATAAACCTTTAACTGATCGATAGTTTCATCTATTACCTTGTGAGAAGACTCTACATATTCGGCATTAAAAAACTTTTGTATTCTTTGATCCACAGCTGATCGCATGGCTCTATATTTCCAATCACAAATGCATAATTGGTCATCAAAAGCACCCAAAATAAGCTCCCCGATGGGAGATTTCCATTCTTGTGTATAGATTATTCCTTTCATTGATTTCAAATCTATTAAAAAATATGCATCTTAAAAAATATTGCTACTTTTACATGCAAATCGGTAGTCGTTTTGATTTTATTCAAAGGCATAAATTTTAAGCACATACAAGGGATTGCCCTTTGGCCGTTTGTTTTATTAAAACCAAATAATCCCAGCCAAGACCTTATCAATCATGAAAGGATACACCTAAGACAACAACTAGAAATGGGTGTTATCTTTTTTTATGTTTGGTATAGCCTAGAATGGCTCTATAAGCTCTTAAAACTAAGAAATAGGCAGGCTGCCTACTTGGCGATCTCATTTGAAAAAGAAGCTTACACCAACGACTGCAATCATAACTATCTGAAAAATAGACGATTTTGGCAATTTTTGAAATACATTTAAATTCAGAAATAGTGTAGCTCTTACTTTTTCTTTAGAAATGTATTTATCTCAATTTGGGCAGCCCTAAAATCTTTCAAAAACGCTGAACTTCGAAACAACCGATTCACAAATTCTCTCGCCCATAATCTGCCCGCTTCGCCATCACTTGGATAATGTACACCAATTACCTCCCTTGAATATTCCAATTGAGCAGCATTTTCATAAAACTCTTGCTTGAGTTTAGGCATAAACTCCTCTACTACATATGCATTGATCCACGACATACTGGAATGCCCACTTGGATACGATGCGTGACCCAAGGTTTGAAGATTGTGCAATTGGGGCTCAACTTGATAGGGTCTTGGTCTACTAAAGGCGTACTTGAAGCTAAAAACATAATAGGTGGCGTCTTGGATGACTTTTGAAAGAAGCATGGCTGTTTTGGGGCAATCTTTATAGTTATACCAAGAACCCAATGATTTCCCTACATAAAACAGACTTGCAAAATTCCTATCATAGTCAGTATCTGTTGGATTAAAGGTAAAGGGGTCATGATACACATCTGCTAATGCCAAATAAAGGGCTGTATCCTCAGAAGTACGTGTAGAATCCAAGTGCCACAAATACTGAAGCTCTGCTTGGGTTTGTTCACTACTATTGGCAGGTGGCTTGGGATAATTAAAAGATTCTGGTGAATCTTTGACATAATGCGTTGCCAATTTCAAATAAGGCATTCTACGAAACTCACTTAAAGGAAACCGTTGTTGATCAAGAACTTCATTGATTCCCATCTTACTTAGTTTTCCGAGTGTAGCATAGTGCTTAGATGATGGGGTTACATTTTTGCTTTTAAGTGTTTGAGCTGATACTTTTACTACCCATAAAATGAGTACTAGAGAAACTAAAAATGCCTTTTTCATATGTGTTTTGATTTTTTAGCATCAAGACGGATAAAACACAAAAAAGACGATGGTTATGCCATAATTTCTTTTCGTATCTTTTGCAAAGGCTTGCAAGAGGCTTTTACTTCAAAGGATACAATTTTTCCTGTCACGTCTGTTTCAAAATGACAACAAATCATAAATTCTTTCTTCAAAAGTTCTCTGGCTTTTTGTATTCTAGATTTTGTAGTGGAGAGATTCAAGCCTAATTCTTTCGCTATATCTGCTTGTTTCATCCCATCTAAGTCGGCCATTTTCAATACTTGTGCGTATTCTTTGGGAATAAAATCAAGCATAGGTTTTATATAATTTAGTGCCTCTTTAAATGCCCTATTTTCATCTTCCTACACTATATCTTGAAATTTATCTTGTACTGATATTTTTGATTTTGCTCTATAATTATCAACGATGGTATTTTGAGCAATTTGAAAAAGCCAACTTCTAACATTCTTTATTCCCGAGTTAGAAATACAAAAATTGTACACTTTCAAGAGTACATCTTGAAGGACATCATCCGTCACATCCTTATCCTTCACTCTTTTTTGGATAAAGTTTCTCAGTTCATTTTTATGCTCGTTCCACAAGGCGGGTACATCACAATTGGTCTTCATGTATATGCTTTCAAAAATGAAATATATGCTATATCCAAAGTTAGAAATTTACTCCAATCTTTGTATCACTTGAAAACCAACTTTTTGTTTCTTTCCACTATTTCTCTATTTTTGCAGCTATACATTACAGTTTCAAATGAAGATAATCATCATCAACGGACCTAATCTTAACCTATTAGGAAAACGTGAACCCGAAATTTACGGCAATCAATCCTTTGAAGATTATTTTTCAACTTTGAAAACCCAATTTCCAACGATAGATTTGGAATATTTTCAATCAAATTCTGAAGGAGCTATCATAGATAAAATTCACGAAATCGGATTTACCTACGATGGCATTGTGATCAATGCAGGAGGACTTACACATACATCTGTGGCTTTGGCAGATGCTTTAAAATCTATAAAAACACCTGCTGTAGAGGTACATATATCCAATATACATGCAAGGGAGGAGTTTAGGAAGCATTCTTATCTGACACCCAATTGCAAAGGCCTAATCACGGGACTAGGCCTTAAGGGTTACCAATTTGGTATTACGTATTTTCTGTAGTCGAAAAAAACTATTTGATTTTGGCTCTTTTTGCCTCATCTTCTAATTTCTTATCGTAGTACTCCAAGAATTTTGGGATTTCTTCGATCGAAATTCTACGAGCAATAATTTTCTTATCCTTATCCAAGATATAAGAGGTAGGTGTAGAATATACATCATACTTCGATTTGAAATCATATCGCATCTTGGCATCCCAAATGTTATTCAATGCCTCCAACTTATGCGTAGTCACAAATTCCTTGATCTTCTTTTCATCATGATCTGTAGGGACGTGAAATATAGTCACACCTTTGTCCTTTGACTCCTCGTAGTATTTTGCCAGCTTAGGGGCATTGTCTTTGCAGTGTCCACAATCAGGCGAGTAAAAATAAATGATGGTATACTTCGACTTAGACTCAAAAAATGTATGATCTTTTCCTTGAAAATCTTGCAAAATAAAGTTAGGCATCACTTTACCTGTTTGGATAGGCTTCAGAATATTGACACGAGCCTTAAATTTAGCTGTTTGTGCCGAATCCATCCAATCGGCATCTTTTAAATAGTAGTTTTCTGCTAAGTGTATCCATACAGGATCCAATCCCACTATGTCTGTAGTCTCGTATTTGTTAGCTATTAAATACAAAACATATCTGTACACGTCCTTATTTTTCTTGGCTTGCTTCAAAACCCTATCTGCATCCACTATAATAGAATCCGGAATTTGATAAACCAATTCTTTGAAGTACTTTTCTATTTTCGTTTGAATAAAAGGAGAGCGAAGAAAACGCTCATCCGAGAAATCTAGATTCTGAAAATACTTACTCTTATAGATGTTTAGTATGTTGCTAGAATCTCTTTTCCCACTTGGCAAAAGAGGCAGATCTTCAGGCTTGATAGTAGGCTCTTGGTTTACTCTTACGACCTTACCAGCAAACGTATTTCCATTCTCCTTCAAAAATCCTTCTATATAAGCATCCACTTCCTTACGGAGCTCATCCATTTTTTGCCCTCCTAGCTTTTTATCCTCATCTGTGGCTTTAGATCCGCTGAATTTATCGTTTATTTCTTTTGCTTGTTGTGATTTTTTTGCTAAATATTCGCGATAGCTAACCGTAAGTAAATTCTCTTTAGAGCCTTTAAACTTTACATTTCTGCCTAAACTCGCCGTATCCGTTTCTATGGACATTTCTTTCTCTTCACCTGAAATAATCACATCAAAAAACTTACTTGGATCAATAACTACAAGATAAACGCCTCCTTTCAAATCCGTTTTGCCTGCAAATGTCAACTGCTCATTTTTTATCTCTGCCGAATCCACTTTTATAAACTGGGTATTACCATAATAATGGGCTAAATAGAGCTTTTGCCCGTCGGTTGTCCCCTTGATTTTAACATCAATTTTATAAGCGGGTTTTTCGGTTTGACCAAAAACTGTTGTAATTGTTAATAAAGAAAAAATTAGGCTTGCTACGATTTTATTCATCCTGTGTTTAAATAATCTGAATGCAAAAATAAAAACAATAATCGTACCTTTATATAGCATTAACATTTTCTTATGATTTATACCCTATTTAAGCTTCTGGATGCTCTTTTTAGCCCCATTATATGGATTTTAGTTTGCACTTTTTTAGCTTTTTATACTAAAAACATAAAAATGAAGCGTAGGATTTTATTCACACAAGCAGGTTTGATATTGATACTTTGTAGTGGTGCCGTAGTGGAATGGATCGCTCTAGCATGGGAATACCCTACATATCCTCTTGCCAATATACCTAAAAAAACCACCGCAGTCGTCCTTACAGGAGGACTTATTCATAAACATGCCAATAGGACACTAGGAGTGAGTTTGGGGCCGTCATCAGATAGAATATATCAAGCAGGCAGACTGTATCTAGCTCATAAAGTAGAAAAAATAGTGATCAGCGGAGCCAACTTCAAATCAAAACCGGGTGTTATTCAAATTGAGAATGTAAACAGCAGACGATTTTTAACCGAAATGGGGATACCCGATAGCTGTATTCTGAGTGATGATGTCTCGAGAAACACTGAACAAAACGCACGTTTTTCAGATTCTGTGTATACAAAGAATAAACTATCCAAGGATGTAGTTTTAGTGACTTCCGCATTTCATATGAAAAGAGCGAAGGCATGTTTTGAGAAAAAAGGCTTTGTCGTCACTCCCTATTCTAGTGACCCGATTGCCACTCACGGAAAAATAATATTATCTGACTTTATACCAAGTGAAGAAGAGTTTCGGAAGATGAAGCTACTCCTTAAAGAAATTCTAGGTTACATGATATACACCTTATCGGGCTATATCTAGCAATTAAGAATTTCAACTAACCGCAACAAGTCCGTATGTAATGGTTTTTTCTTTTTAATAGTATCAATAAAAGGCGTGTAAACGATATCATTGTTCATAATACCTGCCATTACATTACTTTTTCCTTGAATAAGTCCTTCTACAGCGGCTAAGCCCATACGAGAAGAGATAATCCTATCATAAGCCGTTGGCTTCCCTCCTCTTTGTATATGACCCAGCGTTGTTACACGGATATCTAATTCACCCAACTGAGCTTTAATCTTATCAGCAATATCTACGGCATGCCCTTCCTCATCACCTTCAGCCACAACAACAATCGAGCTGGATTTTGATCTTGCCCATCCATCCCGTAATGTACTCACAACATTATCTATGGGTGTTTGTGTTTCTGGAACCATCACCATTTCTGCCCCACCACCAATTCCAGATTGTATAGCTATATAGCCAGAATCCCTACCCATTACTTCAATAAAAAAAACTCTATCGTGGGAATCTGCTGTGTCTCTTATTTTATCAATAGCCTCTAGAGCCGTATTAACGGCTGTATCATAGCCAATTGTATAGTCCGTACCGTACAAATCATTGTCAATAGTACCAGGACAACCGACCGTAGGGATTTGGAATTCATTAAAGAATATTTCGGCCCCAGTAAAAGTGCCGTTACCCCCAATGGCAACAAGACCATCTATACCGTTTGCAACTAAGTTGTCATACGCTTTTTTTCTCCCTTCTGGAGTCATAAACTCCTTACTACGAGCAGACTTCAGAATAGTTCCTCCACGCTGCACAATATTGCTTACACTTTGTGTATCCATAGGGATTATGTCCCCTGCTATCATTCCATTATACCCTCTCCGGATACCGTATACCTCTAGATTATGGTATTTGGCACCTCTAACTACTGCTCGAATACAAGCGTTCATTCCGGGTGCATCTCCTCCTGAAGTAAAAACAGCAATTTTTTTCATTCTATGTAGGTATAACGAATTTGAATATGGCAAAAATAAGGAGAATTGCTCTAATTCGAAAACTTAATTGGGTGTGGTGATTCGCTTTTTTTAACAAATTATATTCGAAAAATAATTTTTTTACAAAATTTTAATGAAATAATAATAAAATTTAGTTGTGTTTTATTCTGTTTACCTGTTTTTATTTTTTTTATCTTTAAAAAATGAACGCATATGCCCTCTTCCCTATTCATTTTTTCGGGTTAAAACTGTATTTTTGTAAAAAAGAACCTATCATAGAGAGCCTTTTACAATATGAGTGAAGAAAATAGTCACTACGACCCTAGCCAGCAAAAAGAAGTCATCGATGACATGTTTGAGAAATACTTCCTCGAATATGCCTCTTACGTAATTTTAGAAAGAGCTGTACCTGCTTCTGAAGACGGATTGAAGCCTGTACAAAGGCGTCTCTTACATGCACTAAAAGAGATGGATGATGGGCGTTTCAACAAAGTAGCTAATGTAATTGGGTCAACGATGCAGTTTCACCCTCATGGGGACGCTTCTATTGGTGATGCCATCGTAAACATTGGACAAAAAGAACTTCTACTCGACATACAAGGAAACTGGGGCGATATCCGTACGGGTGACTCTGCCGCTGCCCCTCGATATATAGAAGTACGACTTTCTAAATTTGCCAACGATGTGCTTTTTAATGAAGACATTACGGAATGGCAAATGTCATACGATGGTCGTAAACGAGAACCCGTAACGCTTCCTGCTAAATTTCCACTCGTACTAGAAATGGGAGTTGAGGGTATAGCGGTAGGGCTTTCGACCAAAATCTTGCCCCATAATTTCATAGAATTATGCGAAGCTTCTATTAAATATCTAAAAAAGCAACCGTTTGAACTATACCCCGATTTCTTAACGGGAGGGTCTATAGATGTAAGCAACTACAACGATGGAGCCCGTGGAGGAAAGGTAAAAATGAGGGCCAAAATCACGGAAGTTGATAAAAAAACACTTAAGATTTCGGAGATTCCGTTTTCGACAACTACTGGTTCTTTGATAGAATCCATTATCAAGGCCAACGACACAGGTAAAATCAAAATAAAAAAAGTAGAAGACAATACGGCCAAGCATGTAGACATTATAGTTCATCTTGCACCCAATACCTCTACCGATATCACCATTGATGCTCTCTACGCTTTTACGAACTGCGAAGTATCTGTATCTCCCAATGCAGTCGTAATTGTAGATCAAAAACCCAGGTTTCTGGGAGTAAGTGAAATCTTAAGAGAATCCGCGGATCAAACCGTCTTTTTGCTCAAACGTGAACTTCAGATTCGTAAGTCTGAGCTTATGGAAAAGCTCCTGTACAGTTCTTTAGAGAAAATATTTATAGAGAATCGCATCTATAGAGATATTGAAGAATGCGAAACCTTTGAGGCCGTAATCGAAACCATTGATAAAGGTCTAGACCCCTACAAAAAAGATTTCTATAGGGAAATTGTCCAAGAAGACATCATTCGTTTAACAGAAATTAGGATCAAAAGGATCTCCAAGTTTGATGCATTCAAAGCTGACGAATTGATGCGAAGGCTAAACGAAGAGCTCGTGGAGGTTGAAGATAATTTGGCTAATATTATTCGCTATACGATAGACTTTTTCCAAGAACTCCTAAAAAAATATGGAAAAGGAAGAGAACGGAGAACAGAAATAATGCAGTTCGGAGAAGTTCAGGCTGCCGTAGTGGCTGCCAATAACCAAAAACTGTATGTAGATAGGGAAAATGGATTCATTGGCTATGGACTCAAAAAAGATGAATTCGTCATGGACTGTTCCGACATCGACGACATAGTGGTTTTTAGAGGTGATGGTAAACTAAGTGTGGTCAAAATTCAAGAAAAAATATTTGTAGGCAAAAACATTATTTATTGTGCCGTGTTTCGCAAAAACGACGAGAGACGTATTTATAACGTACTCTATCTCGATGGTAAAGAATCCAGGACATATGCTAAACGATTTGCAGTAACGGGTGTTTCTCGAGATAAAGAGTATGATGTTACCAAGGGTACGCCTCGTTCTAAAATTTTGTACTTTTCAGCTAATGAAAACGGAGAAGCCGAAACAGTAACGGTGAACTTGACGGCAGCCAGTACGGCTAAAAAGAAGATTTTCGATTTTGACTTTACCGATATTCTTATCAAAAACAGGAGTGCTCTGGGTAATTTGGTCACCAAGTATGCCGTCCGCAAAATAGTATTCAAATCAGCAGGTAAGTCTACTTTGGGAGGGGTTGATATTTGGTATACCTCCACCCTCGGAAGACTCAACAAAGACGAGCATGGAGACTATATTGGCAATTTTGAAGCAAACGACAAAATTCTTGTGATCTATAAAACAGGCGAATATGAACTTACAAACTTCGAGCTTACTAATCACTACGAGCCTAGACAAGTTCAACTCATTGCAAAGTTTAATCCCAGCGGTATAGTTTCCTGTATATACTATGATGGTGATGGCAAAAATTACCACATCAAAAGATTCCAGATTGAAACAACTACACTGGATAAGAAGTTCTTATTCCTTACAGAGCACAATAGAACGGAACTTATGATGGTGTCCTACGACCATAAACCAAGAATCCAAATTAAGCTAAAGCGTACTCGAAAATCGGATACGGAAGTCGTTAATTTCAACGTAGACGAAATGATAGACGTCAAAGGTTGGAAGGCTCTTGGAAACAAACTAAACTATGATAAAATACTGGATATTATTGTTTTAGAATCATTACAAGCAGAGGAAGAAACAGAAGAAACAATCGATTCTACAGAAAATGGTATACTTATTGAGGATATTATCGAAGAAAACAGCGAAATAGAGCTGTCTCAGGAATATATAGAAGAAGAAAAAGAAGAACAACCCGAACCCCCTAAATTTGAACCTAAATCTGGGAATGGAGAAGGTGAACAATTGGGCTTATTTTGAACATAACTTTTGCAATTAGGATTCTTATCTTTTTAACAATTTGTACAATTACAAAATGGGATATTAGCTGTGCACAAGGTTTTGTAACTAGTAAAGGCAAAATCCTAGATAAAACGACTGGTGAGCTATTGTATGATGCCTATATCTGTATACCCAGTACAGGATATGGCACCGCCCCTAATTTGGATGGTAATTTTTTGTTTCAGTTTCCAGCTTTATCTACAGATTCTGTTGTTGTGGTTTCTAAACTTGGATACAAATCCCTATTCCTCAATGCATCCAGCCTTTCTCCAGATTCGAATCTTGTTTATCTAGAACCCGAAATCCGCCCTAAATCGCAATTTGGCAAATCAAATCCAGCTATCATATTGGAGCAAGCCATACAAAACATAAAAACCAATCAGCCGACTTCATCCTATGTACAACAAGGATTTTATCAAGAAATAGTCCGCTTACCTAGCATAGGACTGATCCGCCTAAACGAAGGTGTTCTCAAGATTGAACGAATACACAAAGAAGATTCTAAAGAGCAAAAAGTAAAACTTATGCGTGGCAGAAGGATTGAGCTTAAAAATCATGTAAAAAAAATTGAAGGCTGGGGATTTCAGAACGGTACAGAACTGCTATGTAGATCTTTAGACATTCAGCTACCTGATTTTTTACAAAAAAGCTCCTTGAATGATTACGAATACGACTTGGATAGTTTAATGACAATTTTTGAGGGTAAATCACTAATAGGGATTCGATTTAAGCCCAAAAGAAAAGGTCTAAAAGGAGGCAAAGAAGGTGTTGTATTTCTTGAACCCGCAAGCCAAGCTATTGTTCGGTATGAATACAAGCTTTCTCCTTCTGCTTTAAAGGATCAATTAAGCTCAAAGGATGGATATGTAAAAATAACAGGTAAAGAGGCTACGTTCATTGCTCAATATAGAGAGTTCAATGGGAGATGGTATATGCAGGATTCCAAGGCTGTATTTGATGTTCAATTTGAAGATAACCTAGACTATGAATTTAAAATTGACGCCAAAATCGAAATGAGATATCTTAGCTTCGAAAACCTACCCCTACCCTTTTCAAGCATAGAACCCAGAGAAATACTTACTTCTACCAACAATTTTCTAGGTCTAAACTCGGTAAATTCCAATTACTGGGTTCCGTTCAACTACCTTTTACCGACCTTCGAAGTTGAAAAATTACACGAGGATCTTAGAAATAAGTAGTGCTTACTATTATTTTTAAGGATTAATTGAATCTTAAAAGTGAAAAAGACCCTTATCCTATTTTTCTGTATATCAAGTACTGTTTTTGCCCAAAAACAAAAAGTTTGGCTCGATGCTGATACAGGGAATGAAATGGACGACGTTTGGGCCATTGCAAGGCTTCTGTATGCCAAAGACCAAGTGGATATACAAGGAATAAGTTCGGCACATTTCAATAACGCGGATATGGTAAGTTTTGAAAAATGGAATCAATATTCTACTTCCAACATAAAAACTGTCCTTATTTCACAAAAACT
>JBOFGX010000194.1:0-7012 GCA_051649345.1 Leadbetterella sp. | reverse complement strand
TACCAAACAAAAGTGATTTTCTCAAGGCCCATGGCTGCGACACCTGCTGCCGAGCCAATAACGAGTATACTTCCGCCTGTTCCTGCACAGTAAGATAATAGTTGCCAAAATATATGATTAGGCTCAAATCTACTTACTTTGTACATATCTAAGCATGCGGCCACCAAAGGCACATTATCTAAAATGGATGAAAACAGTCCAATCCCTACGGTAATAAAATGAATATTAGAAAAAGTAGTGTCTAGCCAGTCTGCTAAAGCAATCAGGATTCCGGCTTTAGAAAATGCTCCTACAGCCAATAATATCCCTAAAAAAAACAGTATCGAGGTCAAATCTATTTTTTGCAAAATCTCTACCATGTTTTTCTTGGACGAAATTTGAATTTTGGACTTCCCCAATACCCGTTCCAATATGAACCATATTATACCTAAAATCAACAAAATACCCATATATGGAGGCAGCTGAGTTAAGGTTTTAAAAATTGGGACCAGTATCAATCCTCCAATTCCGAGAAACAAAATCCACTTTGATAAAGAAACATTCTCAGCCTGTTCTTTAAAGGAATCATTCATACGTATCGACAAGTATATATCTTTATGAATCCATGTTGTCAATAAAATCGGAATGAAAATGGAAACCAAACTTGGTATAAACAATCTAGAAATGATAGTAAAGGTGTCAAGTTGACCGCCCATCCATAACATGGTTGTTGTCACATCACCAATTGGTGACCAAACACCCCCTGCATTGGCAGCAATAACTACAATTCCTGTTAAGAGTAATCGAGGTTTTAGCTGAGGCACGAGCTTACCTAATATACTTACTACGATAATAGTAGTTGTAAGGTTATCTAAAATTGCAGAAAGAAAAAACGTAAAAAACCCGATCACCCAAACAAAAATTATAGGGTTTGGAATTTGGAGCCAATTTTTCAATATTAAAAATCCACCATATGAATCAATTAATTGGACAATAGCCATTGCAGCCATAAAAAAGAACAATAAACCAGCTATATCTGAAACTTGGTGAGCTAAATTCTCATTTATTTGTAGTATATGATTAGGATTACACACTGTCAAAAACACCCACATGAGTATTCCTGTGACGAGGGAGGATGCTGCTTTATTTATTTGCAAAGGATGCTCAAATACGATAAACAAATACCCTACAACAAAAACAATAAATAAATACAGTGTCCCTTGCATTTACTAAACGATTATCCTTTGTACCATTCCGAAGGATTGTCTCTAAAAATTAACAAAGATTGGGATTGTTCAGGAGATATTTCACCTGTTTGTTGAGCATAATCAGCAATAGCATCCAAATCACACAAGCTATAATTAGGTAAATTTGCTTCATCAAAGATATCTAGAGACTTCTGAAAGCGATAAGTCATTACACTTACAATACCCAAGACATCAATACCTTCCTCACGTAGGATATCTACCACTTTCATACTACTACTTCCTGTTGATACATGATCTTCAATGAGTACAATTTTATTACCTTTTTCAAATACTCCTTCTACTTGCTTTCCCATACCGTACTCCTTTTTAGCCTGCCTTGCATAAATAAATGGTAATCGCAGACGATCGGCAGCAAGGATACCCAATGGGATACCACCCGTAGCAACTCCAGCTACGATTTCAGTCTCAGGAAACTTATCCTTGATCAGCTTTACAAGCCCATTGGTAACTTTATCTCTTACCTCAACATGCGAGTTAATGATTCTATTATCGCAATAAATAGGCGATTTTACACCTGAAACCCACGTAAAAGGGTGTGAAAAATTCAGGTTTACGACGTTTATGCCTAGTAAATCTTGGGCTAAATCAGGAAAGTAAGCGGTGTTTCTCATTTAATTATACTTCAATTTTTTATTTTTGAAAGCAAAAATAGAATCAAATAATAAAAAATTTGACATTTCTTATAATAATTCGGCTTCATTAATTTTAATTTGTGTAGAATTGTTTCTAAATTACATTTTATTGATTTAACACCTTATCTAAATTATATGAGCAAAAGTATTTGGCGTAAAAAGCCAATGGAAGCGTTTGAGGCTGACATGAAAAATTCGCAACTAAAGCGAGTAATGGGCAAATGGAGTTTGACGGCTATTGGAATAGGTGGAATAATAGGAGGAGGTATATTTGTTCTAACTGGGACAGCAGCACATTATCATGCAGGTCCTGCACTGGCTCTTTCCTTTATAGTAGCAGGTATAGGTTGCGTATTTGCTGCATTATGCTATTCTGAATTTGCTTCAATGCTACCTGTTGAAGGGTCTGCTTATGCGTATGCCTATGGTACTATTGGCGAATTATTTGCTTGGATCATTGGATGGGGATTGATTTTAGAATACGCTATGGGTGCAATGACCGTTGCTGTAAGCTGGTCTGGGTACTTTGGAAAACTCCTAAAACTATTTGGTATCTCGCTCCCAGATTATTTAACAAATGACCCTTTTACATATGTAAATTCTCATGGAGGAGGATTTTCAATAAATCTCCCTGCTTTTTTGATTACCTGGTTGGTTACTTGGATTCTAGTAAAAGGTATCAAAGAAGCTGCGAACACAAATAACATTATTGTTATTCTAAAAACTTCTGCTGTATTGTTTGTAATCATTGTGGGGGCATTTTTCATTAATTCTGCAAATTGGGACCCTTTTATACCTATTCCTCAAATGGTAGAGCATGCCGATGGAACAGTAAAAGAAGCCTATGGCATAAAAGGTATTTTTAGTGGTGCCGCAGCTATATTCTTTGCTTACATTGGGTTTGACGTAGTGTCTACCTCTGCTGGTGAAGCTATTAATCCCAAAAAAGACGTTCCATTCGCTATCATAGCGTCTTTATTAATTTGTACAATATTATATATATTAGTTTCTATGGTACTTACGGGAATGCTAAATTATAAAGATATGGTAGGCGATGCACTGAAAGCCCCAGTTGCCTATGCATTTGATATGGTGGGACAACCTTGGGCGGTGTTTATTATAACTACAGCTGCTACTATTGGATTGATATCTGTTATGCTAGTAATGATGTTAGGTCAAACTCGCGTATTTTTAGGTATGGCAAAAGATGGCCTTTTGCCTAATTTCTTCAAAGAAATCCACAGCAAATTTCAAACTCCTTGGAAAAGCACAATTTTAGTTGGCTTTTTGGTTTCAATAGTTGCATCATTTACCCCGATTGGTATGCTTGCTGATATGACAAGTTTCGGTACATTGTTTGCATTTGCGATGGTGTGTTTGGCAGTTATTATACTCAGATTTAGAGAACCTAATAGAGAAAGGCCTTTCAAGACACCTTTTTTTATCATTATTGCTCCTCTTGGTGTTTTAACAAACTTCGCTTTAATGTCATTATTGGATAGTTTAGCACAAAAATTTGCTATTGGCTGGATGATAATTGGGCTTGTCATATACTTTGTTTTTAGTCGCAATCTTAGTAATCTCAATAAAAATCAAACTATAAAATAGCTTGTTTAAAATGGTAAATAGCTTATGAACATTTTCAAACTTTACGGTAGGCACTTAGGTGCCTACTTATTTTTATTTCAAATTGTACTTTCAACCAATGTTTATTCACAAAAAATGAATCAAAAGGGACTATCTGCACCAATTGCACCTAAAAAACCTCATACTATCACTACCCACGGACACACAAGAGTGGATAACTACTTCTGGCTAAGAGAAAAAGAAAACAAAGAAGTTATAGATTACTTAAATGCCGAAAATACGTACTTTGAGAAGGTTACAAAGGATCTCAAACCATTTGAAGAAACCCTTTTTCAAGAAATGAAATCCAGAATTAAAGAACAAGATGAGTCAGTACCAGTAAAAGATGGTAAATATCTATACTATACACGTTACGAAAAAGGCGGGGAGTATCCAATCTATTGTAGAAAACAAGAAGACAAAACTCAAGGTAATATTGAGCAAATATTGCTTAATGGTAATGTAATGGGCAAGGGTAAATCTTATTTCAACATCGGTGGATACGAAGTCTCAGACAATGATGAAATATTGGCCTATTGTACTGACGAAGTCAGCAGAAGAAATTATACTTTACAATTCAAAAACATAAAAACAGGAGAAATCTATCCAGAAAAAATAGAAAATACGGAAGGGGGATCATTTGCATGGGCTGCTGATAATAAATCTATTTTTTATATTGTGAGAGATCAACAAACACTTTTGGGAGACAAGATTTATAAACATATTTTAGGTACAGATCCCAAAACCGATGTGCTGGTATATCACGAAAAAGATAACCAATTTTATATGGGCCTTTATCGCTCAAAATCAAAGAAATA
This sequence comes from Leadbetterella sp., assembly GCA_051649345.1. Taxonomy (GTDB): domain Bacteria; phylum Bacteroidota; class Bacteroidia; order Cytophagales; family Spirosomataceae; genus Leadbetterella. The sequence continues at coordinate 2,689 of JBOFGX010000194.1, read as the reverse complement.
TGTTGTTATTATGTCTGGTCAAAATGGAATATCTACAGAATACAACCTTATTTCAGCAAAAAATCCAACTGAACTTCCCAAAACGGTATTACCAAGAAAAAAGGGATTTGAGTACTTTTTAACTCATTTTGAGGACAAATTTTATATAAAAACCAATCATAATCAATCCACCAACTACCAGATTTCAGAAGTTTTGGAATCGGAAGCAAGTGATGTTTCTAAATGGAAAGTTTTGATCCCGCATAGAACAGATGTTTTTATTGAAGATATAGAAGTATTCAAAAACCATCTGGTTGTTACAGAACGTAAAGAAGGGCTGATAAACATCCGTATTATAGATCAAAAAACAAAAAAAGAACATTACTTGGAGTTTAATGACCCTGCATATGATGCATATTTAGGTTCAAATCCAGAATTTGATACAAATAAGATACGATTTGTCTATAGCTCATTCACAACTCCTTCTTCAACGTATGACTATGATATGAATACCAAAGACAAAGTACTTAAAAAGCAGCAGGCTGTTTTGGGAGGGAAGTTTCTATCATCCAATTATAAATCGGAAAGGATATATGTAACGGGTAGAGACGGTGTACGTATACCTGTTTCTTTAGTGTATCACAAAAACACAAAATTAGATGGGACTACACCACTTTTGCAATATGCATATGGATCCTATGGGTACTCTATGGATGTTACCTTCAGTTCTACTCGGTTGAGTATATTGGATCGTGGATTTGTTTTCGCAATCTGCCATATTCGGGGTGGACAGGAAATGGGTCGTCATTGGTATGAAGATGGGAAAATGTTTAAAAAAATTAACACATTCAATGACTTTGTGGATTGCTCAAAGGAATTGATTACAAAAAAATATACATCTAAAAACAAACTCTTTGCTATGGGAGGAAGTGCAGGCGGTCTTCTAATGGGAGCTATCATCAATCAAGCATCTGAATTGTACAAAGGCGTTGTTGCATCAGTTCCATTTGTAGATGTTGTTAATACTATGCTAGATGAGACGATACCCCTTACTACAGGTGAATTTGAAGAATGGGGAAATCCCAAAAACAAAGAATCATATGATTATATTCTATCATACTCACCTTATGACAACGTAAAACCAAAAGCGTATCCCAATATGCTTGTAACAACAGGCCTACACGATAGCCAAGTTCAATATTGGGAACCTGCCAAATGGGTAGCCAAATTGCGTGAATTAAAGACAAACTCTAATATTTTATTACTCAAAACTGACATGACATCGGGTCATGGTGGTGCATCGGGTAGGTTTGCAGCATTAAAAGATATTGCCGTGGAATATGCTTTTATATTAGATTTAGCTGGTAAAGTGGAAAAACTGTAAAAAATTTTTGCTTCAAATAAATTTATATTATATTTGTTACTCAATAAGTAATGTATAGCATGCTTTTTGTACATCATATAGAAACACAAGATTAAACATTATAATCGCAAATTGATAAGAATATGAAACTATCACAAAACTCTAAGAAAAAAAAGTATACTGCACCATCTGTAAGCAAGTTGGGAAAGTTTAAGAATCTAACTTTTAAGACTAGTTCTTTTACTGATAATGGTCAGGCTGGGCTTCAGGATTAAGTTAAGGCTCTAATTAACTATTAATTATATTAATTTTGAAATAGTTGATTCCTCACTTCTAGGAATTGTTGTTACTGAAATTAAGTCAGATTGTTTGGTTATAACAAAAGACTTTTTTGATCAATCTCCCATTTATTTTAAATGGGAGATTGGCTTTTTAAATGACAATATTGTTATATCTAATTCATTAAAATCATTTTTAACGCATCATTCAGTATGTAATATTGAGTTTCTTGATGAGTTTGTATCAAATGATTTAAAACCACTTCCTTATTCAACACCCATTGTAGGGGTTTATACACTACCAAACAAATATGGAGTAAGAATTTTTATAGATAGACTTGAATTTTTTACTCTTTCTCCCACTCTCGAGGTTAAGCATGATAGTATTATTGAAGCTTTGATTGATTCAATAAATAATAAAACTATAGATTTTAAAAAAGTTTCTTTCCATGTATCTGGTGGATTAGACAGTACAGGTTTGGCTGCAATAGCCGAAAAATACCAATTAAAAAAAAATATTATTTTTACGGCAGTAGAAACTGAAATTCATGAACTTTCTGAATATGAATACCAGAAAAGTTTCGAAGACCAATATCATAGAAAAGTTGCAATGATTAATTGCGTTCATAACGACTTTGATTTGATTTTTGACTTTTCTTCAGAAACGGGCGAACTTTTTCAAGCAGTGACTTGCCCATCTTTAACGTATCATTTAGATAAATATCTTTCTGACCAAGGTTATGAAGCGGTAGTATCTGGGACATTTGGAGACGAAGTTTTAGGGCATGGAATGGAATATTTAACAGAATTGATAAAAAATAGGAGTTGGACACAATTGAAAAATATTATTGACGTAAGAGTCAAAAATAATAGTCTTAAACCAAAGTTTGAAAATTGGAACTCATATTCTATCAATAAAAAATTTAATATCACATTCTGGAGAATTTTACTTTTCTATTTTCCGAAAGATGGTGGAAAATTTACTAATTTCAACAAAGTACTTTTTGGTATAATACACTCAAGAGGTCTAAGTGGTATATTAACTTTTATAAGAAATATTAGTTTTCTA
>JBOFGX010000193.1:0-6120 GCA_051649345.1 Leadbetterella sp. | reverse complement strand
CAAGCGAAAAATTGTCCGAATTTTTTCCCTTTGCTTATCCTTTTACATAAAAAATTCAGGCCAACACTCTTTCGCTTGACCTCAGCCGCACCTCATTTGCTGAAAAATTTCTCTTCTTGTACTTTTTGAGGGTCGACTATCTAATGTCTAGCTTTTTTATTGTGGAATTATTACTTTACTTTAAACATGTATTCTTTAAGGTAAAATGGCTCGAAGTGTGTCAAATCTTCAAACTCTTTTTTCGTAAATTTATCTAAAACGGCGTGAAATCCAAATTTGGCAGAGGTTGTGATGGGCTCTTCTAGGAATCGAGCATTGGGGTGTGTAATAATATCTTTGCATTTTTGGCTACCATTACCTAGAAAAAGACATGTGCCCGTTTGTAAGTAGTTTAAGAAGCTAGAAGAATCCACAATTTTGGCGGATGTGTCTTCGATACAACATAATTCAGCGTTGTATACCTTGGTAAAAACTTCATTTCTGCGAGCATCTATCATGGGTATTATGTAGCTAGATGAATGATCTTTTCCTTGGTAAGCTAGTACTTCTAGGGATTCAAAAGAGATAAGAGGGATATCCAATGCCATACACAAGCCTTTAGCAGAAGATACTCCCACACGTAAGCCCGTATATGAGCCAGGACCTTTACAAACTGCAACCGCTGATATATCATGCAAGTTGATATGAGCCTGGATACAAACATTTTCTATAGTAGAAGCCATTAAGGAAGCCGCCGACTTCTCTTCAACAAAATCTATAGAGTGAATAACACCATGCTCAGAAAACAACGCTACAGAAAAACCATTTGTCGAGGTGTCTATGCCAAGAATTACACTCATTTTTTAGAGAGTATTTGTTTGTAAAGCGTAGAATTATTGAGGACTTCCACTGCTTTTTGAACATCGGGATCTTTATCGAGGGCTACAAATTTCATTACTTTTTGGTAATAATAACGAGTTAAGATCTCAAGTTCAATTTCATTTTGAATTTCAGCTTTATGTGTTTGTAAAAGACTTTGATTATTCTCTTTTGCCAACTGCTTCAAGCCATCAAAATGAGTTTTCATTTTTGCGGTGTGTGGGCTTAGCGAACTCGTTTTTTCAAGGGTTTCGAGCTGCTTTGTTTCTGTAGATTTATAGCTTTGATTCTTATTTGAGAACCAATCCGAGAAGGCTTCCCAATCAGAAGATGGTAGGCTAAAATTTTCTTTAGGTTTGTTTTCTAAGTTTTTAAAGTAATACTGATTGGCGAATTCAAAAAGTACACGTTGACGAACGAGGCTTCGCGTAAATTCAGAAAGCTCTCCTTTTCCTGTCACAATATCTGGGTCAATCCCCGCTCCATCTAATACGCTTCTACCAATTTTTGTTTTAAAATTAGCTCGTAGTGAGTCAGGTAACTTGATGGCTTTTCCATTGGCATCTTTTTTACCATAATCAATAGCTTGAATACATCTTCCAGATGGGATATAATACTTTGATGTAGTAATTTTTATTTGTGTATTATAAGGTAGCGATTTCGTGATTTGTACGAGTCCTTTCCCAAAAGAACGCCCGCCTATGACTACAGCTCTATCATAATCTTGCAAGGTTCCACTGACAATTTCTGAGGCAGATGCACTGGAGCCGTTGATTAGGACGGCAACGGGTATTTCCAGATCCATGGGTGGATATTGCGTTTTGAACTTCTGATTCCATTCCTTTACTTTTCCTTTAGTTTCTACGATCAATTGGTCTTTAGGAAGAAACATATTGCAGATTTCAACAGCCATGATCAATAATCCTCCCGGATTGCCTCTAAGATCAAGAATCAGCTTTTTCATCCCTTTCTCTTTAAGGTCTAGTATAGAAGAGCGAACTTCCTTAGAAGCTGTAGCCGTGAATTCTGTGAGCTGTATATAGCCTATATCTCCTTGCAAAATACCCGTATGGGGTACAGTTGGTGTTTTTACAACATCACGTCCTACATTGAAATCCTGTTTTTTGTCCGTTCCTTTTCTATATATTGATAGTTTTACTTGCGTACCTTTTTGCCCCATTAATAGCCTTCCAAATTCTGCTTGAGTACGACCAATGACTGAAAACCCATTTATGGAGGTGATTTCGTCACCGATTTTCATACCTACTTTATCAGCGGGTGAATTCTCATATATGCTGACGATCAAGTGTTTACCCTCCGAAGTTTCTATGTTAGCACCAATCCCATTAAAGGAGCCCGTATTCATGGTGTAAGCATCTTCTATCTCATCTTCAGGGTAAAAATTAGTATAGGGGTCCAAGTCTTTTAACATAGCCTGAATCCCAATTCGCATCGTTTTGTTGGGATTGATTTCGTCTACGTATTGAGAATTCAGTTCTTTGTAAACAGACGCAAAAATCTCAAGATTTTTGGCGATTTCAAAAAGTCTATCGTCAGATTTGAAGGCCATACCTATTAATAGAACAGCAATCACATAAGTAATTTTTAACTTGGACGATTTGTTTTTCCACATAGGGCTTTGATATTGTTGAACTTTAATCGGTTTTTAACGCTAAACAGACAAAAATATTGAATTTTACTCAGAATCCTCAGAATTATTGCAAAATCAAACGTACAGAAACATAAGGATACATTCAACCGGTTAATTCAGATCCAGAGTTTGATATCTGCTTGAGGTTTTCACCGATGGATTTATACATTTTGCTATACGTGGGAACGGTGTCTGATACGAAAAGGAAAGCAATTTTGTAGGGTTGCGAAAGTATATGCTTTTGTAGCCTGTAGCTTTCGCGAATAAGTCGTTTAATGCGATTGCGATCGACAGCTTTTTTTATTTTTTTTTTAGGTACAGATAGCAAGATCTTAGATTTTGCCTCAGGGTAATCAAACGGTATGGCAATGGATTTTATGGGAAAAGAAAATGTAGAAAATGCCTTTTTGTTGTCTCTATCAAACAACTCGTCTATCTCTTTTTGTAGAAATACGCGTTCGGATTTCGGCAGACCAAATTCAGAAACTCCCATTTTAGATTTTTACAAGGATGACAAATATGGTTACGGGATTCAAAAAATACAAATTGCTAAGGGGTAAATGTCAAAAGGCTACCCTAAGGGCAGCCTCTATAATCCAGAAATTAGAATTTCTTATTTATGTGTTTTCTCGTCAGAAACTGAAAGTTTCCATCTACCTCTTGATCTACGAGCTTTTAGCACTCTACGACCGCCTGGAGTAGACATACGCTCGCGGAAGCCATGTTTGTTGGCACGCTTTCTATTGGATGGTTGGAATGTACGTTTCATATCTACTAAAAATTATATTAATTGGACGCTCTTTATAAATTGGGACTGCAAAGGTAGGACTTTTTGGTTTTATAAAGAAATACAATTTAAAATTTTTTACACTTTTTTCGTTTTTTCTTAAAACCATAAAGACGAAAGGGGTAAATACCTAGTGAATTTGGTAGGATTATATCGAAATGCTTGCTTATTATGCGATTTTTTTTTAGTATCTTTGCACTTTATTTCGGTAAGCCTAGGAATTAGGCCCAAAAATTATGGATAAACTTAGAATTCTATTTATCTCAAGTGAGATAGAACCTTTTCACAAAATTTCAAAAATAGCTACCCTGCTCAAAAAAATACCTCAAGAAATTCAAGAAAGAGGTATGGAGATTCGAATTCTAATTCCACGTTTTGGTCTTATCAATGAACGTAAACATAGACTTCATGAAGTTGTGAGGTTATCAGGTATGAATATCAGCGTGGGCGAAAACGAAAAACCTCTTATTATCAAAGTTGCTTCTATCCCAGCCGCCAAGCTCCAAGTGTATTTTTTAGATAATGAAGATTATTTTCAAAGGAAGACGGTATATTCTGATAAAAGCAATAAATTTTATGATGATAATCATGAACGTGCTATATTTTTCTGTAAAGGTGTATTGGAGACAGTTAAAAAGTTTGGATGGGCTCCTGATGTAGTACATTGTACAGATTGGTTTACATCTTTTGTGCCCTTGTACTTGAAGACTACATATAAAAATGATCCTATATACAAAACGTCAAAGTGTGTTTTTGGTGCCTATGATACTCCATTTACGCATACATTTGGAAATGACATTTTTGATAAAGCCCGTATGCTTGATGTAAGTGATGATCACATGACGGAACTGCGGAAAGCGGACTATAATTCTTTTATTCGAATCGCAGCCTTGTATTCTGATTTGTTTGTCCATACAAATAGGAAAATGGTAGATAGTAAAGCTTACGATCTATCTGGAATAGACACTCCTCAGAAAAGTATTTTTTTAGAAGAGGGGGATAATGTCGAAGACTTTTATACACTTTACAAGAGTCTATACGTTTAATTCCCAAATGTTGATTTGAAACTACTATTGATTGCCAACAGAGAAATTTCCCCTATGTCGCTTTTTACTAAGTTTTTTGTTTTTGTATGTTTGGCCTCGGGGTCTATTTTATTTTCCTCATGTGAAAATCCGGCAGAAATTGGATTTGATTTTACGGGAGATAATCAAAAAGGTGTTTTCTATGTTGATACCCTGAATTTGTTTTCAGAAACAGTTCTAGATGACTCTTCAGATACAGGGACTAATTCTCTATATACTATGATAGGTAGCGTAAATGATCCTACAATGGGAAAAATAAACGCCATCTCTTATGTTCAACCCAATATAAATCATTTTGCCAAAGCCTCTAATATTGACTCCTTAACGATTGATAATATTGCGACGTATGATTCATTATTCTTAGTGATATTAGCTTCAGGCCCCATATATGGTGATACACTTAGTAAAAATACATTTAGCATTTATCGATTGAGATCTTCTCTTGATACATCCAAAAGGTATAATTCAACTCAAAAGCAGGATTACCTCGATAGAACCCCAATATTTACTTTCTCCGTGAATTATTCGGATATCAGAAAGTATGACACTACTTCTAAAGTGTGGGTTCCTATTTACTACAGACTAAAATTACCGATAGGATTAGCCAAAGAATTAGTAGAGGCAGCTATTAAATCCAAAAATGATCCACGAAATTTTCCAAAGAGTTATTCGGGATGGGCTATTGAAGGCTCATCTAGTAATAAATCAATCATTTCCATGCGAGTAGGGCCTCTTTATAATGTAAGTGATCCTAACTCCCTAGCCACATCGGAGCTATTTGCGTATTGTACCACCAAAGATAAAAAGACGCGATTGGTCCCATTTGATTTTAATGGGGCACGATATTCTCAACTTGATGTAAATAGGTCTGGGACCATTATTCAAAACCTTGGTATCAATAAACCCATGAGTTATGCACAAGGCAGAAACCAATTGTTTGTTCAAGCGGGTGTAGGAATCAACAGCCGTGTTTCGCTTTCAAGTGTTGCTAAGTTGAGTAAGAATATGGATATTGTACGTGCTGATTTACAATTTACTTCTCCAAATAGCTCAAAAAGTGTGTTCCATCCAAGTGGTACAAAGTTTGTATTTTTTCCGTCTGAAGGTTCAAAACCTAAAAGGGGCTCGAATGGAGCCAGACTTTATATTACTTCATCTGGAGATTTTTCAGACTTAGGTGGATTAGCAGCATCATTGGATACCTCAGGTACGCTGCAAGTCAATTTTACCAATTATCTTCGTAATTTGAATAGAGAAGGTTCATTGGCAAATAGCTATTTATATATAGCTCCTGCATACGAGTCTAGTAGTAGTATTAATGTGTATGCCAAAGACATTCTCAATAGAACCCTATTTGATAAACCCAAATTGCTTCTTTATTACAGACCGAAGTAAAGTCATATTTTTGGGCCCTTCTTAGGATAAATTGTGCATTGAGGCCCCAATAAATGCTGTCTCCCGCTCGTATTTTCATTGACGATAGTACCTTCCTGAAATAGGCTAGAATCTAGACTCCATCATTATTTTTTGGAAACTCCCACGGATCTTCATCTATCCACCGAGGTGAAATGGTGTGAACAATTGATATGTGTTGTCTACTTAGTCGACCCTCAAATACTCTTAATATATTGAATTTCATATAGTTGTTTTGTTTTTTCGTCAAAAGAGATACCAGTAATTTGTTACTTTGATCAAAAAGCTGGTATTTTTAGTTATGAAAAAACAGACATCTTCACAAA
>JBOFGX010000192.1:0-12486 GCA_051649345.1 Leadbetterella sp. | reverse complement strand
GTTAGATACTCAGATGAGCATGGCATGGCAATAGCATATTGGGCTATTGGTCTATTTGAGTTAAATATTCCGAATTTCCCTAAAATACTAAATACCAATAATATTTACGAAACTCATGAACAAAAGATAAAAAAAGCAAGAGATTGGTATACTGCTAATAAGGGAAAGATAGTATTTGATAGGAGTGTATATTGATGCTGAATTCGGTAATGTTACAAACGTGTTGGTAATCTCTCAATAAAGTATTTGAGTAAGTTTTTTGCGTAAAAAGGAGTAATTTGGTAATGATTCTGGATATCAAGCCTATAAAGAAAAACGCTCCTATATGACTAAAATGCCACTGTATACATCCTCATGTTACAGACAAGTGGGTGACTGCAAGATTTGCCATTCTGCCATGATAAAAAATGGCAGAGATGCCAGGGGTAAGCAACGATATTTTTGTAAATCTTGCAAGAAATCTTGCATAGAATTTTACAAATACAATGCTTATAATAAAGGTATTAATGAGAATATCATAGCCTTAACCAAAGAAAACGTAGGTGTCTTGGGTACAGCAAGATTGCTTAGAATATCAGCTACAACCGTCATCAACCGAATAAAGAAAATAGCTTTGCAGATTGTTCAACCTAGCCTTTCACTGGGCAAAAAATACGAAGTGGACGAGATGAGAACCTTTATAAAAAAAAAAGATAATTTGATTTGGATCGTATATGGCTTGGAAAAGGAAGGTAAAAAAGTGGTGAGCTTCCATCTTGATTTAAGTCATTTTCCCATGCGTTAAAAAATACAGTTTTTATATTTTTAATTTTAAGTAACTGTTCCCACATTTTTACAAATGTAGTTTTGCCTCCACCCCACTCATTATCTATTGCTAAAACAAATCCTTTTGGATAGTTTAGGATTATTTGGGTTAGGTTTTCTGCATATACTTTTCGATTTAGCTTGCAATTTTCAAATGGATTATCATCAGGTATGCTTATCTCAATACTTCGTAATTCTTGTGTCATATTTGCGGGTTTTCAGGTTAATAATTGCAATTTTATCAATATTTCTCAAACCTAATAAAAATATTTGATTCAAGCATAATGTGATATGGGACTTATGTTTCTTCTTCAAATTTAGTACCTTGAATTAACTCTAAAAAAGGTATTTCAAATTTTAAATTAATTCCGATTAATTTGAAATTAATTCAGTTTTCAATGTAGTGAAATTGGGGTTTAAAACTGGAATTAATTCACGCCAAATTTAAAGCGAATTCAGATTAATCCGAATTCAAGGCTTCATAAAAGCAGTAAGCAAGTCAGAATATTTTGATTTGTCGCTATCTTCGAAAGAATCTAAATAAAACTCAATAGTTTTTAAACTTTTATGTCCAAGAGATTCTGTGACGATCTCCCCAATATGCTTTAGGACTATGCCACTAACTACTCTCTTTCATATTCATATAAAAGGTTTACTCTGGTAAGCATATTGTTGAAGTTAGAACTACATTTAGATATATAAGAGTACTTATAGTTTAGGGTTTTCTTGAATCTGGTTTGTATATTCATTAGGAATTTGTTCAGACAAAATCTGAATACCACTATGAAAATACCTAGGAATAAAAAATAAGCTGTATGAGCAATTGTATGAGCACTTCAAAACTTCGAATGATATAGAAAAATAAAAAAGCCTCATAACTTTTACATTATAAGGCTTTTACGTTTGCTCCCGAAGCTGGGCTCGAACCAGCGACCCTCTGATTAACAGTCAGATGCTCTAACCGACTGAGCTATTCGGGAATCGTGACGCAAAATTAGTGCTTTTTTGTTTACCGCACAAAAGTTTTTGATAAAATTTGTGAAAATTCTTCAAGTGAATTTTTTTGATTAAAATTGTGCTCATTTTACCCAATTCAAATTATTTACTGTAAATTTTCAATGAAAAAATTAGTATTACTTCTGTCACTCTTACCTTTTTGTGTATTTGCCCAGGTAGGCATAGGCACACCTAAGCCTAAAGGTGCCACGCATTTATTTGATGGAAGCAAGGAATCGTTTTATAACAATTGGATATATTGGAATGGGCCTCGTTTAAAAGCCGAAATGCCTATCAAATGGCCGATAGAAAAAGATCCCGTAGGACATGGTTGGGTAATTAATACCAATGACCCTGCCGCAAAAGGAGGATTATATGGTGCCGCCGATGTCGTAACCAAAGAGGAGTATAGAGATTTTAGATTACATATTGAGTTTTTAGTAAAGCGTAAAGGGGGCAATAGTGGTGTTTATTTGCAGAATCGATATGAAATACAGATTTTGGATGGAGATAGTACCAGTCATGGAATGGGTGCAGTGATCAATGAATCCTCCTCTCCTTACAGATATTACAATGGGCTGGGGTATTGGAACTCTTACGATATAGTATTTCGGGCGGCACGATTCCACAAAGGGAAAAAGACAGAGCATGCTATGGTGACGATGTATTTCAATGGAAAGAAAGTTTTTAAGAACTTTCCTATCAATAAAGTCTGGGGAGGAGCAAACTCAGGTATCGATGGAGGAAATGATGGGGGCGTAGGTATAACCGATGTGCCAGGTGGTTTGAAACTACAAGCAGAAGGCCATGATGTACTGTATCGTAATATTTGGATAAAACCTATGAAGATAAAAAAGTCAGATACTGATTTTTAAGTCATAAAGAAGAGTAGTTGCTATTGGTTTAAGTAAGCATTTTCATGTCGTTTTAAACACTATGTAATTTGTATAATTTTATTTTCCAGAAAATCCGAAGTTTAGACATATTCTCTGAAGAGCATATTGATTATTTGCAAGACAAGTTTTTGGCTAATAATAGTTTTTCACTTTTTTGGGAAGTACGAATTTTATTAGGGCTTGGAATTGGCTTGCTTACAGGTGGACTAGGTACATTGATATACAAAAACATAGATTCCATAGGTCATCAGGCTATTATTGCCGCAATGTGCTGTGTAGTTCTACTATCTGGATGGTTTGGGTATAGTAGGAAAGATAATTTTTCCTGGAGCCATGTAGCAAACAAAAATAATCTGGTGGATTATGCTCTGCTCATAGCTTGCACATTCTTTGTTATGTTGCTTGGATACGTCCAATACCAATATGAAATTTTCAAGGGATATACTTCTTTCGTTGCTTTCTTTACGGGAATCCTCTTGCTTTTTTTAGGGTATTATTTTGACCACAGAGGGGTGCTAGTTATGGGGATTTCAGGTCTCGGATCTGCTCTAGGCTTAGTAGTCACACCGTACAAGTTTTGGGAGGCGGATAACTTTAGTTCAAAGATCGTTACTCATATTAATATGGGGTATGGAATACTATTGTTACTATTGGGGTATATTTCTGAAAGATATGATAGGAAAAAGCATTTTGGATTTACGTATGTTTTTTTTGGGGGTAATATGGCTTTTTGGTCTATACTATATGCTTTATTCAATTATGATATAGAGTTTCTATATTTCTCTGTTTTGATGGTACTAACGTTTGTTTCATATTTATATGCAAGAAAGACGAAAAGTATACTGTTTCTTGTATTGGGGGCATTGTATGGTTATATAGGGTTTATTTATTTTACTTCAAATCAGCTTTTTGAAAAATTGGGAGGCGAAAGTTTTGTCTTCGCGATGTACTTTTATTTGGCTTGTTTGGGAGGAATGGTATATTTTTTTATAAATCTTAAAAAAATACTGGGAATCAAGAAATGAAAGCATATCAACAGGACGATATAGAAAATCGTTATCTTTTGAAAGAAGCCAAAAAATGGTATTCCGATAAATGGATAAGCAGTCATCAACTTGCAGAAATCAATAAAAGTTTCCCCGATAATTTTCAGAGCTTTCATTGGTTAGTCAAGATTGCTCTATTTTTTATGGTTTATTTGGGTATTGTTTTTTTTATGACTATTGGAGGTCTCATATTAAGGGTAGACTCAAAAGTAGGCGTTGGAGTAGGACTTTTTCTTCAGAGTATGATAGGGATTGCGTTTCTAGAATTTGTTCTTGTTAAGAGTAAACATAAAAATTCTGGGATAGATAATGCAGTACTCTATTGCTCATTGTTAAGCATGGCAGTCGCTCTTTATTTTATTTTTGATAGGTTTAGTTCCGCATACTTTCTGCTTTTATGTATAGTTAATGTAGTCATATTTTTGAGATACGGAGATGTGATTGTTGCCTTGGCATCTTATGGACTTATCAATGTTTTTGTTTTTTCTATTTTACAAGAACTTTCTTTCGGTGCAACCATCATGCCTTTTGCGTTTTTACTAGTATCGGTACTATGTTATTTTCTTACCTTACGTTTCAGCAAAGACATTTACTATAAGGATGGATTGAGCTTTGTACGTATCCTTAGTCTGGTAGTCTTGTATTTGTCTGTCAACTATTACGTTGTAAGGGAGGGGAATGCCTTGCTGAATGATTTACTAGAATCAAAGGAGATTCCCCTAGCGGGAATGTTTTGGTTCTTTACATTTAGCATTCCTGTCGTTTACTTGTTTTTTGGGTTGAAATATAGAAAACGCGATTTGATTTGGGTAGGATTAATAGCATTTGGTTTTTCATTGTTTAGTTATAGAAGCTATTATTCTTTGATGCCTGTAGAATGGGCATGCACCCTAGGAGGGACGATTCTTATTTTTATAATTGCATGGGTTATGTGGTATTTACGGGAAGCTAAATCTGGATTTACTCTTAAAGACGAACGTTCGGAGGTGTTTAAAGATTTGGAAGCAATAGTGGGAGCCAGCCAATTGATCGACGTTATCCCAGATGCACCGGAGGTGAAATTTGGAGATGGAGGGGGTTTTTCGGGAGGAGGATCAGAAAGTGCTTATTGAGATAAAGAGATTTCCTTTCAAAACATAAAACTTCTATACGGGTGATTCCACCGTATACCGAACTGCAGTACGCGTTCTATACCACCCTTGTAATAGCTATCTGAGCGAAATTGCCCACTTAAATCTAGAAATAGGTTATGATAAAGCCTATATGAAGCTAGAACTTCTGTATTGTTGATGGTGTTTGTAAAGCCTTGACCTATGACATTTTCAGTATCTCTGAAGCGATTAAATCTATAACTTTTAAGCAGGTTGCCACCATAGTTGAAACCATCTTCGTCTTCCCCTTTTTGAGCGTACATATGCGTTACTTGTAACCATATTTTTTGTTTGGGTTGATAACGCAGGATAGTAAGTACTTCTTGGAAGTTTGCCCCTAGCGGATGAGCAATAGGCGTATTGTAGTTGACAAAGTTGGTGCTGCTGTTGAAATGTGTGTAGGTATATGGACGTACGCTGTTATATTCAATCTGCACGTCTAGGTTCTTGATTTTGATAAGATCATATGCTTTTAGACCTATTTGGTAGGCGTATTTTTCTAGCCACGATCCTTTCTTTTTAAACTCTTTACGATTGTATTCATCTAGGACATATTGCCCGTAGATACTGTAGTTTTTAGCTAATAAATATTTGAAATCAATGCCAATAACAGCATTGTCTGAGCTTCCCACATTGCTCTCAACAAATCTATAGAATATGATGGGGTTTAAGTAATTAAGCTCAAAACCTGCATCGCGTTTTCCAAACATGATTTGTTCAAACACTCCAAAATTCAGTTTTTTAAACATATTGAATCCTAGCCTATGAAAGACGAGATATTTAGGTGGGAATGTATATTCGGATGCAGAAGACCTTCCTACTTGTGTATCGGTTAGTTGACCAAGGATGTTTAAAAATTGAACTTTTCCGATTTTGAGATCAGTTTTGAAGTTGAGAAATGGTACAGAAAAATCGCTTAATACAAGAGAACGATAGCCATGTCCGATGAAGTGGCGATCATGTCCAAAACTTAGTCCTAGATTCTTAATAGGGCTGAATCGGATGTAGCCCGTAGCTGCGAAATAGTCCACATTTAGTTTTCGTATACTATCATTCTTGATTTTTACGAGTCCTTGATAGGGATACCCTTCGGAGTTTAAATAGTAATTGACGAGAAAGTTCGGTGATCCTGTTATGTTTTCCGACAAGAAAGTATAAAAGCCTAGTTTATTGCCAAGCGAACCCCTAAGTTCCAAGCCTCGTGTATTGGTAAGGTAGTTTTTAGAGTTTAGGCTACCATATGGGCTATTGGCCGCCGCCTTGAAATTGATAACAGGGGAAACATGAATGTTGTACTCTTCATTCTTTATGGCATACATGTCGGCAGAATTTCTAAAAAAATGTTTCAATAGTCCTTTGGAATATCCATTTGATTCGTCTTGGTAGGAGTATTCTGTCCCATCTCTTTTGAGGTAGAGCGAGTTTAAAGAATCTACTCGGTTTAAACTTGCCATATCTAATGAATCTAGAAATAAATAGAGATGATTTCTAGCAATAGGCTTGGTTTCGAGATGTAAATGTGGAGAAAGCTTTCCTGATTTTGTTTCAAGGCGTTCTAGAATATGATTACTAAAAGGATCAAGGTTCCAAAATGCCGACTGTCCCCAACTCAGATTAAACATAGAAACGATGAGTACTCCACTGAGAATCCATGTTCTTTGTTGTACAAATAAGAAGTTGGAGAATTGCTTCAAAGATTAGATAAAATTATGGGTACGCAAAAGTACTGTTTTTAGATAAATCAAACGAATACAATAGAGTAATTATTAGTCATTACTGAAGCCAATATACATAATAATTGCTATTTAAATTAAATATAATAAGCATATGGCAGAAAATATTAGAGACAAACAATATAATTTTGTACTTTAAAATAGGCAAAACATTGTATCGATTTATACGTTTTGTGTTTATGTAATTATACTTTAATCCTATTTATTCGTGAAAAGTTTCGACATACCCTCGGTATTTAAAAGTGGTTTTATTTCTAAATTAAAAGAGATCCGGCGTGTACGAGATAAGCTGAAAAAGGACTTTAGTCCTAGTGTTTTGAAGTTTGAGAATAGTACGGTGTTGATTGCAAGGCATTTTGGGTTTTGTTACGGAGTTGAAAACGCCGTTGAAATCGCCTATAAGACTATTGAAGATAATCCAGATAAGCAAATATACTTTTTAGGTGAAATGATTCATAACCCTATCGTGAATGCAGATTTGTTGGATCGTGGTGTTAAGTTTCTTACTGATAATGATGGAAATCGCTTGGTAGACTTTGATAGCTTAATGCCTGATAAAGATATTGTGGTAGTTCCTGCGTTTGGTACCACAATAGAAATGCAAGAAGAGTTGAATAGCTTAGGTATAAATCCTTATAGCTACGATACTACATGTCCGTTTGTTGAAAAAGTATGGAATCGGTCAAACCAAATTGGAGAAAGAGGGTATACAGTAGTAGTCCACGGTAAGCCCAATCACGAAGAATCACGTGCTACTTTTTCGCATGCCAAAAAATCTGGACATGCAATTGTAATCAAAGATATATGGGAGGCGAATCTCCTAGGCGAATATATTCGAGGTGAAAAATCGAGAGAATTTTTTTTCGAGGAGTTTTCCGGTCGTTTTTCGGAAGGTTTTGATCCTGAAATACATTTAGTAAAGTTGGGAGTGGTAAACCAAACAACCATGTTGGCTAGCGAGACACAAGAGATTGCAAATTATATCAGAAATGTGTTAAAAGATCATTATCGACTAGAAGAAGAAACTATAGGAGAGCATTTTGCAAGTACACGTGATACACTTTGTTATGCTACAAACGATAACCAAGACGCCACGCATGCTTTATTGGAAGCAGAAGCGGATTTTGCTATTGTTGTAGGTGGATATAATAGTTCCAACACAAGTCATTTGGTAGAATTATTAGAAAAAAAGTTTACTACATATTTTATTTCTTCTGAAGAGTGTATTGGTGTAGATGGTGCTATCCAACATTTTGATATTCATGGCAATAAAGAAGTAGTTTCTTCTTTACCTTTAGGAAAACATAAGCCCACATGGATTCTCACATGTGGTGCTTCATGCCCAGATGCCAAAGTCGAGCTTGTGCTAAGGACAATTTTAAATCAGCTTGAGCGTTCTTTTAGTCTGGATGGATGTCTAGAAAATATATGATTGTGGATAACTTTTTGTTAGAATCTAACAATTATTTATGCGAATAATTATATTTGTTATAAGTTTTAAACTAGAGTGATTCTTAATATGACTATGCTTGAATATATCAAACTGATTTTGGAGAAAGTCAGTTTTGATAAAAAATTGTTTAGAAAAGAGCTTCTCAAAGGAATTTCGAGGCTCGCTAAATCAGATATCAAAGAGTTAAGAAGCTGGTGCTACGATCGTTTTGGTACTTCTTACATGACTGTTTTAAATGAAGTTTTTAGATCGGGTAACCTGTCTGTGGGTTAGCTCTACAAGTAGATTTTGTTATCTTCTTATGGCGAAGTATATTGTCACATAGGTGATTTCTGCCTTTCTCTGTTATAGTTTATTATAACTAGTCCTGTAGGATGTGAATCCAATTGGTTTTCTTCACATTTTTGAATACTGCTAGAAATTAATTGAAGACTTTTTGAGCATGTAGCTAATAAAAATAGCTCACAACAATGTGAGCTACTTTTGCATAATGCTGATAATAAGTCTACTTCAAATCTAATCTCTTTTTTCTGAAGCACTAATTGTAAAGAAAAACCCAATTGGGTTTTTGTAATTAAAAAAATGGTTAAAAACCAATTTTTGGAAAGCGTCCGCGTTTTTCATTTTCGTATCAGCGTTTTGTTAGAAATGTGTAATTTATATGGTTTTGAAAGCACGTAAATGAATACAGTACAAATATAGATAAAAAATTTTATATTTTCAAAAAATATTGAAATTTCTGTAATAAAATATTTTTCTGAAATAATGAACATATTTGGAAAATAAGAAATATTCTTTTGGTATAGAAGTAATATATAATTAGATCAGGCGATTAAACCGCATATCATGAGTATTTTAAAGGGTTTTAATAGTAACGTTTTGCCATTTTTTTGGCTCAAGCGAAAAAGTTGAGGGGTATAATCCAATTCAAGATCAATTACGTTTTCATAAATCTTAGTTCTTGAATGTCCTGCGGACGGCCTTCCTTTTTTTCGAAAAAAAGGAAGCAAAAAAACATGAATAAAATCGGGACGCCGAACCGAACGATCCTCTTTAAAATTTAGACTATAAACATTCAAGGAACGTAAAAGAATCAAATTTTAAAACGGACTGTTTTCTTCTTATTACGAACCATTTATGTTTATTTTTAGAATTATTTACTGAGTAAAAAGACAAAAATTGCCTTTTTACAATATTATTGACAGGTGAATAGTTTTAATGTCTAGTATGAATATATAAATCGCTCCTTTTTCAATTTCTTTAAAACATAGGACTTACTTAAGTTGCTTCCCCCCAACTTTTTTGCTTGATCCATTTTTTTTGATGTACTTGGTGTAGAGATCGCTCAAATTCTCAATTAAATAGAATAAAAAAGGGCAGTAGAACCGCCCTTTTTTACGATGTTTAAATTACAAAGGTTTACAGTACAATCTATAATTATCGCTCACGCGGAAATCTTCAATCTTGAAAAATATACATAATCTCAACTTTTAATGAACCTTACTATTTGTTGAATTAGTAAAATTTGGGAATTATATGGGTACTAGAGTATTTGTTTTGAGTACTATTTTATATACCATTAATAAGTTGTTGCTTAAATTGTTATAGCTGTTGTTTAAAATATTTTAGTACATTGAATTGTTTGAAAATAGAATAAAGGAAAATAACGTAAATACGGAATCCGGGTTTTTCAAAACTTTGACTTTGCTAGTTGAGAATTGTTTTCGATAATATTATATATACGAAAACAAAATCACTACAAAATGAATTATTGAAAAATAACATAAAATTGATTAAAATCAAACCAACAAGGCTTACAGCCATATAACTAAGAAACAAATCATCCATCGGAACAATGGATAAATCTTACGTAGTGCATGGAAAAGCATTAAATTATTTATCTAAAACAATTTAATAATTGTACTTAAATTGTCTTTCGAAGGTATAAAGTTATTTTCATAATTATTAATGTGATACAGTATGTAATAGTTTTATTCTTATAGAATTTATAACAAATATAAGAAAGTATTATTAAAAACAAAATAATATCATCATTTTTTTTAATAATAGTATTATTCTGGACTTAGGAGTAGTTTTTTCTTGTTAATAGAAAGCATATTGCGTGAGATTTGTTTCAATATTTTGGATTAATAGAAACAAACTTACATGAAACCTTGGGTAACAGCTAAGTGTAGAAGCCTTTTGATCCTACAAAATTTGGGATTCATCTGTGGAAAAGAAAGCAAGGTTCTCTTACCGATTGATACTCACTTTTTGAGTCTGAGTATGAGAAGGAGTAGAGAATTCAAGAATGAAATTTCCAGACACATTCATGCTGATTTTAGCTTTATTGCTATCTAATCTATCTAATTTGAATTCTATTTGTCTACCATCTGTAGTATACATTCTCATATCTAACAGTTCTTCCGGTGTAGATAATTCAAATATCCCATTGCTGGGATTTGGATAGACTATCGCTTTTTGAGTAGACGATATTGGATTTGTAGATAAAGGGGCGTATTTGAAAGTTAACAGCAAGCCAGAAAAGGCAGTATTGGACTTATCAGTATAAGTAATCTTGTAAAAATTATTGCCTAGCCTAAACCCGAGATCTTTGTGCTTGTATTGAACGCTGCGAGTGGAGTTTCCTGTGGCGTTATATTCTCCTATTTTTGTGAAAGTTTTATTGTCAAAGCTTCTTTCTACTATAAATTTATTTACGTTTACTTCTTGAGTAGTAGTCCAGATTACTTCTACTTCATCATTTATATTTTTGAAAACCTCAGATTTGCCAAACAAAACCGGAGGAGGAGGGACGAGTTTACTTACCCAAAAATCAGCATTCCCTTTATTGGCTGTCACATCTCCGTCTACAGAGAAAGTGTTGCCGAAAAGATAAACCTGATTGCTATTAACAGAAGGAACAAATAGGCCGCGAAACTGTTCGATGTCTGTTCCGCCCATTAAGAGTTGATAATTGACTTCGTATGAACTTTCCTTTAAATTTATAATCCAGCCATCGGACTGCAGCTTAGGTTCCAGATCTCCAATTGTAGATGCTGTAGAGCCGCAAATAAGCATATTGCCTTTTTTGTCTGAGGATACACCGAAGAACGCATCGTCTTCCTCTCCTCCAAATCTGTTGACCTTAAGTATGCTTCCCGTATTATCAATTCGCATGAGTACGGCATCCTTATCTTTGTCAGGGCCCAGGGCTTTTCCAAAGGGGCCTTTTGTAGATGAGGTAGTTTCGCCAATTAGAAAATATTGATTGGCTATAGAACTCTCCATTGCTCCATTTAATAAGTCTGCGGATTCTCCTCCAAACCCCTTTTGCCATTGAATAACTCCTGTAGCATTTGTTTTGACTACATACATATCAATAGAACCGTTACCCGCTCCAGATATCTCGTTTCCAAAAGAAAAGGTATTCCCAACCATCAAATATCCACCATCTGAACAAACAACAACGTCTGATAAGTAATCTTCTTGATTACCACCATACTCTTGAGCAAATGCAAGACTTAAATTGGCATTATAGATACGTAGATTAAATTCTTGTTTTTTAGGTCCACGGTTTAGCATTCGTGTGCAACCTACCAATATACGACCATCAGAGAGAGATTTTGCTACAGGCTTTGTATACGTAAGGGGAGCATTGTATGTATATCCATTGCTCAAGCTACCACCTGCTTCCACAATGATACTCGCCACTACGCCTTTGTCGCTTATTTTCACCATCAGCAAACCACCGTTTGAACCATTTAGTCTAGCATCAAAATCAGTAGACATGGTTGTCCCAACAACAAAATAGTCGTTTGTTGTGCCAATTCTCGTAACACTTGTGGCTATATCATCTAAGGAACCTCCAAATGATTTTGTCCATTCTAGTACACCTGCACCAGATAGTTTGGCCACCCAGAAATCTTTTCCTCCTGTACCTTCTTTGGCATATGTAACACCCACATCACCAGAGCTTTTGCTATTGGTAGAGCCTACCACAAGAAGTCCGCCATCCGCTGTTTGAACACTTGACATCGCAAATTCATCGAATTTACCCCCGTAAAGTTTGGACCATTCAGATATGATCTTTTTCTGCCCACAAATAGGTGAAACTAGTAGCGATAGAAAGGCAAGTAAGAAAAGTCTGTTTTTCAATAGAAAGTTGGTATGTTAATGAATAAATTCAAAATCTATGCCAAATAAATGCGTAGTCTATTTTAAAATAGAATCCAGATGTATTGAGTGAAAAATAATGGTGAGTACTTTTTGGCTCTATGTCGAATAGAGTGGATAAGGTAGAAATATATTGAGATATTTGCTATATGAATAGCGAACAAATATTTCAAATAGCCTTGGGTCTTATAGCTCCCTGGTATGTTTCAAAAGTAGAACTTTTAGGAGAAG
>JBOFGX010000191.1:0-3376 GCA_051649345.1 Leadbetterella sp. | reverse complement strand
ACATCCTACCTGAATCTGCTATAGTGAGATTTTTATTGCCTGAAGAACCCGTATGATCGTAGACAATTATATTTTTTAAGCTAATATTATCCGCATATTTTTTCTGAACTTTTATTCTATATCCTGGAATTTGATTGTAAAATATACCTTCTTCAATATTGAATGCGGCCTTGGTTGTTTTTACATCATACAACAGAGAAAAACCCTTAAGATTAGCCCAAGGACTTACTTTATCATTATAAAAATAAGAACCTATGGTTAGCATCACTGTAAAGCTAAAGATAGGCAGCATGATTCTCCAAAGAGGTATGCCTGATGCCTTCATAGCGGTAATCTCTGTATGCTCACCAAGGTTCCCAAACGTCATTAATGTAGCAAGAAGAACCGCAAGTGGCATGGCTCTCGGAATACTCATTAAAATTTGATAGGCTGTAAGTTTAATAAAAACATCGTTTCCTAGGTTTTTGCCTAGCAATTCATTGATGTAATTAATATAAAACTGAATGATGAGAATAAACAGGACAATCGACAGGGTAAGAATAAAAGGACCCAAAAAAGATTTTATAAATAGCTTGTCTAGTTTTTTCAAAAGAAATCCTTTGCTTTCTAATATAAATATGGATACAAAAATACGGATTAAGAGCTCACCCGCCTACAATTTCTTTGAGATCATGAATCAAGCCTTTCCATAAAAATTCCATTTCTTGCTGATCGTTATTATCAGAGCAATCTGTGACTTTTAAAAATACTGAGCTATCAATTTCACTTTGTATCATCTTAAACTCTAAAAAATTACCCGTTTCATTTCCTATAAAGTCGAAGCGAGCGGATTTATTCAATCTCATGGATAGCTCAGCAACGTGTACTTCGGAATCCCAATGAAAATGAAAATTGTGCTTGCTATCGAGTGTAACTTTATCAGCAAACCATTGCTGCATTCCGCCAGGCGTACTTATATAATTAAACAAAACCTTTGGGGAGGTTTTGAAGGCATATTCTTGTTGAAACTTAAACTTACTCATTGTATTGTCAATTTGGTACTAGTTAAATCTTTTGTGGTATTTATCCAAAGATTTTTTAAATAAAATATTTTTTTTTCAAATAATTTACATTTCTATTTGTAATAAAAGAGGCTATAGGCTACTTTTGTGCTCCTATTTCGGCGGGGTAGCTCAGATGGTTAGAGCGTTGGATTCATAACCCAAAGGTCGGCAGTTCGATTCTGCTCCCCGCTACTTTTAAACATGTGGTAGAATTACACTGAAAACACTACCTACTCCCACTTTACTTTTTACACCAATTCTTCCTTTGTGAATTTCTGTTATTTTTTTACAAATGGATAATCCTATTCCATGTCCTTCTGCCTTTCCTACGTTTTTTGTCCTGTAGAATGGCTCAAAAATGCTCTCTTTTTCACTTTCTGAGATTCCAATGCCATTATCCTTAATGGCTATAATACTATTTATGTTATTAAACCTAAGATTTACGTGTACAGTTT
Organism: Leadbetterella sp.; assembly: GCA_051649345.1. Taxonomy (GTDB): domain Bacteria; phylum Bacteroidota; class Bacteroidia; order Cytophagales; family Spirosomataceae; genus Leadbetterella. Next base: position 1,878 of record JBOFGX010000191.1, on the reverse strand, counting down.
TATCATCAGAATACTTACAGCCATTCTCCATTAAATTTGTAAAGAGCGTTTTTAACAAATCCTTATTTCCGAGGATCACCAAGAAATTTTCTTCTTCAGGAATGGATTCAAAATCAATTTGAATTCTATATTCAGGCCAAGAATGTAATATTTCATCCTGAACCTCAAAAAGGACCTCATCTATTCTTACATTTTCTTTTCTAATGTTGCTTTCACCTTCATCCGACTTTGCGAGTTGCAATAATCCGTTGGTTAATTTTACAAGTCTAGAATTATCCGTATTAAGTGTCTCCAATATTTCTTTGTAATCATCAATTGTTCTATCATGTTCTAATGCTATTTGGATTTCAGATTTCATTGCAGCAAGAGGAGTTCTGAGTTCGTGTGATGCATTGCTAACAAAGCTTTTTTGAACAAGAAATGCTTTTTCTAAGCGACTAAGCATTGCATTGAAATTCCGAGCCAAAGAGGCAATCTCATCTTTACTTTGTCCTACACTCAGCTTTTTGTTAAGATTATTAGCCGTTATTTTTGAAATTTCGTTGTTAAGCCTCGAAATAGGCTTGAGTGCCTGCCAAGAAAAGAAAAATCCAAGGACAACTGTTAGCAAAATTGCCGAACTAAGCCCAATATATATAGCATCCTTAATCTTTTCTAGCTTCTCTTTCCCATATATATCCTCAGATTGGGCTAATATCAAAAAATCTTGTTCAGTGTTGCTATCCTTATACATCAAGCCCACTACAACTTTGTTTTTGTATTCTGTGTTGTAAACATTTTTTTTCCTAATCTTAAGTAAGAGCTCCGGGTTATAGGTAATGGAGGTGTCATTTTCCGTATTGAAATGTTTTACTTTATCGTTCTCATCAAAAACGATTATTTCTACTGCATACAAGGATGACAAAGTATTTCTGTCGTAATAACGAAGCAAACGCTTATCAATAGATTTTTCTTTTATAAATAATGAAGCTGTCGTCTTGGCTCTATCTGTCAGATATTTGAGGAACTCTTTTTTAGTATAAGATTCAATTAAGTAGTAGAAAGATATAGAAAATACCCCCAATATAATAGCTACCAGTATAGTAAATTGAAGTGTAATTCGAGTTCCTATTTTCATACAGCCAAGGAATGATTAGTGATTGAGATCCTCAACTCTCATTATGTAGCCCATACCCGATTTGGTATGTATAAGCTTAGGTTCAAAGTCTTTATCTACTTTTTTACGTAAAAAATTTATGTAAACTTCCACAAGATTTAGACTTTGTTGATTTTTTTGTCCCCATAAACCTTCTGATATATCGCTTTTTGAAACTATTTTATCTTTATTGCGAAACAAAAAAGCTAAAAGAGAGAATTCTTTGGGTGTTAACTCTATAGGTTTACTATCTCTATAGGCAGTTTTTGTATTCATGTTCAATATAAGATTCGCAATCTGTAAATCACTAGATGGGGCTGGATCATCTGTCTTACCCTTGAAAAATACATTGATTCGAGCTAAAAGTTCTCTAAAATCAAACGGTTTTACCAAGTAATCATCGGCACCTTTTTCAAAACCTTCAATTTTATCCTCTGTTTCACCTAATGCAGTAAGCATGATTATTGGAATTTCGGCTTTTTGCTTCCTTATTTTTTCGCATACCTCATAACCATTCATTGAGGGAAGATTCAAGTCTAATAAGATTAAATCGAAATCGTTACTTAACGCCATTTTAAGACCAATCATTCCGTCAAATGCTGTTTCCGTTACGAATCCCTTTTCTTGCAAACCTTTCGAAATGTTTTGAGCGATTCGAAGCTCATCTTCAATTATTAGTATCTTCTTACTTGACATAATCTTTGGGCATAAATAATTGAAAAATAATCGAAAAACCAAACACC
>JBOFGX010000190.1:0-4463 GCA_051649345.1 Leadbetterella sp. | reverse complement strand
AAAACCCTTATTAATACTAATTATTAGAACCAAAAAATAGTATTAATTTTACGGTAACTATACCCTATTAATTATTAATTACCCTAAAACAGCTACAACATGAAAGAATATACATTCAGAGAAGAGGGATTACAAAGATTCAAAAAGAAAGCACATTTACGTATGGTAGGACTACTTTTGATGATTTCCCTTATTTGTATAGGATTTGTTTTAATTGATAATTATGTAAAAGAAGACACAAGAATTATAAGTTATATCCCTGCACTAGTTGTAATACTAATTTTCGTTTATTCATATTTTCAAGGATTAAAAAAAGTAGAAAATAGTTTAAAAAAATATAAAGTAACAATTTCAGATAGTTTTATTTCAAGAATTCAAACGAATTTTCAGGAAACCCATATTAATATAAATGACATTAAAGAGATTAGTAAAAATAAAAATGGTTCACTTACAATTCAAAGTAAGAATCCGAGAGATATAATAGTTATATCGGATCAAATAGATGATTTTCAAGAACTTGAAGTTGAATTACGTCGTATGCACCCTATTACCAATGAAAACAATATTTCTTTATTGAAAAAGTATCCTTGGATTATTGGCTTTGTAATGTTTGGATTGATAGTAGTTGCGAAAACATCGAATAATGATCTAATTGAAATTTTGACAGGCATTACTCTTTTTTTTATCTTCTTATGGAGTATTATTGAGATTTTGAAAAGTAAGAATGTTGATTTAAAGTTCAAGAAACAAATTTATCTTTTCTTATTTTTGTTTATAACATGTTTTGTAGTTAGTTACAGTTCAGTTATAATGGAGAAAATAGAATATGTTAAATCATTTTTGAAGATTGCTGGTACCTAATAATTAAAAAAATAGTACCTTACTCCGACCCCAATATAGCCCGTTCAAAATCGGCTTTAAGATCGCCAATATGCTCCAATCCAACGGAAATACGCAAGGAGCCTTCAAAAATGCCCAAGGCATATTTTTCTTCGGCACTTACTTTGGCATGTGTAGTGGTAAATGGATTAGTTACCGTAGTACGGCTATCGCCCAAGTTGGACGTAAGCGATGGTATAGTCAATAGCTTTGTAAACCTCACAACACGATCAAAACCGCCTTCTAGCTCAACGGTGATCAAGGCTCCACCGTGTGTCATTTGCTTTTTGGCCAAATTTACCTGAGGATGAGACGGTAAAAACGGGTAATTTACTTTTTTTACTCCAGATACTGTTTGTAGAAACTCTGCCAAAGCTACCGCATTACTACAATGCTTTTCCATACGGAGCGAAAGTGTCTCTATTCCCTTGCTGAGTGTCCAAGCATTGAAGGGTGCCAAAGAAGGTCCTGTTTGTCTACAAAAAAAACGAATGGGCTCAATATATTCTTTTTTGCCTACTACGACCCCACCCAATACACGACCTTGACCATCCATAAACTTGGTAGCAGAGTGTATGATCAAATCGGCTCCAAAATCGGTCGGTGTTTGCAGAATAGGCGTAGCAAAGCAGTTATCAACGTTAAAAATCAACTTGTGTTTTTTGCACAAATCCCCTACCATTTCTAAATCTACCAGTTCTAATCCAGGATTGGAAGGCGTTTCTAGATAAATCATCTTGGTATTAGTCTGTATGGCCTTTTCCCAAGTTTCACGAGGCTCGGATGCATCTACATAGGTACAAGTAATTCCCCATTTTGGTAAAATCTGCGTAAATATTTGGTGTGCAGAGCCAAAAAGTGCTTTAGAAGATACGACATGATCTCCTGATTGCAATAGTGCAGCAAAACTAGCAAAAACAGCTGCCATACCAGTAGCCGTAGCAACACCATCCTCTGAATTCTCAAGCATACAGACTTTATCTACAAACTCTTGTACCGTAGGATTGGAAAAACGCGAATAAATATTGCCTTCAAGGGTCTGATCAAACAGATCCTTACCCATCATGGCGTCGTCGAAACAAAAACTACTGGTCATAAATAGAGGCGTAGAATGCTCTCTATATTGGGTTTTTTCTGTTTGAATACGAATCGCCTGGGTATCTTTATGCATTGTTATAATTTGATAGCACAAAGGTAAGACTCAATAAAATGGGAACCAAATGAGGATTTCTTAAAAAAAAACTCAGGAAATAGGATACAAACTCACTGACCCAATAAAGATAAGCATAGCAAGGATTCCTAAAATGTAGCGGATTCCATTCAATTTTTCGGGTACAGGCACGTCAGGATGATAAACTCCCAAAAATCTACCGATTAAAAATGCAAAGGCAAGAATACCTGAATAGCCCTTTATATCTGGAAACAGTCCATTAAATAGTAATTGTAAGAATATAACCGCCAATGCTAATATCAATCCATTTAACTTGCTATCAAAAATCCGAGAAAATGTAAGATATGTAATGTAAACAAAAATGGCAAAGTTCGAAAAATATCGAAGGGACGTTTCTGAATCCAATGCATTGATTTCATAAACAGAAAAGAATCCTAAGCCTCCAAAAGTGGTGAGAATAACTAAAAAAACAGGTGAGACTATATCAAACGCTTTTTTGCCTATCATTGCATATAGGATATGTCCCCCATCTAATTGTCCGATGGGTAGTAAATTCAAGGCTGTAAAAAACAATCCTAAAAAACCAGCCAAAAGTAAGGGATAATGGCTCATTTCGAAGCGATGTGGTATGAACTTAGGATCTGCGAATTTTTGCTTAAAAAACGAGAATATGGGACTTTCACCGAGCGTAATCACCGATTCTTTTGAATAGTTTTTATCTAAGAACTGCCTATAATTGGCTCCCATTTTTTTATACTCAGGATGGACCGAAAATATATAATCGTCAGACTTAAGTTCTGAAAAACCCATTATTAAGCAAACAATAGCTACAACAAATCCTGCCAATGGCCCAGCAATACCTATATCGAAATAGTCTTTTTTTGTGTAAATGGGGGCTTTGATACGAATAAAAGCTCCAAAGGTTCCGAGAGTTTGTGTAATCGCAAACCATGCGGGAATATAATAAGGCAAGCTTACAGCTATGTTTTTGGCTTTGGCCATAAAATAGTGACCAAATTCATGAAAAGTAAGAAACAATAAAAAAGGTACTGCAAACCGGTACCCTTCTAAAATTTTGGTAAATTCAAATTTTTGTTTGCCTCCATATGCCAACTGAATCTCCATCAACACATACCGACCTGTCATCCATTCATAGCCTGCTAATATGGTGGTACAGACTGTAAGTACAAACAGAATTATATGTAAAAGATAATTATCTTTTTTCATTAAGGAATCAATTTAAAAATATGTCTAAAATAGGCATAAAGTCTCCCGGAGGATGGATTTGAATAGCATGTATACCCATTTCTGAAGCCGTTTGAATATTATCCTCCCTGTCATCCAAAAATATCATTTCCTCTGGCTTGATAGAAAGATCATCTAAAACATGCTGATAAATGCCGTAATCCGGCTTATAGAGACCCAATTCATAGGATAAATACGACTTTTCAAAAAATTGAATGAGATTGGAAATACCAAATGTTTTTCGAGCATACTCATTGCAATACTGAATATGAAGGGAATTCGTATTACTAAGCAGATAAATGGGATACTTTTTCCTCAATTCAAACAAATAATCCATCCTAGCTTTAGGGATATCTAAAATAAGAGCGTTCCAAGCCGTATCTATTTCATGATCATTAAGTGGATATCCACACACCTGACGTATGACTTCACGAAACTCATCATCTGAGAACTTACCTAATTCATAATTCTTGAAAATACTATTTTCTTCGAATATCTGCTTTATTTTAGCCTCTGTTTTGAAGGTAAGATTTGAAAACGCTCTATAGGTTCTATCTACATCGATATTAATTACAACGTTTCCAAAATCAAACACAACAGCCTTAATTGCTTTACTCATGGATTACTCAATAACAAATCCCATTGCACAGAACTTATCTATTCTGCTAGATATCATGGAACTTACATCCATTTTTTGAAGATCTTTTATTTCTTTTATAATTGTATTTTTCAATGTTTCAGAGATTTCATCCCAATACAAATGTGCTCCGCCTAATGGCTCAGGAATAATACCATCTATTAGTCCGTTTTTGAGCATATCGTTTGCTGTAAGCTTAAGTGCTTCTGCAGCTTGCTCTTTATATTCCCAAGTTCTCCAAAGGATAGTAGAACAGTTTTCTGGAGAAATGACAGAATACCACGCATTTTCGAGCATCAGAACTCTATCTCCAATACCCAAGCCTAAGGCACCTCCAGAGGCACCCTCGCCTATCACTATACAAACAACGGGCACTTTTAGGGTCATCATTTCTTTTAGGTTACGAGCAATGGCCTCGCCTTGCCCTCTTTCTTCTGCCTCTAAACCTGGAAATGCACCTGGAGTATCTATGAGTGTAACAACAGGAATATTGAATTTCTCCGCCATTTTCATTAGCCTCAAGGCTTTCCT
>JBOFGX010000189.1:0-7771 GCA_051649345.1 Leadbetterella sp. | reverse complement strand
ATTGTGAAGGTGGATAAGTCAACAGGTTCAAACCCTGCTGGAAGTGTTTTATCAGAATATGTAAATAAGAATAATAAACGATACTATTATTTTTTTCATGATCCCAAGGATCCTACTGCGGCACAAAAAGCCTACATGACCAATTACATCAAGCAGTTTGAGAATGCAATTTATAAAGGTCTTTCAACAGATTTGAAAAATGGATATAGGAACTATGTGGATGTAGCCTCTTTTGCAAAATTATTGCTTCTCAATGAAGTTTCTGGAAACGTAGACGGGTATAGGATCAGTACATTTTTTTATAAGGATAAGGATTCCAAAAACTCAAAACTCACGGCAGGCCCGCCTTGGGACTACGATATTACATTTGGCAATGCCGATTATTGTCAGAAGAACAATTATAATCTATGGTCCTATAAGTTTAATGATATTTGTCCCAATGATGGATTTCCTGCTCCTGAATACTGGGTGAAAATGGTTTCTGATCCTTATTTTCTGAATTTGGTTGGGGAGATTTATCATTCAGAGAGAAAACCAGGGGGGATTTTTTCAAATACTAGACTAGAAGAAGTAATAGATGGTTACGCTCGAGAGCTTGCGGATGCACAAGTGCGTAACTTCAACCGATGGAAAACATTGGGTACCTATGTTTGGCCCAATCCTTCGCCTATAGCTCCTTCTTGGCAAGGAGAAGTAAATGAGCTTCGCAATTGGCTAAGCAATCGCCTAGATTGGATGGACGTAAATATTCCTAGGCCGCAAGTAATTACGTACTCTGAGCCAAATAAATCACCGATTAAGTTAACAGTTTTTCCAAATCCATTTATAGATAAGGTGCATTTAGAAATAGAAAATGGGGAAGAAGAAACTGCAAAAATTATTGTTCAGGATGCTATTGGCAAAACGTTCTCCACTTCTGATTGGCAACTGGTAAGCGGCATAAACAAAACCCAAATTTCTTTAGATAAAGTAGAAGCAGGCAAATTGATTTTTATACGAATAATCAAAAGTAATGGAAAAACTCATTTCCAAAAATTGATAAAACTTTAAAGCCCCGTTTCTTTGAATATTTTTTCTGGAAGTATCTTTTTCAACATAAACTTTTGCTGAGGCTCAATACCCAATAGCTTCCAGCCGTCATACTTTGGATCAAGAATAGCCAACATTTTTTTGCTAGAAAATACTTCAAGTGAGCTCAACTCTTGGTTAAGCTTTACGTTTTCTTCTCCGTATAAGTTATTGAAACTGTTTTTAACTGCCATCAATATATCTTCAGACTGCTTTTCTTTGTATGTTAAAGTCATGGTCATTGAATAATACAACAGTTGATATTTGATGTCTACATCCAATTTTTGTTGACCCAAAGAATCCGTTTTTAGATTTGAAAGATCAATCGTGAAGTCTTCAGAGTTTATAGCATCTTTCATGACTTTCGCAAGACTCGCTTTTGGGAATAGGCTAAACACGCCTGGATAAATATACTCCATTAAAGAGTCTATTTCTTTTCGCTCGTTTAACTTCATATACGTATCGATGGTTTGCTCAAGTGAGATCTGACCAATGGACTTTGCACAAAAACTTAAAACAAGTAGAGCTACTAAGAATACATTCTTCATTGGGAATAGATTTTTAATAAATTAATGCCTCGACATCCTTCTTTCTCTTTTTAGATTGATATTGGTTATAGGGTTGTAAATGAGAGGTACCAACTCTACTTTTACATCGTTCTTGTCCAATCCAAATGCATCCTCATCATTCTCGCCAATACTTTTCAAATAGAAATAAGCATTGAGAAGCATTCCTTCTTTCAATGAGAACTCGTTTTCTGTCGACAAGAATTTCTCTATCAATATAAACTTGAAATCGGGTTCGTTGTTATATTTAGTAGAGCCATCGGGACGAATATGAAGGTTGAGCTCTTTGCATTGAACCAAGTCTTGTACAATTTTTTTGAAGTAAATCTCTGTCTTGGGTTGTATACGGAAACCCACATTTATGTTTACCTTAATTACCTTGTCATTTACAAGCTCCAGAACGTCATAATCAAGTGTATACGGCTGATTGGTGCGGTTGAGATGTAAAAACCAGTAGACATCTGCTCTTTTGGGTTTTTTAGATAGTATGGACTTCATGATACGCTCCTCTATCTGATGATTATTGTTTGATTTTGTTAGGTAAATCAAGTGTGTAGACGTCTTGGGGATATTGTCGTCTTCGCTTAGTTCGGTTAATATTCCACCGTAGTGATCCAAGTCTACAAACTTCATGAATTTGTTGTTGATTTTACGTGCGTAATACCATACAAACATGATGATGAAAATGAAAGAAGATAATATTAATATCGGAAAACTATGAGCTATTTTTCCTAGATTGGCCACAAAGAAGGATAGTTCTACTACGAAAAACACACAAGTCACCAATATCACAGTGATGGTGTTCCATTTCTTTATATATTTTAGATATACAGACAATAAAGTAGTTGTCATTAACATCGTCAATGTGATAAAGAGTCCGTAGGCTCCTTCCATGTGTTCTGAGGATTTGAAGAACAAAACAACCCCTACGCAACCAACCCAAAGAAGGAGGTTTATACTTGGAATATATAATTGACCCTTACTTTCTGAAGGTTGTTTGATTTTTACTCTTGGCCAGAAGTTTAAGTTCATAGCCTCTGAAATCAAGGTAAAACTACCGCTGATCAAGGCCTGTGAAGCAACAATCGTTGCCAAAGTAGCTATTATAATACTGGGTAATAAGAACCAACTAGGCATCAACTCAAAGAATGGATTACGACCGTCAAGTATTTTTCCTCCTGTCTGATTCATCAACCAAGCGGCTTGTCCCAAGTAGTTGATTACAAGAGCCGTTTTAACATAAATCCAACTGATTCGGATATTTTGAATACCACAATGCCCTAAGTCGGAATATAATGCCTCAGCCCCTGTAGTACATAAAAACACACCACCGAGTAACCAAAATCCACCATCAAAATGAGTGAGCATATCATAGGCATAGTAGGGATTCAAAGCTTTTAAAATATCTAAATGGCTCGTAACATGATATAGACCTACAATCATGAGCATTGAGAACCACACAAACATAATGGGGCCAAAGTATTTTCCTATGGCATCTGTACCAAATCGTTGGAAAAAGAACAGTAAAGAGATGATAATCAAGGTTACTATGATTGTGTTCCACTCTCCAGCTATGAAAATATTTTCCAAACCTGGTACTTTTATTAATCCTTCTATAGCGGTAGAAACTGAGATGGGCGGTGTTATAATACCATCTGCCAAAAGTGTTGTAGCACCCAATATTGCAGGTATGGTCAATTTTTTACCAAATCGTTTTACAAGAGCGTATAAAGAGAAAATTCCTCCTTCACCATGGTTGTCGGCTTGTAAAGTAATCCAAATATATTTTACAGTAGTTTGTATGATAAGTGTCCAAAAAATTGCCGAAACACCTCCGTAGACCAAAATTTCATTGATTTCTCTAGTACCAATTACAGCTTTTAATGCATACAGCGGGGATGTACCTATATCACCATAAATAATACCTAACGAAACTAATAAAGTGCCTATGGTAACTTTACTTGCATGGCCGTGAGAAGAAGAACCCATGATTTAATTGTTGTTAAAATTTGACGCCGCAAATATACAGTAATTGCTGCATTTGGTTTAAGAATATGTATAGCATTACGATGCAAATCTAGCCTTTTAAACTATTTATCCATATAAAACCTATATTAAATTATATATCGTAAGTGATTTTCTACTTTATTGATTATAACTACATGATTTTTAGGGGGCTTTTGTAAAATTGTTTTGTATTACAAAATTATTTTAAGTAGGCGTTTTGGGCTTTCCAGCTTTAAACTATAAATTGCATATCGTTTTATTATTCAATTAGAAAAAAAGATGTCGAGAAAATTACGTATGGGTATGATAGGCGGAAGCCTAGAAGCTTTTATTGGTGCTGTACACCGTAGAGCTGCGGTTTTGGATGGAGAAATCCAACTCGTTTGTGGAGCTTTTAGTTCTAACCCTGAAAAATCAGCAGCAGCCGGAGATGCCTTGTATCTTCCCAATGATCGTGTGTATGGTTCCTATAAAGAAATGATTCTTAAAGAAAAAGAACTTCCTGAAGGTGAAAGAATGGATTTTGTCAGCATAGTTACACCTAATCATGTTCATTTTGAAGCATGTAAGTTTGCTATAGAAAATGGTTTTCATGTGGTTATGGATAAGCCATTGACACTTACAATGGAGGAGGCAGAAGAATTGAAGCCAATCGTCGAGAAATCAGGTCTTTTATTTGCTCTTACCTATAACTACACAGGCTACCCGATGGTAAAAGAGGCCCGAGATATGGTAAAGTCGGGTAAAATTGGTGAAATACGCAAAGTAATCGTTGAATATCCGCAAGGCTGGTTATATGAACTTTTGGAAGCTACAGGACAAAAACAAGCCGCATGGCGTACAGATCCGGCTCGTTGTGGTGCAGCAGGAGGAGTGGGGGATATTGGTACGCATGCCGAAAGCCTTGCCGAATACATTACAGGTTTAGAAATATCAGAGCTTTGTGCCGACCTTACGATTTTCGTAGAAGGTCGTCAACTCGATGATGATGCCAATATTTTATTGAGATTTAGCAATGGAGCCAAGGGGATTTTACATAACAGTCAAATTTGTCATGGTGAAGAGAATGACCTCAATATACGTGTATATGGTTCTAAAGGTGGTCTTAAATGGAGACAACAAGAACCTAATACATTGATATGGACCAATCAAGATGAAGGCTCAAGAGTTCTTCGTACGGGAGTAGGGAAGTTATCTGCCTCAGCACAAGCTCATACACGTCAACCGGCAGGCCATCCTGAAGGCTATGTGGAGGCTTTTGCTAACATCTATCGCAACTTTGCCTACGCTCTCAGAGCAAGAATGGGACAAGGAGCGGGTGGATCTGCTGTAGGAGGATTAGGGCAAGATCATACATCGGCAGGAGGACAGTACAATCCTGAAATCCACGATTTTCCAGGTATAAAAGATGGTTTACGCGGTATGACCTTTATTCAAACCGTAGTAAAATCCAATGAAAATAAGTCCTCTTGGACTAAATTTGAATCGTAAAACAAAAATCCTTAATCATATTTTCTATGTCAAAAATTAAAGTAGGAATCGTAGGTACAGGTTTTATTGGACCTGCACATATCGAGGCCCTTCGTCGTTTGCCAAACATTGATGTTGTGGCTCTTTGCGAGGTTAATATAGAATTAGCAACATCCAAAGCTGCCCAATTGGGTATCGAAAGACCTTGTACATTTGAAGAGCTTCTGGCTATGCCCGATATTCAATGTGTTCACATTTGTACGCCTAATTTTCTACATTTTTCACAATCTAAGGCCGCTTTACTTGCTGGTAAACATGTGGTATGTGAAAAACCCCTAGCCAAGGATCTGCACGAAGCCGAGGAGCTAGTAGAATTGGCAAAGAAGACGGGACTGGTCAATGCGGTTCATTTCAATCTTCGTTATTATCCTTTGGTTCGTCAGATGAAAATGATGAAAGAAAAGGGAGAGCTAGGCGAAGTGTATTCTGTCTTAGGATCCTATCTACAAGATTGGTTGTTTTATGAGACCGATTACAACTGGCGTTTAGAGCCTGACAAATCAGGGGATTCCAGAGCCATTGCCGATATTGGATCACACTTAATTGATGTAATAGAATACATTACAAATTTAAGAATAGTAGAAGTCATGGCCGATTTCAATACGGTGCATAAAGTACGTAAAAAGCCTTTGAAAGCCATTGAGACCTATTCAGGTAAAATGCTGCAACCCGAAGATTATGCTGACGTGCCTATCAATACAGAAGATCATGCCAATGTATTGCTTCGCTTTGATAATGGAAACCGCGGTTCAGTGACTGTTTCTCAAGTATCAGCAGGCCGTAAAAACCAATTGAAATTAGAGATTTCGGGATCAGTAAAAACACTGGCTTGGAACTCGGAAGCTCCCAACGAAGTATGGATAGGAGCGAGGGACGGAGCCAATGCGGTATTGATGCGTGATCCATCCCTTGTTCATGAGGAGGTTCGCTCTCTAATTACTTACCCGGGTGGTCATAATGAAGGATTTGGTGATACATCTAAGCAGCTTTTCAAAGAAGTATATGCGGCTGTAGAGGCTGGTAAACAACCCGAAAATCCAAAATTCCCAACGTTTGCTGATGGTCTTCGTGAGTTGTTGATTTGCGAAAGAATCCTAGAAAGTACGAAAAAGCAAGCTTGGGTGAAAATTTAATTCAAAACAATAAAGTAGAAATATACAGATGAAAACAATACAAGGACCGGGCATATTCTTGGCTCAGTTTATGGGAGATACCGCTCCCTTCAATTCCTTAGATACGATTGCGGATTATATGGCAGCCAAAGGCTACAAAGGATTGCAGTTGCCTTCATGGGATGGTCGGGTAATCGACCTCAAAAAAGCTGCAGAGTCCAAAGGCTATTGCGATGAACTCAAAGGTAAACTGGCTGATAAAGGCCTTGCCATTACAGAGTTGTCTACCCACTTGCAAGGACAGTTAGTGGCTTCTCATCCTGCATATAATGGTATGTATGATGCATTTGCTCCCGCCGAAGTACATGGAGATGAGCCCGCAAGAAGAGCGTGGGCCGTGCAACAACTCGAATATGCCGCAAAAGCATCCTATAATTTAGGTCTAAAATCGCATGTAGGTTTCTCAGGGGCATTGGCTTGGCCATTCTTATATCCTTGGCCACAAAGACCTGCAGGATTGATCGATACGGCATTTAAAGAACTGGGCAACCGTTGGAAACCGATCTTAGATGTGTTTGACGAAAATGGCGTAGATTACTGCTATGAGCTACACCCAGGGGAAGACCTGTTTGATGGGACAACCTTTGAGCGTTTTTTAGATCATACAGATAATCATAAGCGTGCTTGTATCAATTATGACCCTTCGCATTTTATCCTTCAAGGGCTTGATTACATACAATTCATTGATTTTTATCATGAGCGTATCCGTGCCTACCATGTAAAAGATGCCGAGTTTAATCCTACCGGAAAACAAGGCGTATACAGTGGATATTCGGGCTGGGCAGATCGTGCAGGACGATTCCGTTCTCTAGGAGATGGACAAGTAGACTTTAGTGCTATATTCTCCAAACTATCACAGTACGACTATGATGGTTGGGCTGTATTGGAGTGGGAATGCTGCATAAAGTCATCAGAGCAAGGAGCTACGGAAGGTGCACCGTTCATACAAGATCATATTATTGAAGTAGCCACCCGAGCCTTTGATGATTTTGCTGCCACAGGAGCAGATGAGAAGGTAAATAGGAAGGTATTGGGGATATAATCGTTTATGAAGTGATGAAGTAGTTTTTTATTGCTTTAAAGTTATTTTTTTTGGATAATACCACCTAGCAATGGGTGGTATTTTTTGTTTGAATTCTTTCATTTTTGCCCTAAAGCGAATAAAAATACTACCTAGACAGTAGAATTTAGATTAAAAAATACTGTATTTACAGTATTGTGAAGCCTCACAATCATTCTTAATTTTGAATTATTAAACTATATAAAGAGATTATTTTAATGAAGATTTTTTAATAATTAATCTATTTGAAATTAGGAATTTAAAAAATAATTTTCTAGATTTAGTAACCCAATCCTATTACCTTATTGAATACAACTAAAATATTAATTGCAGATGACCATCATTTGGTAGCAGAGAGCTTAAGTTTA
>JBOFGX010000188.1:0-6070 GCA_051649345.1 Leadbetterella sp. | reverse complement strand
TTGCCTTCTTCGATCAATTTGCGAGCATATTGTGCATATATAGGCTTACGCTCCGATTGTTTGTAAGGAGCATGTGGACCGCCTTCTTGTACACCTTCATCTATTTGGATTCCCACCCATTCTAAGGCTTTCTGAATGTACTCTTCAGCACTGGGTACGAAGCGAGTTTGATCGGTATCTTCAATACGAAGAAGCATTTTGCCTCCCATTTTTTTTGCAAACATATAGTTATACAAAGCGGTCCTCACACCACCAATATGAAGGGGGCCTGTAGGGCTGGGAGCAAAACGAACTCTTACTGACATGAATAGATTTTTTATGCAAAATTAGTTCTAATAGCAACTAGAAACCAATTTTAATTAATAAAACAAAATCATTTATTTTTTTTGAAAAACGACAAACAAGGAACTCCCCCATAAATTCCTGGGAAAGAATACTTCTTCTTGCTTCAGGAGTTCTTCAAACAAGTTATTTTGCCACTTAGGAGTGACCTCAACATCGGACTTGATTCGACTTGCGTCTACACAATTCATTTTCAATTTTATACGTTGGATTGTCCTTACCAAAGCGATCAAAGGAGACAAAAACAAGCTCCAAGCGTGTATATGTATTATTTCAAGCTCTGAAGCCGTATGTATATACCGTTTAAAATCAGCGGGTACGAACCTTTTTTTTGCTCCTACAGCTATATCATGCAAACCTCTAAAAACGGCGTATGCTTGATTATTGCTAATAAAAAGTCCCTGGGGTTTCAATAGTTTTTGAATGGAAACAAAAATAGACTGAATTTGATCTTCCGAAAACTGATACAATACATCGTTGCAAACAACAACATCAAACGATTGAAGAGTATACGATTTATCCAAATCTAAAATGCTATCCAAATGCACATTTAGCCCTCTTTTCTGAGAAAACTCTACCGCGTCTACACTATAATCAAAGCCTTTGGAATCTGTAAATCCGTTTGATTTTAGAATTTCTAGCATCCCTCCAGTTCCACAACCGATATCTAAAATAGATGCACTCTTGGGAATAGCAAATTGCTTCAATTGCTCCAAAACCTTCCTATGTAAGGATTTGTACCACCAATGCTGAGATTCCACCTGGTACATGATGGCATATTCCTCTCGGTTTTCTATCATACTCGCCGGAGAATCTTAATTGGAAATGACCTTTATTTCGGGGACATTATAAACGGTAGAGTTTGCAGGAATACTCTTTGTGATCCAAACGTTACCCCCAATAATGCTGTTGGCTCCGATAACGGTTTCTCCTCCTAAAATTGTAGCTCCTGCATATATGATCACATTGTCTTCTACTGTAGGGTGACGTTTTTTGTCTTTTAGCTCCTTGTTTACACTCAAAGCTCCTAATGTGACCCCTTGGTACATTTTTACGTTTTCACCAATACGGCAGGTTCCACCAATAACCAGTCCTGTGCCGTGATCGATAAAAAACGATTTGCCAATCACAGCGGCCGGATGAATATCAATGCCTGTTTCTGAATGGGCATACTCTGTAAGGATTCTAGGGATCAGTTTTACATCTAATGTGTGCAACAAGTGTGCTAATCTATAAATAGAAATAGCAAAGAAACCAGGATATGCACGAATGACTTCAAATTCACTTATGGCGGCAGGATCACCCTCAAAAATAGCTTTTACGTCTGTATTCAAGACTTCGAAAAGCTCGGGTATTGCTTCATTGAATTTTTTAATCTTTTCTTCTATACCTTGACCCTTGCATTGATCTGTGGCTTCAAGTATAAACTTGAGCTCTGAAGACATAATCCAAAATTCTCCTTCTACTTCGTCTAGTCCTCCAAAAGAGGTTTTAGATTGCTCAGGAAATAGCAAACGAATCAGTTTAACAGCCCAATCTGAAATTTCAAAAGTGGAAGGGACGGCCTCTGTTTTTTGATGTTTTTTATAAATAGTTTCTAAAAACTTCTTGTCCATAAAAGAATATATGATGTTTTATTACGATTAATTATGCATTTTAGTTCAGTTAGCCTTTTTTAATAAATCTAAAACGTTTTTTCAATTTTAATACCTAAGAAAGCCTTTTTGAAATATTGGAGTCAATAATTTCGAAAAGTTTATCGGGTTTATAGGTTCTCCAATTTTCTATATCCAGACCTCCTCCGTAATTGAAAAAAGCATCCAAACCATACCTTCTAAATTCTTTTATAATAAAATCTCGAAACCCTAGAATACAGATCCACCCTTCTTCACAATCCTCCATCCATTCCTCATAATACTCTGTATCGCTCCCATGAAATTGTAGAATATTTTCACCTACAAGGATGAATTTACGAATGTTTCGTTTAACAAGATGGTCGATGATATATCGTTTGAGATACATAATATCATTATGTAGCGTATCATTCCATTCCCCCATTAGCTCTATCACACTATATGAGCGAACGTAATTGACCATTAGGATTTTAATATATAATGTTTCAGAGCCTATATCATCCCAATCGGGGTGTATGTAGTATTCATATACGGTATTTTCAAAATGCCCATCGTTGATTTTTTCATAGAAGGGGCCAAGCTTGTCCTCGTAGGAATTATAGTACTTTTGCCAATTATAAAAAGGCTCAATTTCATGCATACTTAACTAAAAAATACGTAATTTTGAGTTTAACAATGAAACATCTCCAATACAAATATAGTCCTGAATATCTTTCTGTTTCCGAGCCTACAAAGTTTAATTTTGAAAAGCTAGAAGAGGGCGAAATGTTACTCAATTTAGGGCCTCAGCATCCGTCTACGCACGGGGTACTTCGACTTGAGCTAAAAACCGATGGAGAATTAGTCTTGGAAACAGTTCCTCACATTGGCTATTTACATCGTTGTTTCGAGAAGCATGCAGAAAAACTTCCGTTTAATCAGACCATTCCTTTTGTAGATAGGCTAGATTATTCCGCCTCTATGAATTCAGAACATGCCTATGTAATGGGTATTGAGAGAATGTTGGGTATAGAGAATAGTCTTCCTAAGAGAGTTGAATATATTCGTGTATTAGTAGCTGAGTTAAATCGGATTGCTTCCCATTTTTTAGCGATTGGTACTTATGCCTTGGATATTGGAGCCCAGACACCTTTTTTGTGGATATTTAGAGATAGAGAGACGATATTAAGGCTACTGGAATGGTTATCTGGGGCACGTCTTCTATATAATTATATTTGGATAGGAGGTCTTTTTTATGATACTCCCATAGGTTTTGAGGAGAAGGTAGGAGAGTTTGTAAAATATCTGAAACCTAAATTGCATGAGGCGAAGCAAATATTGATCGATAATCATATATTTATTTCTAGAACGGCTAACATTGGAGTTCTTGATTTGCCCAAGGCGATTGCTTATGGTTGTACAGGTCCAGTTTTAAGAGGATCAGGTTTACAATATGACTTGAGACGAGTAGATGGGTATAGTGTTTATCCAGAGCTAGACTTTGATATTCCTATTGGTAAAGGAACAGTGGGTACTGTCGGCGATTGTTGGGATAGGAACTATGTGCGTGTTCAGGAATGTTGGGAGTCTATTCGTATTATAGAGCAATGTCTCGATATGCTTCAAAATAAGCATAAAAGAACGACTGACTTCAACCCACAAGCTATGGTTCCCAAGAAAATAAGACCCGAGGCTATGGATTTTTATAGCAGAGCGGAGAATTCTAAAGGTGAACTTGGATTTTATTTTCGAACAGATGGTAAATCAGATATACCTTTGCGTGTCAAATGTAGATCTTGTTCATTTCACAATCTATCGGTGCTTCCTGAGATTTCAAAAGGAGTGATGTTGTCAGACTTGATTGCTGTAATTGGATCCTTGGATGTTGTAATGGGTGAAGTTGATAGATAATAGACTATTAAAGCTCCCAAATACTTGGGTTTTGATTTCGTCTCACGTGCAGCCTTACTTCTTTCCAAAAAGCAAGAACCATATAAACAATAATTGGAGAGCCCAATGTAAAGAACGAAGCATATATAAAATACCTGCGAACACTTGAAGCGGAGAAATTCAATATTTCTCCAAGGCGAGAACAAACACCAAACATATTGTTCTCTAGTAAAAATTTAAATCTTTTCATAGCACGAAAATAATCAATAGAACTCAGGTTTAAAGTATAGTGACTTGGAAGGTATAATCATCTGTAGTACTATACTCCATAAAGATAGAAAAAGTTTTAAAAATACTAATAATTATACAATTTTATTTTTTTGAAACCAGAATTACATTCTCTGCTTTTTCTAGTTTATAGTTATAATCTGTATTGAAATGTAGCCCACGGGATTCTTTTCGCTCCTGAGCAGACATAATGACCATCTCGGCACACAGTATCAAGTTTCTGAGCTCACATAGTTTGACGGACAACTTCGTTTTTTGATAAAACTTCTCCGTTTCTATCTTTAACATTTTCAAGCGTGTCATCGCCCTTTCCAAACGAAAATCCGATCGAACAATACCTACATAATCTTGCATCATTCTTTGTAATTCTCGTGTATTGTGGGTCACGAGTACTTCTTCATTGGATTGGATCGTACCAAACTCATTCCATTCGGGTATGTTTTCAATATGAGTTAAGCGATCCACTTTCTCCACAGCATGTAAGGCTATTCTATGACCAAATACGGCTGCTTCTAGTAAAGAATTGGAAGCCAGTCGGTTGGCTCCGTGTAATCCAGATGAGGAGCATTCTCCGCAGGCATATAAGTTTTGTATGCTTGATTGGCCATTTTCATCTACTAAAATCCCTCCACATAAGTAATGAGCTGCAGGTGTAACTTTAATGTAATCTTTTGAAATATCGATACCTATAGAGTTACATTTAGCAAAAATGGTGGGGAAATGTTCTAGTAGAAACTCTTTCGGTTTATGTGTAATATCTAAATATACATACTCTTCCCCAGTCTTTTTCATTTCGGCATCTATAGATCGAGCAACGATATCTCTTGGAGCCAAAGAGCCACGAGAATCATATTCATACATAAACTCTTTACCAAACTTGTTTCTCAATACTCCTCCTTCACCTCTTACTGCCTCCGTAATAAGAAAACAAGGAAACTCTCCTGGATTAAATAAGGAAGTAGGGTGAAACTGCATCATTTCCATATCCCTTACTTTTCCACCAGCTCTATAAGCCATTGCGATTCCATCTCCAGTAGCAATTACAGGGTTAGTTGTAGCAGCATAAATGTGTCCTGCCCCACCTGTAGCCATTATGGTTAGCTTTGAAAGAATTGTTTCTACCTTTCCTGTATTCGCATTTAAAGCATACAAACCATAACATTTCACGTCGTTTCTTTCAACTGTTTCGCCCAAATGGTGCTGTGTGATAATATCTACAGCAAAATAGTGCGTGAAAATCGTAATATTAGGCTCGGCATTTACAGCATCCAGTAAAGCACGTTCTATTTCTTTTCCTGTAACATCTTTGTAGTGCAAAATTCTATTTTCAGAGTGTCCACCTTCACGAGTTAGGTTATATTCACCGTCTTCTTGTTTATCAAATCGTGTCCCATATGCAATCAATTCCTTAATTCGATCGGGACCCTCCTTTACAACGATTTCCACAATATTTTTATCACATAAGCCATCTCCTGCAATCAAAGTATCTTGAATGTGTTTTTCAAAAGAGTCTGTTTCCGGATCAAAAACTGTGGCTATTCCACCTTGAGCATACTTGGTATTGGTTTCATCGGCATTTACCTTTGTTAGGACAATAACTTTGCCTTTTTTAGCGGCCTTTAGGGCAAAACTCAGACCTGCAATACCAGAACCAACAACTAGGAAATCTACATTCATCATAGATTTAAGGAGAAATATGGATTGAAAAAACTCAAATTTAAGGCTTGGATTTGGATTTCCAACAATTAGTAAACGATTCCCTCATTTATTAGGTCGTGGATATGTATAAATCCAAGTATGGTATCATTGTCTTTCACGATGAATTGGGATATAGAGTATTCTCTCAAAAGTGCTAAAGCATCGTACGCCAAAACATCAGGATCTACAGTTTTTGGATTTTTATTCATAATATCCTTCGCTTTTAACGTAAAAATATC
>JBOFGX010000187.1:0-7691 GCA_051649345.1 Leadbetterella sp. | reverse complement strand
CGTCAGTAGAAACTGTAATGAATCCGAAATATCGAAACCCAAAATTATCATTAACTGTACGCGGAGCTAAATCAAAAGTAGTTACTTTGCCTGTTGCCACAGTTGTTTGAGTTGTAAAATTAGGTAGTGTAGTCCAGGTACCATGGTAGTGATTATATCGTAAGCCAGCTTCTGTCAAACGTGGATTTTCACCTATACGTAAAGGAACAGTTGTCAAAACAATTCCAGACTTTATTGCAGTAGCATTGTTGGCTCCTTGAACAGTTACAGTATACGTGCCAGGTGCAAGACCCGTAAATATACCGGTCGTGTTTGTGGCCGTACTTGTACCAGATAGTAAGTAGGTATAAGGTGCTTTTCCTCCTCTTGCATTTATGGTAATGGTACCATCCGTAGAATTATACAAAGGATTGGCGACAATCGCTGTATCTATAACAGGAAATTGCGTTCCTTTAAAATAATAATTGCCTGTACTGGTAGTAAAATCTCTTGTTACACCATTTTGGGTTTCTCTTACCCATGTAGCATACCCGTTACCAGCAAAGGCGAGATAAGAAGATGGTAATACTTGTAAGGTAGATTCATTGTTTATAAATTCAGGTGAAATAGGTGAATTACCTGCAGAGTTATAATCTAAGAAACCTAATACTTCGGTATGACCTCCATTGCTGGTATTAATCCACGTATAGTCTCCCGCTTCTACCTTCATACCCAATATCCAAAGTTTAGACCCTTTATTTTCAACGGTAAAATTTTCAGGGTTTAATTGTCTTGCCCATATACTTTGTCCAGCTGTATTTGGATACAACTTACCCGTAAAATCTTGAATGAACAGATCCCCTAATCCACTCCCTTTGATGCTACCCCCCAAAAGACTATTAAGTGATAAAGTACGACTATTGGACGCTTGTTCAATAACTAAATTGGTACCCACCCAAAATCTTTCAAAAACAACTGTGGATGGAGATGACGCATTATCTACAAGTTTAATTATACCCGTAGAATTATCCGCTATCCTAGCTTCAGCTCCTATAATTCTTTGTACGTTTCCTTTTATTTCTACTACACCGTTTATTAGATACTGGTAGTTTACACCGGTTGGAAAATAAACAGTAGTAGCACCGGAGTTAATTGCGGCTTGAATGGCAGCCGTACAATCATTCGTTCCCGTAGTATCAGCACCATATGAAATCACATTGGCCCACTTAGACAAATCTGGTTCAAGATCAATAACTGGATTTTCTTTAATAGGTAAGTTTAAACTAGCGTTACCATAATCAAATAATTTTGTGTAATTACAGCTATAATTCCATTCCGTAATATTTCCTAACGGTAATGTCGGAGTAGTACAATTACTTCCAGAAGTATTCAAAGCCAAAGAGTATCCAGATGTATTTACATTTCGGATATACATTGTATGAGCACATGCAATAGCTGGCACATTTGCACCAGTGCCAATCAAATTGGCATCTAACAGAGTTGTGGCTCCTTCTCCTCCAGTCACAGATACGGCGGTTACTGAATTGTTACTAGTAAAATTGCGAATCGCATTACGGCCTCCTTCGCTACGAAATCCAAAAGTATTTTGATTTTCTACTTTAATATTTTCTAGGGTCATCATATTTCCCCATTTACTGTAAATTCCTATATTAAAACCTTTTACGGTAACATTTTTAACTAATGCTGGCCCTACGTTAGGTGGCAAATCCAATCCATAATTTCCTTGCCCATCACCAGAAACAATAGTTATATTCTCACAGGTACCTGCATTATTAGCAAAATAGTAAAGCCCTTCTGCTCCAGGATTTCCCGATCCTGAATTTAAAGTCATATTACGTATAGAGTTTCTAAATGCTTGTTCAATACAACAGCCTGTTACCATCATAGCTTTTGGATTAGCTAAATCTGCAAAACCCGTTGCATTGTCCTTTAATTTGATAACTACTCCTGTTTCACTTTGACCTTGCATTTGAATAAACAAAGGAACCACTTGAGTTCCCTTTGGCCAAGAAATTTGGTCACTAATAAGATAAGTGCCATTCGGTAGATACACAGTCATGTTTACATACCTCCAGTCTACAACGGCCGCCGCTAAGGCCTGACGAATCGCTTCAGTATCATCTGTAACTCCATCTCCTACAGCATTATATGGAGGATTTTTTACATTGATGAATCCAGCATCAGTTGGGAAAACTACATTTTGGGAATAACCCGATTTGTGCAAACAAAATGACACTAAAAGAAATAAGGTAAGTTTTGAAATAAAATGTTTCATCACATCAATATTTGTTTTAAATTATGAAAAGGGTAAGAATAATTCATAAAATAAAGCAATTCTTCTAGGAAAAAATAATTTGTCTAACTTATTGGTTAAACCTAATAGAATTTATTCTACAACAATATTAAATATCCTGTATTAAATTTTGAAGTGTAAACCACGATATAAAAAATGTACGTTGTTTGAGTTTACTGTAAGTGATTACTCAAACATATTTAACTAAAACATAATTAAAACAACAGAAAGTACCTACTAGAAGTTAGGCTTCAAGATATACTTCGCATAGAAATTATCAATTACACTTACAGCATCATCGGCAGTATCTACAAGTTTTACTAGCTTAAGGTCTTCTTCGCTAATATTGCCCTCTTCAATCATGGTGGTTTTTATCCATTCCCACATTCCCCCCCAATATTTTGTACCCACAAGTACAATGGGGAATCTGCCAATTTTCTTTGTTTGAATGAGTGTAAGAGCCTCAAAAAGCTCATCAAGTGTACCAAAGCCCCCCGGCAATACTATAAACCCTTGAGAGTATTTAATAAAGCATACTTTACGAGCAAAGAAATAATCAAAGTTAATACTTTTATCTAAGTCAACATAAGGATTAGGGACTTGCTCAAATGGTAACACTATATTGAGACCAATAGACTTTCCTCCCTTAGATTGTGCCCCTTTGTTGCCTGCTTCCATGATCCCGGGTCCGCCGCCCGTAATAACTCCATATCCTTTAGTTACGAGTTTACTGGCGATTTCTTCTCCTAACTTATAAAAATGGTTTTCCGGCTTTGTTCTCGCTGACCCAAAAATAGATACACTGGGTCCAATTTTTGCTAATTTATCATAGCCTTCTACAAACTCTGAAATAGCTTTGAAAATTTGCCAAGAGTCTTGGCTTTGAATCTCGCTCCAATCTCTTTTTTGAAAAGCTTCTTTTATTTTACCGTCTTCGTTTTGGTCTTCTATCATAATATAAAAATCAAAAAATTCATAAATCAAACCTAAATATAGTTCCAATTATTGAACGTATATTTGTATACGAAAGTTTTAATTATATATTCATGTTAAAAGTAGCTATTGCTGGTGATCACGCTGGATTTGAATACAAACAAAAAATCCTTCATTATCTTCAAGAAAAAAACTATCAAACCACGGATTTTGGTCCGTACACCAATGAATCTGTAGATTATCCTGATACGGCACATCCATTGGCTATGTCTGTTGAGACAGGTGAGGTAGACTTTGGCGTTTTAATATGTGGAAGTGGTAATGGTGTTGCTATTACGGCCAATAAGCATCAAAAAGTAAGAGCTGGATTGGCTTGGAACATAGAGGTAGCTCAATTGATTAGGAAGCATAACGATGCCAATGTTATTGCAATTCCAGCCAGATTCACAAGTCCAGATGATGCTTTGGCATTGGTAATAACATTTTTACAAACTGAATTTGAAGGCGGTAGGCATGCTACTCGAGTAAATAAAATACCTTGCTAATTATTTAATGTAAGTGTATGATAATTAGTGTTTTACTTTTTCGGAAAATAAATTTTTTCAATGAGATGCAACTTTTTGCTAAAAATTGTGTCTATATATATAAGTACTTAAAATTAAAGTTTTATCTTTGAAGTAGATTTACACTAGGGAAACTGTTGAAGGCGAATTCTCAAATATTGATTCTTAACATCTTGATAATGCTATCAAGCGTTCTTGTGTTTGGTCAAAATTCTCAAGAAAAATCTAGATTACTCACGGGAACCCAGCCTGCAAAAGTAGTTAAAGCTCCAGTTTTTAATCCTTCCAAAACACTATCGGCCTCAAAATTGAATTCATTTAGATCAAGCACAGGAAACTATTACAGAAAAAAGCTTCTTAGTAAAGATCCGAATGTCGCTGAGTCAAAAAATGTTAATCCTACGATAGAGTCTTCTAATCCTTTACCAAGTATTGAGATGACGGGAGTATATCCCAACCCAGCAGTGTCATATGCCGATATTGACCTCACCATCAATCATAATTTTTCAACTGCCAAAATTTCGTTTTATAATTTACTCGGAAGGAATACGGCGAATTATGAAGTAAAAAAGAATACAGACAAAATCACTATAAATGTTTCTTCTTGGGAGTCGGGTATGTATATGTACCAGCTTGTCGTAGACAACAAGAAAGTAGCTACTAAAAAACTTATTGTAAATCATAATTAATTTGAATTTTCTAGATAAATTTTCAATTTTGAGATCAATCTCATTGATCTTATTTCTGTTCATTGGGCTAGGTTCTTGTAATAGAGCTTTTAACAAACTAATCAAAAAAGGTACTACAGATCAAAAGTACTCTGCAGCTATCAAGTACTATAAATCTGCTGATTATGCCAAAGCAGGTATACTTTTCGACGAAGTAATGCCATTGTTGAGAGGGGATAGTACAGCGGAGAATGCTCAGTTTTACAATGCATATTGCAATTACTATCAAGGTAATCTAGAAATGAGTAGTTACCAATTCAAATCATTTTATTCTACGTATGCCAATAGTCCTTTAGCAGAAGAGGCTTTTTATATGTATGCTTTTTCGATGTTTAAAGATGCTCCTCCTTATAATTTAGATCAAACAACGACTGTATCTGCTATTGATGCATTGCAAACTTTCATAAATACCTTTCCAAATTCTAAATATGAAAAAATTTGTGATCAGAATCTCCGGGATTTGCGATACAGATTAGAGCTAAAGGCATATGAGAAGACCAAGCAATATTTTAGAACCCGTGAAGCTTCTTTTGGAGGTAGACCCAATTACTTGGCTACAAGCGTCTCTGTCGATAATTTTCGTAAGGATTTTCCAGACAGTAGATTTGTAGAGGAGCTTTCTAATGTACAGATTATTGCCATGAGCGAATTAGCGAGTTTAAGCTTCTCAAGTAAGCAAAAAGAAAGATATGAGTTTGTACTGAGTTTTTATGAGAAGTTTATCGATAAATATCCTAAGTCTAAATACCTTAAAGCACTTCAATCACATTATGACGGTGCTTTAAGTGGGTTAGAAAAACTGAAGAAAGAAAATGATGCTCTGCAGGATAACAAAAATAAAGTAAAGTCATAAAGTCAATCTTTTTTCGTATATTTGCATTCCAAAATTTTATGTATGGCAATTAATCCTTCAATAGCAACAAGAGATACCGATGTTTTAGCAGCTAAAACAGGTAATTTATATGAGTCAGTATTTGTAGTATCTAAAAGAGCTACTCAAATTGCGACTAAAACCAAAGATGAGCTTACTCATAAGCTAAGTGAGTTTGCTTCTAGTGTAGATAATCTTGAAGAAATTTTTGAAAATAGAGAGCAAATAGAGATCTCTAAATTTTATGAGCGTCAGGCAAAACCAACAAGTATAGCCTTAGACGAGTTTTTGACAGATCAAGTGGTATCAAAGATGCCTGATGTGGATTGAGGAATAGTATCTAATTATCTTGAAGGCCAGTTGATTTCTATAATCGACTGGCTTTTTTTTAGGTTTTTTGTAGATTTATATGAGAGATCGATTTATAAATTGGCTTTTGCGATATTGGCTTGTTTCAAAGTCTGAGGCGAAGGGTGCCATAACTTTTGTATTAGTCTCCATTTTTAGTATTGTTTCTTACAAAATATATTCAAGTTACTCTTACGTAAAAGAATCGGACTCAATTATAGAGTCAATAGCAAATCGGGACATGTTCCAGGATGATTCTATCCAAGCAGAAAGTAGGAATAGCTATGTATATAGTGATCAAAACTATCCTCCAAAAACGGTAGAAGCTAATTTTCATGTATTTGATCCCAATACATGTACTCCCGAAGAATTAATCTCCTTGGGTTTTAAGCCTTATGTGGTCAAAAATATTGAAAAGTATAGATCGAAAGGAGGGAAGTTTAAAAATCCAGAAGATATTAAGAAGATTTATGGATTAAGTCCTAAGTTTTATGCTCAAGTTTTGCCTTATGTTGTTATAGCAAAATCTACATCAGACCTTAATAAATCCTCAAAAACGGAAAATTCGAGTCTAGAGACTAAGCCGTTTTCAAACACCAAACCAAGCTATAAACCTGCACCAATTGCCACCTTTGACCTTAACACGGCTGATACAAACACTTTGAAAAGCTTACCTATGATAGGTAGTGGCTATAGTAAGAGGATTATAAAGTTTAGAGATGCCTTGGGAGGATTCACTTCATTGTCTCAAGTAAGCCAGACCTTCGGACTGCCGGTAGAGGTAATGCCTATCATAGAAAAGTATTGTTTCATAAAGCAGCCTGTACGCAAAATAAAGTTAAACTCAGCAGAAAGCATAAAACACCCATATCTAAAACCGTATATCGCTAAAAGTATTATCAATTACAGAATACAGCATGGTTCATTTCAAAGTTTAGACGATCTATTAAAAGTAAAAACTATGGATGAAGAGACCCTGGGTAAAATTCGCCCGTATATAGAGCTCTAATTTTTTTGATCAAAAACTTTATTGAATAGTCCAGTACTTGTGAAGGTAAAGTGCCTATGAACAAAAAAGTTGACCATAAAGCTCAATCCCATACCAAAAAAGTGGCTGAAGGTGCCTATAACGTTAAAATGGTAATTTATGAAGGGTAAGACAATGTTTCCGTCTTTAAAAAAGAAGTTTAGAACCAAAAGGCAAAGATTACTACCTCCAACAGTTACAAAAAATGAAACTATTAATGAAATGGAATATTTGAATATTTCTCTATTGGTTTTTCCCGATTTTTTCGAATCAAAAGCTATATTTTTGCTCAAGATGAAACCCACAGGAACAGAGGCAATAAAGCCAATTCCTATACTTCTGCCAAACTGCATTTTAAGTAGACCTTGACAAATAAAAGAGCCAACAACGTATTGCACAATTACTCCTGAGCCCGCTGCCAGGAAATAGCCAAAAAATTCTTTATTTTTGAGGAATTTCAAATTGTAATTTTTAGAAAACTATATTCAGGGTTAAAGTTAACATTTTTTAATCCTATAGTGTAAATTTTAGACTAAAACTTAATCAAAAAAATTGCTTTCAAGGCTTACTTTTAGTTCTGTATCCTGTAAAAATGGATTTGTATGTCGTAAAATAGCGACTTGATCCTGTATGAAACCATGGATTTCATAAAACGGGCCTTTAAATACACAATAATCTACTTTGAAAATAAGGTCACCTAAAGAATCAATAACCAAATTCTCTGGTCTGTAAATATGACTATTATTTTCAAGGTTTAAAGTAAAAAACTCGCCCGTTATTCCAGCGACGTACTTATTTTTTGGTTTTTTATATATGTAATCAGGTTTCCCTTTTTGAATAAATCTACCTTCTTTTAAGACTAATATCTCATCTGAATAGCCAATAACATCCATAGAATCATGACTAACAAACACGGTCGATATGTTTT
>JBOFGX010000186.1:0-5692 GCA_051649345.1 Leadbetterella sp. | reverse complement strand
ATCACTTAGAAATATTTTTAATTAAGCTATTTAAGACTTCAAACACCAAAGCTGTAAAGGCTACGATAGAAAAAATAGAAAATATAATTGGGGAGTATATTATTGGGCTTCTGAAAGTGATAATTATAGTGGGTGTGTTGAATAGTATTTGCCTGTACGCATTGGGTATAAGTAATTTTTTATTTTTTGCTTTCTTGGCGGCGTTCTTAATTCTGATTCCCTATGTAGGAATTGTCATAGGATCTATTTTTCCAATATTGATCGCTATTCTGACAAAAGACTCCTATTGGTATGCGGCAGGTGTTGCAATTTCATTTTACACGATACAATTTTTGGAAGGAAATTTTATTACGCCTTATATAGTAGGAAATAAAATCAGTATTAATCCGCTTATTTCAATTATTTCGCTTTTACTGTTTGGAATGCTTTGGGGTATAGCGGGTTTAGTATTAGCATTACCTATGACGGCCGTATTGAAAATCATTCTAGATTCTTCAAAATCTACAAATGCTTGGGGCTATTTACTAGGAGATAAAGAAAATTAGTGAAAATTCAGATGCTATTTTTTAGCAATTTACATTAGGTACTAGCCAAAAAAAATCTTTTATACTAACCAAATTGCTCCAATTTGTCCACTAGTACTTGAAAGTCTTTTTGGTAAGGCACATCTATAGAAAGCAATGTGCCGTCAATATCAGTAAACTTTATCTCTTTAGCATGTAATGCCACCCTCTTTATCAACGGTAGTTCTTCTGTATCTTGCTTGAGGTTGAATTTCTTTTTTATGTCTGATAAGAAAATGTCTTGCCCTTCGTATGTAGGATCACATACGATCGACGCTTTGAGGCATTGTAGGTGAATACGAATTTGATGCATTCTTCCCGTAATTGGTACGCAGCGAAGTAGCGTATATTTTCTGTATTTTTTTAATGTAAAGAAAAAAGTTTCAGCAAGTTTTCCTCTCTGCCTGTCAATACGTACCATGGTACCGTCTTTGACTACTGCAATGGGTAAAAACACAGATATACTATCAAAATCATGTACGCCATTTACAACCGCATGGTAGTTTTTCTCTACTTCTCTGTGCTCAAATTGCATAGAAAGGTGTCTATAAGCAACAGGATTCTTAGCAATTACTAAAGCTCCAGAAGTTTCCTTGTCTAATCTATGACACAACTGAGGATCGGCATAAGCTTCTCGTGCTAATTTCAGAATGCTGATAGACTTATCGGCGGTTCTTTCATCAGTAGAAGCTATAAATGCGGGTTTGTTGATTACAACATAATTTTCGTTTTCAAAGACGACAAGATCTTTAAAATCGATTTTTTTTGGAGCTTTTTTGTATTGATCTAAATCCAAATTTCAAATTTTTACAAAATTAGGAAGTTTGGTGAGATTTTTCGAGTAAAAAGCTAAACTTTGAGCCTTTACCCAAAATAGATTTTACTCTGATCTGGCTGCCGTGTAAGTACAAAAAATGTTTTACAATTGACAATCCCAGTCCCGTTCTGCCTGAGACTCTTGATCTACTTTTATCTACCCTATAAAACCGTTCAAATATTCTATCTAAATCATCTTTGTGGATTCCAATTCCATTATCGGTCACACTGATTTCCCAAAATTTTTCTTGAGACTTAATTTTGATTTTTACTGAGCCATCTAATTTTCCATATTTAATTCCATTAGAAAGGAGGTTAGAAATTATTTGATCCAAAATTGTAGGGTCAGCTTTTGTATAGAGTTCTGGTTCTTTAGCTATATCAAGCTCAATGCGAATGCCCTTGTTTTGAGCCAAGTATTCATGCTTGTCTTTGACTTTTTCAACTAGTTCTAATAGATTTACATCTTCTAATTTAAGTGTGTATGTTCCCTCATCTGCTTTCGAAAGTGTTAAGATATCTTCCACTAATGAGTTTAGGTTTTCTAAGCTGTCTGAGGCTTTCTGAAGGAATTTTTCCGCAACTTTCGGATCATCTTTGGCACCATCTAGAAGCGTAGATATATATCCCGAAGCTGTAAACAAGGGAGTTTTAAACTCGTGAGATATGTTGGCTATGAACTCTTTACGATAATGTTCTATATCTTTAAGCTTGTGGAGCTCTTCTTCTTTTGTAAATATATAATCATCAATTTCTTTTTTAAGTTTTTTAATAGGATTTGAACTACGAATAATCTTATTGTGATTTATATAGTCCAAGGAGCTGTCGGTTTGTAAAGATTGAAAGATCGTATTGATTTGGTTCACGATCAGTATATCAAAACTTAAATAAAAAATTGTCGCAGAAGAAAGAGAAATAACACCTCCGATTACTAAATAATGAAGAATTTGCATGCTAGGGAGATAGGATACAAATAAAAGAGATATGGCTGTAATGATAAACGATAACGATATGGAAAGGAACCTGGGAGAGCTCAACATGGTGTGCTTATTTTAGATTGGAAACAAACATGTAGCCTAGGCCTTTGAGTGTTTCTATGTGTTGATTGCCTATTTTTTCTCTTATTTTTCGGATATGTACATCCACAGTACGTTCTCCCACATAGATATCACTTCCCCAAACTTCACTAAGTAGATCTTCTCTTGAACGTACAGTATTAGGTGTTGTATACAATAACTGAAGCAGCTCAAATTCTTTCTTAGGTAGACGTATAATTTCCTTGTTTTCTAAATAGACGGAATATGTTTTTTCATCTAGAGAGATACTATTCGAATGCAATACTTTTGGTTTGTTTTCTAGTACAGAATTAATCCTGCTCACGAAGGCTTTGATTTTTACTGGTTTT
Organism: Leadbetterella sp.; assembly: GCA_051649345.1. Classification (GTDB taxonomy): domain Bacteria; phylum Bacteroidota; class Bacteroidia; order Cytophagales; family Spirosomataceae; genus Leadbetterella. The sequence continues at coordinate 2,908 of JBOFGX010000186.1, read as the reverse complement.
GAAACAAAATCCACAGCCCCCGTTTCAAAGGCCAATACCTCTGTTTCTTCATCCACCCTTGCAGTAAGAAAAATTATGGGTATTGTTGCCGTTAGAGACTTATTCTTTAACTGTCTTGCTACTTCTAAACCATTGAATATAGGCATCATATAATCCAAAATAATCAAATCTGGAGAATTGTCAATCGCCTTATCAATAGCTTCTTGCCCATCGTTAGCTAGTATTACCTCGTAATTGGCTATTTTGAGCGAATATTCTAATAATTCTAAAATATCGGGATCGTCGTCAGCAATAAGTATTTGATATTTGTTTGTCATTGTCTTATTTGGTACTCAAAAATATGAAATTAATTTGGAATCCAAATTTTATAAATCTTGCCCTTTTCATTACTGATCCAAAGTTCATTGGCGGAAACAAAAACCAGACCTTCAGTTAAACCTCTCGCGAATTTTGAGCAAACTTTAGGATTGGAGAAGTCAATAGTGTTATTCTTGATGTCAAAAAGTAGTATTTTACCATAGCTAATAAGAGCAAAAGTCTTGTAGTCAGGAGAAATATCCGCTCCAGTGACTTGAGCATTTAGTAGTATTGAATCTATTTTTTTTGCCGTGTGTATACCTTCTAAATCGGGTATTTTATACATATGGCATACTTTATGTCCTTTAGCCCAACTCTTAGTAAACAAATACAGACTATCATTGAACCAAAACATTGCCTCCATGTCAAATTCGTTCTTTTTGGTGCTTAATCGGGGTTTTTCTAGGAGATTGAACTTTATTTTTTTCGTATCGTTATTTTGATATTTATAGATTGTCATTTCTTGCCTTAGTCCTATATTATCGCCAAAATCACCAATAAAAATACTCCCTTTTTTATCCGTAGTTATATCCTCCCAATCTACGTTTTCAGAACCAGTTATCTTTACTTTTTTAATTCTTTTTGAGCCTGTATTATATTCGTAGATTTCGTTTGGATTTCCACTGTCACCATGTGTTAGAAGCAAAGAGTCTTCTTGTGTCCAACCCAGTCCAGAACTTTCTTTTACTTCTGATGGGAAATTCCCTATTTTTTTATTTTGAAAGTGTTCTCTCTCAAATCCATGTTTTCTCTCATATTTACACGAGCAGAAAGAGCTTTTTAAAGAAAACAAGAAGACTAATATCTTTATCATCCAAGTATTAATAGCTAGAGATTACAATGGGCACCAGTAGTTTTTCTACTTTTGATTTAAGTATTAATTCTATTTGGTAGTAGTAGTATCCAGTTGGACTTGGACTTCCGTTTTTTGTGTTACCATCCCAGAAAAGTGATCCTTCTGTACCCAAAAGCTTGCTGTTGCAAATTATTTGAACGGTTTGTCCTTGTCGATTCATAATTTTTATGGTGGCAAATACTCCATTTTCCGCTAATTCATATTTGAGTTCTGCCATTTCTTGACTGTTCGAACGTAAGGAAACTACTTTGCTAGACAACCAAAATTTATTTTTTGAGCCAACAATTTCTTGATTTGAGTTTTTACTACCTGGTGTTTGATATTCTACATCGGCACTTGCTGAATGCAAATTGCTAGAAATCGTAGCGACAGAATTTGGCGAAGATCGCTCAAGGGATACTCCTGAAGTTTCTTTCAATTTGTTGGAATGAAGCTCATTGCCGAATCGGAAGGCGTCAATTTCTGAACTATCTGCATTGTATAAGCGAAGCTCACCGCCTTCGTTATTGAAAGTGGGTAAGGTGGGCATTTCTAGTGCTCTGACAGATTTGTATTTGATAGGAACCTTTTGCCTAAATTCTTCTTCGTTTTTGACAATTACTATGTATTCCAATTTGGGAATAACCAAGAAATTAGGTGTGATCGTTTTGAATGCAGTTTTATCTCCATTTTTTAGGTTTATTTGAAGGTTGCGAATGTTTTTTGTTTCATTGGATGTATTGAACAATTCAAAAAACTCTACACTATTTTCATTATCAGCGAAAAGCACTTCGTTGAGTATAATGTCACCTTTCTTAACGGGTAAACTTGGCTCTAAAATGATGGAATACTTAGTAGACACATTTCCCAAGCAGTCTTTTGCCGTGAAACTGAGGCTAGTTTTAGTGTTTGGGTCAAGGGTTTGATTGAAAACGATATCAATACTTCTTGAATCATCTGAAGGATTTTGGATTCCGACAATCTTTAAACTCTCATTGCCTAAAATGATAAAATCAAGCGTACTATTTTTCGTCACTTCGACATTCTCATCAAATGCCAACCGTAGTTTAGTTCCTTCTAGGATAAACTCCGATAGTTTGGGTGGATTAGTATCTTGGATAAATACAGTTTGACTATTCACTTTTCCGGGAGTACCGGCCAATTTATCAATTGATGATCTCCAAGCCTCTTTACCTTTGCATGAAATAGAAGGAGCTATCAATTCTAAAGAATACCCTTCAGATTTTTCTTTTGTATACCATGATTTATTGAAGGTGACTTTTGAGACAGATTCTTTACTCTCGTTTAAAATTTCAAGAGTTGTTCCTTCATTTAAAAGTGAGAAATTAACTAAACCGAGAGTTTTACCATAAGGTGCAAATTCAAGGGCATAATCTCTTCTACATAGGATTATATATTCTTTTGGTTTGATAGTGAAATCGGGAATAGAAACAGAACTGGTATTGTATTTCAACGTCCATTTTTTTGCTAAAACAGAATCTGTCCCGACGTTATAAATCTCTACATATTCTCTCTCAGGTAGACCTTTACTAGGAGTTGGGTCGGCCATGATCTCAGTAATTTGGATAGACTGAGCTTTTATGTTTTGGCTAAAGAGGTATGCCAAAAAAAATAAAATAAGGGTATTTTTTGTAAAAAATTTCAAATAAATGCTTTGAATTCTGCCCTAAATTTAAGAATTTTACTATTCACAAA
>JBOFGX010000185.1:0-5610 GCA_051649345.1 Leadbetterella sp. | reverse complement strand
TGGATGCAGTCAAATATGACTACGGTTATATGTTTTTTTATTCTGAAAGACCTGGTACACCCGCTGCAAAAACTTTAAAGGATGACGTGCCCGAAGATGTTAAGAAAGAACGTTTGAGGCAGATTATTGAAAAACAAAGAAATCATTGTTTGGAGAAAAATCAAGCTTCGGTAGGTAAGATTCATCGGGTTTTGGTGGAGGCAGTTTCCAAAAAAAGTGATCAGGAATATTCTGGACGAAATGATCAAAATAAAGTAGTTGTTTTCCCTAAGAAAAATTCTCAATTAGGGGATTATGTAAATGTATTAGTTACCAGTTGTACTACCGCCACCTTACTAGGTGAAATTGTATCATGAATAATAACGCAGAGCTACAATCTGTAAAAAATAGATTTGGGATTATAGGAAATGCACCTACGTTGAACTATGCCATCAATGTAGCTATGCAAGTAGCACCTACGGATCTTACCGTTTTGATCAACGGGGAATCAGGTAGTGGTAAAGAATCATTTTCAAAAATTATTCACGGGCTTAGTGCTCGAAAATTGGGGTCTTTTATTGCCATTAACTGCGGTGCGATACCTGAGGGAACTATCGATTCCGAGCTTTTTGGGCACGTAAAAGGGTCTTTTACAGGTGCAATCGATGATCGTAAGGGATATTTCGAAATAAGCAATGGGGGTACAATTTTTCTCGATGAAATTGCCGAATTGCCTTTAGGCACACAAGCACGTTTACTACGTGTTTTGGAGAATGGTGAATATATTCCTGTTGGTTCTTCTAAAGTAAAAAAAACAGATGTTCGCGTGGTAGCCGCCACGAATGTAAACTTAGCCCAAGCAATAGAAAAAGGAGAGTTTAGAGAAGATTTGTATTATAGGCTCAATACTGTTCCTATCATTGTTCCACCTTTACGGGAAAGAGGTTTTGATATAGAACTATTATTTATAAAGTTTACTACAGATTTCTCTGAGAAGAATAGAATAAATCCTGTAGAATTAACGGAGGAGGCTAGAAAAGTACTTCGTACATTTCGTTTCCCTGGTAATATTCGTCAGCTTAAGAATATAGCTGAGCAAATCACAATCTTAGAAGAAGAAAGGATTATTTCATCCGAAATATTATCAAAATATTTGCCACAAAGCCAGCAATCTAGTGTTCCGGCATTGTTTCAGAATACAAAAGGAGGGTTTTCGGATATTTCAGAGAGAGATTTGTTGTATAAGGTTCTGTTTGATATGAGGAAGGATATTACTGAGCTGAAAAAAATGGTATACAGCGGGATATCACCAAGTTCTGATTATGTAGAAACTGATTTCTTCAAGGAATTTGCCGAAAGTAAGCCTAGTACAGTTTCCAATACACGCACGGTAGAGCCTGCGGAGCCGGTTTTTCCGGTTTATAATCAGCCATTAGTAGATCATGTACTAAAAATAGATAGCATTCAAGATCAGCGACTTGAGGTGGAAGATATCAGTCATGAAACAGAAGAAGAATCCTATTCTTTGGAAAAAAATGAAAAAGAAATGATACTTAAAGCATTGAAAAAAAGCAATTTCAAGCGTAAATATGCTGCTGAGAGTTTAGGGATTTCAGAGAGAACACTGTATCGAAAAATTAAACAATACGATATTGAAAAATTTGTTTAGGTTTTTATTGATTGTATGTTTTGTCGCCTTCTTGCAAGGATGCAAGATCTATTCGTTTACAGGAACCAATCTTTCTCCCGACCTAAAGACGTTTTCTATAGCGAATTTTACGATGGCGACAGCCGGAGGCCCCCCAAACATGGCATTTACTTTTAATGAAAAGCTAAAGGAGTATTACCAACGAAACACGAGTTTAAAGTTTAAAAGTTCGGATGGAGATCTGTTTCTAGACGGTTCTTTTGTAAACTATGAACTTACACCTGTATCAGCTACTGCTGGAGACAAAGCGGCCGTCAACCGATTAACTATAACCGTAGAAGTTCGTTTTCAGAACAAAAAGGATGAAAATGCAAATTTTGAAAAAGAGTTTTCATTTTTTCAAGATTTTCCGCAAGATCAATCTTTAAGTCAAGTCGAACCTAATTTAGTTCCCAAAATACTGGATCAATTGGTGTTAAACATATTCAATTCTACTGCCGCTACTTGGTGATTTTTTTGCTAATCATGTATTAAATTATATTTTTAGTCTAGGTTGAAGAAAAAAATTATTCTTTTTACCTATATTTGCACTCTTTTTACATATAAATTAAAAATCGATGGTTTCCTCTATTATTATTTTGATGCTTGTTGTAGCTGTATTGTTAACGTTGGTTGTTCTTATTCAAAATCCTAAAGGCGGAGGGCTTTCTAGTGAATTTGGCGGTAATTCAACACAAATGTTTGGTGTTCAGCGTACGGGAGATATTTTAGAGAAATTAACTTGGGGTTTCTTTGCGTTTTTAATTGTTGCCGCACTTGGAGTTAATTTTCTTGCTGGTAGTGGACAACCAGGAGAGAACAATTCTGAGTTAAATGTTGAATCGAATGTAGCTCTACCAAGATCAGCTACACCTTCTCCAGCTCCTACAACTGGTAATGCTCAACCAGCACCTGCGAATTCTGGAGCTAAGCCAGCCGCTCCCCAGCCAGCTAAATAGTATATAAATATATCATTGTATAAATTATCCGTAGGTGCGATAGCATCTGCGGATTTTTTTTGTCGTCTTTTTTTGGTATTATTTTAATATTTAGTTTGATATTATTAATCATGGATTTTATATTTACGTTTTCAACCCTAAAACGCCTCCATTTTCTCATTTAGCTTTTAATCAAAACCTTTTATCACCCTAAACTCATTTTTTATGAGAAAAAGTTTATTTGTACAATTCTTTGTATTGTTTTTTATATCTGTTGGAGGATATTCGCAGGTCAATTTACTTACTAATGGTGACTTTGAGTCTGTTCCTGCTACACCTATAACTTATCCAGTTACTTCAACAGCTACCCCTGCTTTAGCAATCTGAGAAAGTATTTTGTACAAGTGAACACAGGCCTCTTGATGAACGGTAAAGACTTCTGCTCCTAAATTTCGATAAGCTTCTAAATGTCGTTCGGGTCGCTCTATCATCAAGTGCACGTCTAAAGGTTTTTTAGCGTGCTTTTTTATGCTTTCTATGATAGGCGGATTAAAACTAATGTTGGGAACAAACATCCCGTCCATGACATTAATATCAAACCAATCTACTTCTGAAGAGTTTATACGCTAAATATCTCTTTGTAAATTTCCGAAATCGGCAGCAAGTAGAGAAGGTGCAATCAGTTTCATTTTTAAAGTTTTAATACTTTTTTTGATGGAAAGTTAAACAGAAACTTAAAAAAATTAAACATCAAAATCAGTATAAGTTAGAAAAAAAATTATTTTTGCGTATTGCAATTGTTTGCACGTGCTTTATAATAATCTTGTAGAAATTTTACAACTATTAATCGTCCAATAACATAATCATAATGAGTAGATAATGTATCTATTTCTTATAGTCATATCAATTTTTAATTTCTCTTAAAATATTGATAATTATATTCTTGTAGTTTGGTGTAAATGGTAGTATAATGATGTGCAGTATTGGTATAATTTTTGCATTTTTATTTGCTTATAACGCTTACCACAATTACAAATATCGATAAAACGTTTACCGTATGAAAAATTGGATAGTGCAAGTAGCAGCTTATTTAAGTTGTTTACTTTTTTTTATTTTTTCTGATATCGCTTACTCTTTTCCAGGACCGGGTAAAGATTCACGTGCTGTCATTAAAAAATCAAATGAAAAGAATCTTAAAAGTTCTTTTTTCATAATTACAAATGGCGGCGTTATGGGTACTAATGAGGCTGAAAACCAAGCTTACGTACCAAGTCCAATTACGGTAACTACGGCTCCAATAGCAAGTCCTACAACAACAAATTATACCTATCAGTGGCAATCTAGCTCTGACGGTAATACATGGACTTCAATTTCAGGTGCTACTGGTGCGACATATTCACCAGGTTCTATTAGTACAACAACGTATTATCGTAGATTGATCCGTGATAATACAAGTACAAATTGGCAAGGTGTATCCAACATCGTTACTAAGGCTGTTACCAATTATGTAATTGCAGCACCGGCAAGCGTTGCAATTGGGGGCACTATCAATTTATCTATTTCGGGATCATACTCAGATTTTTTTAATAATATAAATACGGGTAATCCTAATTTTTCAAATGGAAGTGCAGGATTTAGTTCTGATATATCCTTAAATCCTACTTCCAGTAATGGTACCTACTTAGTTCGAGACTATGTTGATAATACGTCTGGCAATGCAGGACTAGCATTTGATTGGTACACACCAGCTAATAACTTTAATGATTTCTCGGGTAGTGGTAGGATGATGATAATTGATGGTGTTCAAACTGTCAATAATACAATACCCAATAACCGTTTATGGTACAATTCATTCAATCTTACCAATGGTAATACCTACAGATTATCTACTATGGCCAGAGAATTTTATCCTGGATCAATTACGGAGATTGATTGGTATAGAGGAGGAACGAAACTAGGTGCTGATTTTCCTTTGACTAATTCATGGACGAATTTGCAAAGGACATTTACAGCTAATTCCACGGGATCAGTGGAATTGAGTATTCGACAGCTTAATAATAGCGGTACAAATGGAGGTGGGAATGATTTAGCTTTAGATGATGTTTATATATATGAAGACACACCGATTACATACCAGTGGACATATCCAGACGGTACCACGACGAATACTCTGAGTCCATCTATCACAAATGCCCAATCGGGCAATTCTGGGGTATATACTTTACGAGCAACCAAGAATGGGATTACAGTTATTACAACCGTTAGTGTATCAGTAGGGAATAATTTAGCTATTTGCAGTTCGCAAGCTCCAACGTTTACATTAACCCCAAATAATCCAGCCTGTTTTGGTGCTACGGGTTCGATAACAGTCAATAATACTCAGAATGGTAATGGTGGTACTGGAAATGCTTCTTATCAAATTTATTCAGGCATACTTGGGAATTCTATAGCTAGTTTAACGGGTAGCCCTGGATATCCCAATTCAGCATCATTTCTTCAAATAGATAAAACAGAAGGCCTAAGAAACTTTGATGAAAATTATGGATCACGAATTTCTGGATATATAGTTCCTCAACAATCGGGTACCTACAGATTTTGGATAGCATCGAATGATAATGGAGAATTTCGTATTTCTACAAATAGTAGTTCTGGGGGTTTGCCTAGTGCAGCGACAGCTTCGGTTTCGTCATTTACGAATTATAATGAATGGAATAAAGAAACTTCACAAAGATCCGCTTCAATTACTTTAGTTGCTGGTCAGTTATATTATTTCGAAGCACTTCAAAAGGAAGTAGTAAATAATGATCATTTACAAATAGGGTGGACAAAACCTGGAGACCCAGTAAGTACAACTGCTCCAACTGAAATCATTCCAGCATGGGCTATACGACCTAATACTCCTGCAGCATTGACAGAACCTGTATACACATACAGAATAGGATCAGGAGCTTATCAAAATGGAAATTCTTTTAGTGGACTATCAGCTACAACGTCTGGTACTAGCTA
>JBOFGX010000184.1:0-3815 GCA_051649345.1 Leadbetterella sp. | reverse complement strand
TTAAACCATTTTCGTTGTTTTTCGCTAAGTACTTAGCAGACTCCCAAAATTCACCCGTGATCGAAAATGTGTTGTGTTTGTTATTGCAACTGTCATCGAATCTTAACTTAACCTTTAAGACATTACCATTCGACAATTTGTAAGTCTTAATCGTCTCGCGTTCCTTATAGATTACAGATTCCATTTTTCCAAGTCCTTTTATTTCCAAAGTACAATCGCAGAATAACCGTTTTCCCATTTGAGATACTGACTGTTCGGCTCATGTGTTTTTTCGATTGTAGCTTTCCCGAAGTCTTTTGTTAATCGAAGTACTTGAGTGTAATTACGCTCTCTCGAATGCACTACGCCCGCCGGATCGTAGATTGTGCATGAATCAAATACAGGGTTGTTCTTACTCATTTTTGGAATTCTGCATAACCGAGAAGTTTTCCGTATATCGCTCTAGACCGAGAGTGATAATCTAATAACATGTTGATTGCTTCTTGTCTAGGTTCTGGGTTGCCGTCGAATAAAAGCCAATAACATTTGTTGTGATGCGTATACATTCTCAGGTTCTCTTGTTTTTCAAAATCATTGGGACTCATCCTAAAATACCTCCGAGAAACCATTTTCTTTGCTCTTTCTCTCGCTGGCGCTTTTTCCGGTCTTTCTTCTTTTCCTCGCGATATTTCTTTTCGCGGATCGGCTCAGGGGGTGGTTTATTGCTATTGAATTTCATTTGATAAATGGGGCTAATCGGTTAACATAGACAGCAGCATTGTTAGAGTGCAAACATATATCAGCATCTTTCAAGGCTTGCATCATTTCAAAAAATTCGACCAACTGCTCTTCGGTCTCTAAGACTATTTTCACAGATACAAACGCAGTACTATCATGTTCGATTTTCATTGAATTACTCTCGAAAATGTAGTGACATCATTATCACGATCCTGAGCGTAACTCACTCGCTCGCAATTTGCAACAGTGCAAATTTTGTTCATGTGGTTAGCTGTTGTTGGTGTGTAATAGCCGCAGCAGTCAAAATACAAATTACCGCCTATTCGCTTGCAGATTAAATGTCCATGTACCCAATAGTTTTGGCCGTCAGTCATTGCGTTATGACAAGAGGCTTTTTCGCCACGAAGAAATGCTTTCGCTACGTCGATGATTTTCATATTCAGATTTAGTGCTGCGTCACAAAGGTAACGCTTCATGCACAGTTGAGATTCTACAGGCAATTTTAATTAAAACACCTGTTTGATTATATTTAGTTTAATCACTCTAATTATTCGAAATGCGTTAAAACCGGTATAATTTTTGTATAGCAATTTATGTGCCAATTTGATTCTTGGCACGCCCGACAGGGTTTGAACCTGTTACCCCCGCCTTAGAAGGGCGGTGCTCTAATCCCAATGAGCTACAGACGTATTTTGATTGGTGCCCGAGACCGGAATCGAACCGGTACGCCCGCTATTCACGAAGCGGCGGATTTTAAGTCCGCTGTGTCTACCTATTTCACCACTCGGGCTATAAAGTAAGCAATTGAAATTACTAAAAGTATCTTAGGACGCAACTGGACTTTTAATTTTTAACTGGACTTTTGAAAATAAAACTTGATTTTACTTATTTAGAGTAAAATGTACAAGTAATTTTTGAAGGGGGTAATTTAATCCAATGGTTTGTATTTAAATTCATTATATCAAATTTATAAAATGTACCTTTCAATTTTGTATAAAAAGTGTTTTCTACACATAAAGCATTTTCATTATCAAAAAATAGCTAAGTTTCATTACTACTGTTTGATTCCGCTAATACAGGAAATTCTTGTTCTGCTTCTTTTCCGAGTGGCTTGATTTCAGATTTAAATTTCATATTTATTCTCCTTGTTTCCTAAGTTCAGCAGCTACAGTTCATAATGCTTTAGCAGCATCATGTTTGTTTTTACAAAGGTCATCGTTATATTCTGCTACAAAATAACCAACAATCTCTTTGAATTTTAGAGCAATGATGCCAGTAAGATTTGGTGCCCTAGAATTAACATTCATCGGTCGCCCTGTCTCAACCTTGCTACAAGCACCCAAGATACAATACCTACCATGCGATTGAAAGTTACCTCTTGTCATCCCTTTTTCAAGAATTAAATCAGCAGCTTTTTCTGCTACTTCACTGGCTTCAAGTACTTTAGAATCTGACATAAATTTTTCCTTTTCATTCAAGTAAGTTTTTAGAGTTAAATTTAACTTCTTTATATAAAGAAATTATAGCACAATTGTTGTCGATTATTCAGAATCTTCTAATTCTTTCATTGCCGCAAAGAATGTAACTATATAGTCTGTATCTTCTAGAGAAGACTCTATTGCATATTCTTTACAGAATTCCCAAAGTCCCTCTTTTTTTCTTTCACTAGCATCCCCCCAACCGGCAAGGTCTAGGACATAATCTTTATATGTTTGATATGCAGTAGCATAACCTTGATGATACTTGTCATATGCTTGCTTGTATGATTCTTCATTTGTATGGCTTTCGTAAAGAGCAGAAAGTAAGTCAAGTTTTTGAATCTGAAGGGGAGAAAGAATATCTCCATTTGCATTACAAACGACACCTATACCTTTATGTTCTGAAGCAATTAATTTACCTTGTCGATAATAATAACCCGTTTGGTAGTTCTGTAGTTTAGGGTGTTTTAAATGCGCAAAGAATTCCTGATATTTTTTCATAGTATTTCTAAAATGTTTCTAAAATTATTACAAAATTATTGACAATGCTTTTGTAACGTACAGAGTAGATGATTATAGTCTCCATTCATAGCTTCATGCAATACGGAGTCAATTTCTTCTTTTGTCCAATCTTCTCGTTTAGCGGCTTTACTAAAATCCCCTAGCAATGCAAAAGCATTTGAATCTAAACCTACAAGATTAAGTTTAACTTTCTTAATTTTTGACATATTTTATCTACTTAAATGTTTGGTGTGCCTTGTTGGGTTTGAACCAACGACCTAAACGTTATGAGCGATTTGCTCTGACCAACTGAGCTAAAGGCACATGTTTCTATTTAGCATAATATTTTCTTTAAAAAGTAATTTTTACATTCTTACTACAAGTAATACTATAGATCACTTCTTTTTTACCTTTTTGACCTTTAGGACGATTTACCTTCCCTGTTTCATGCGCAATACCAAGCCCTTTTAGGACACTCAGTTCCATCTGCGTCAAGCATTTACCATTTACTTTAACAGAGCTTTCTACAAATTGTTTTGCTGTCCCAGTAAAAGTGTTTTCTCCAAAGTTACCTTTGGTAAATACAAGAGAAGGTTTTACTTCAACAGGATTCGAGATTGCAGTTTCATTTTGATTAAAATTTTCCTTAGCAATTTCAACGTTGTTAAAATTTTCCATATTTAGTTTCCTTTCAAGAATTGTTTCGACAGAATCTATTATAAGTCAGTTTTAGAAATTTACAAGTATTTTTGTAAAACTATTTGAAATTTAATTCTTCTAAATAAAAATCAATTACCTCCCAGTTTACCCCTACACCCGCGTCATGATTACTTTTTATTTTTTCTAAAATACTTAAACAGGCTGAATTGTCGATTTCTTGTTTAATACCTAAATCTTTGGCTCGATTTTGAATATCTCCAATGTACCAACGAATTTCAATGTAATCTTTCATATTAATCTCCTTTATTAAATAAAAGTTCTAACGCTTTAAGTTTAGCATATGTTACAAAGACTAGATTATAGGGCTGAACCTTATATTCCTCTCCTCTTTCCAGTAATTTTATAACAAATACAGTCTCTTTTGTGCAATTACAAGTAATATCTTTAATTTTTCCAATT
>JBOFGX010000183.1:0-5478 GCA_051649345.1 Leadbetterella sp. | reverse complement strand
GAGCATTTTCAATTCGAGGCGTATCGTTACGCGAGTTTATAACTGGCGAATTTTAGTTTTAACCAACAGGTAAACATGAAACTTTACACACATCTAACATCTATTCAGAACATCACATCAATATCGTAATCAACACTCTATAACACTGCCATAAAACACTATTAATCAATTATTTACACCACTTTTACTTAATCCTTTCTGTTATCTTTTTCTCCCCTTTTCTTTTTTACTTGATTAAAAAAGAAACAAAAAAATCAAGGCTGTAGATAAATTTTAACGCCAATATCACTCACAATTGGCTAAACAAAAAAAACTCGCAGCATTACTACACTTCGCTTATAACTTCTTTACCACTAGCCTTTGCTTTTAGGTGTCTTGTTGCTCATACAGTTTTTTGTTTTTAACGCCATTGTTTCGCAATATTGACTAATTTCTCTAATGCCTTTTCCGCTTCGGGCTTAGGATTAGGAGTAACGAATAGCTTTTTTTTACTACCATTTTGTAATAACTTATTTTTTTTTATCAATACTAAATTATCACGACAAACCACTAATAACGCCATTATCATCAATATCCATCAACTCAGCGGCAGGTATCAATGGCAAGCCTGGCATACGCATCATATTACCCAAAATAGGAATAATAAAGCCCGCACCTGCTGCAAATTCAAAGGCGCGAACGGTGACTTCAAAGTCAGTCGGACGACCTATTTTGCGTTCATCATCGCTGAATGATTTTTGGGTTTTTGCCATACAAACAGGCATTTTATCATACCCCAATTTGATGATACGTTTGAGGTCAGTTTCTGCTTTTGCTTCGTAGTTCACACTCGTTGCGCCGTATATTTTGGTAGCAATAGTTTGTATTTTTTCTTTGATTGAAATATTCCAATCATAGAGAGGCACAAATTTACTTTCTTGATTATCAATGCTTTCTACTACGGCACGCGCTAAGCTTTCTGTTCCTTCGCCACCAGCAGCCCAACCTTTTGAAACAATAGCTTTGATACCTAATTCTTGACAACGCGCTATCACAAAGTCAATTTCTTCTTGCGAATCAGTCGGAAAATGATTGATAGCTACAATTGGTTTCATACCGAATTTTTGTGCATTTTCAAGATGCTTTTCAAGGTTGCAAATACCTTTTTTTACAACATCTAAATTAGGGTCATTGAGTTGCTCTTTGGTAGCACCACCATGATGACGCAAGGCACGAATAGTAGCTACAATAACCATCGCATCAGGCTTTAAATTGCCATAACCACATTTAATATTCATAAACTTTTCAGCTCCTAAATCTGCGCCAAAACCTGCTTCTGTCACCACATAATCACTCAAAGACATACCCATTTTGGTTGCTAAAATAGTGTTCGTTCCTTGTGCGATATTCGCAAATGGTCCGCCATGCAAAATAGCAGGATTCCCTTCTAATGTTTGTACCAAATTTGGTTTAATAGCATCTTTGAGCAAGATAGCCATAGCACCTTCGGCTTTTAAGTCGCGTGCAAATATCGGCTGATTATTACGTGTAAATCCAACGAAAATATTACCCAATTTTTGTTTCAAATCAGCTAAACTCGTAGCCATACACAGTATCGCCATTACCTCCGAAGCTGGAGTAATATTGAAGCCATCTTGACGTGGCACCCCATTGGCAGTTCCGCCCAATCCGATGGTAATATCACGCAAAGCACGGTCATTCATATCCATCACGCGCTTCCAATATATGTTGGTTGGATCAATATCCAAAGTTCGGCTTTTGCTTTGTAAGTTATTGTCTATCAGGGCTGATAATAAGTTATTCGCCTTTTCAATAGCTGCAAAATCGCCCGTAAAATGCAGGTTGATATCCTCCATCGGGACTACCTGCGAGTAGCCACCACCAGCCGCACCACCTTTCATACCAAACACCGGACCCAAGGAAGGTTCGCGCAGTACTACATTCGTTTTTTTTCCGATTCGGTTCATGCCTTCGCTCAGCCCTATCGAGGTCGTTGTTTTACCTTCACCAGCAGGTGTGGGCGTTACAGCTGTCACCAATATTAGTTTGCTGCGCTTAATTTTTGCTTCATCTATCAGCGAAAGTGGAAGTTTTGCTTTATATTTGCCGTAGTGTTCTAAGTCATCACTATCAATTCCTAGCTTTTCGGCTATGGTATTGATGTGCGACATTTTACAGGCTTGTGCAATTGATAAATCTGTCATGCTGTATGCTTCGTTTGTGTTGAAAATACGAAGATAGTACTTTTTTACATTATCCTATTTTAATAACATATTTTTATGAGTCTAAGTTGTAGAATATTTATAATAATTGTATTAAATATTATTTTTATTAATAATATAAAATCACAGAATACACCTGTTCCTGAAAACAAAGATAGTTTAGAGGCTTATGTTCGGCTTCACTATATCCAAAATGGTATGGCAAAATATGGAATTGATATGGTTCAGTACCAATTGTATGCCGATAGTGTACTGATGTATTTTCCTAAGTCAGCTTATTTTTGGCAACAAAAAGCAATGCCTTTATTCAAATGGGGAAAGTATGATTTGGGTATGACGTACTTAGATAAAGCGGTCGCATTAGATGAAGAGGAATATTTATCGTATCGGGCATTTATAAAATGTATTTTCACAAAACAGCATCGTGAATCAATTGCAGATTATCATTTGAAAATTGCAAAATATGGCGAAAGTTATGAGATGGATCACCCCTATTATTTTTATATGGGTATGGATTATTTACAACTCAATCAGTTAGATAGTGCTAGAATTACCCTTGAAAAATGCATGAATTATGAACAAAAAATGACTCAATCGGTACATTATTTGACATGGTTTTATCGCGGTATCGTGGAGTACGAAGCGTTGAATTATTCATTAGCGATTGAGTATTTACAAAAAAGTCTGCAAGAGTACCCAACCTTTTCAGATGCAAAATTCTACCTAGCGCGTTCTCATTGGGCATTGGAGCAACCCGAAGAAGCCAAAAAATTAATCTCAGAAGCCTTAATTGACATTAATAAGGGTTATACTATCAATGAAACAAATGCAGATTACGAAAAGTATCCGTATCAAATCAAAAAATCATTGGTTCAGTATTTGATAGAAAAGTATAATCAATGAATTATTTACTGATGTTTGGCAGCTTCTATTTTTAGTGTGTATATTTCATTTTTATACCTCATGGGTCTTGAAGACCCGTGAGGTATAAAAATGAAATATACAAAAAACTACTTAAATACTCACATCATTGCTGTCTGTATTGGTATTGGTACTTCTATTAGTTGTATTCTGCGAAGTCGTTGGCATAGGTTCTGTAGGAGTACCTGAACCACCAAAACGACTATTGTAATCATCTAAGGCTTGTAAAGCCCGATCGAGGTTGGCATCTACCCTACGCATCGTCTGTAATACTGGATATACGGTATCTACATCAGTCATCAATTCAGTACCTAATTGTAAGGTGGTATCATCAACCATTTCTGCGATTTTTTCTACGGTAATTAGCAACTGTTTCCATTGGTTAAACAATTGCATTTTCTGTTCAAACAAGCGTACATCAAAACTGCGTGGTAAACTATTCTCAAACTCGGTGGCTACGCGCTGAACTTCTCTTACGTAACCTTCACGTCCTTCGGCAATAGTTCTCCTGCCAGATCTTTCTTTGTCGGATAAAGATACCGAAAATCTTCCAAGCGTAGTTTCAGCACTTCGGAGACTAATCATTAAGGCATCCCAGTCTGTTTGGTTTATGCTCGTAGCATAATCAATCGTTTTCTTACTCATTGTTGATTTTTTTAAAATTATAAATTATATTTATTTGTTTGTATTGCCTTTTCATCAAGTTATTAATAAAGTTAAAACGATTGTAATTGGTAATACACTAATAGAAAACAATTTAATATAAATTTATTTCACAAAAATATCATTTTAACATTTTTATAACATATTATTAATCAGTGTTTAAACATCAATTGATTATATAACTTAGAGAATACTTTGTAAACCTCGACCTACACTTGGGTGTAGGCTGACCTATGGATTTGGTAGGTTGACCTACACTTGGGTGTAGGCTGACCTATGGATTTGGTAGGTTGACCTACACTTGGGTGTAGGCTGACCTATGAATTTGGTAGGTTGACCTACACTTGGGTGTAGGCTGACCTATGGATTTGGTAGGTTGACCTACACTTAGGTGTAGGTTGACCTATGGATTTGGTAGGTTGACCTACACTTGGGTGTAGGTTGACCTATGGATTTGGTAGGTTGACCTACACTTGGGTGTAGGTTGACCTATGGATTTGGTAGGTTGACCTAGCTCAAAGATAGGTTGAATATTTTTTAATTAAATTAACGTGAATTTTGTGGCAAATTTCATTGATAGTAAGCTAATTAAGAGCAACCCTCCCCTGCCCCTCCCAAGGAGGGGAGCTTCAGCGTGATTGCTGATAATCAGTATTTTATTTTACAAATAAAAAATAATCGAATAAAAATCTGTGGCTAAACAAGTTATACTCATTAAAATTTGCTGTGTCCAACATTTCCTCCTTGGGAGGGGAAGGGGAGGTTTATATAAATAATCGCATTATCATTTAAGGTTTTACAAATTATACTCATCGCAAATCCCGAAAATCATCAACAAAGCTCAAAGGATATTCATCTTTACTCAAAAAATCCTTTCTATATTGCTCATCAAGCATAAAACGAGGAATATCAAGCAATAAGTCAGCACTTTTCTCTTTTACATGAGCTTCAAAATCAGTCCAAGTCATGTTGTTTTCAGAGCCTTGCCCTACGCCTTCTAAGGCATTACTTTGATCATCGAGGTAATATATGGTGTCACCGCCAAAAGCTAAGGTATAGTGCATCATACTTTTGCGATATTGTAATAAATATTCAGAGTCAAGTGCGTTACTTCTAGTTGGCTCTACAAATTGCCTACAAAATTGCCACCATCTGGAATGATACGCAGCATGATTGGTGTATAATCCACCAAAAAAATTCAATATATTGGGGTCATCTTCGTTTGAAGTCATTTCGTAAAAAGGGTGAGCTAGTTCCGCTATTTGGGCGGCTATATATTTTGTTGTATCATCTTTTTTGGCGTTGCTATAACTCCAAAAATCACGATGATAAAAGATGTCAACTCCAAACTTTTCATACAATAATTTTTCTTGATATTTCAAATCAACAAGCGTGAACGTCATAAGGTTTTCGGCTTTGAAATGGCTGCCAAGAATCACCGTTCTATCCCCACCTTCTTCCTCTAAGAGTTTGAAAGATTCATCTCTGCCCCAATATCCATACTCAATATTGACATCTAAACGCGATGCAAGGTCTTCTGCCAATGCTACAACGTTGTCCGTTTTTAACCTGTGGTTGCCTATTGGCGATACATCATGTCCCATGGTGTTTTGTTTTTAATTGATATTTTACGCAGAGATATTTATGAAAGGTTTACACCTGCTGCTAGTTG
>JBOFGX010000182.1:0-2781 GCA_051649345.1 Leadbetterella sp. | reverse complement strand
GGGAATTGTTTGTGCAGAAGGATTTGTATCAAACCCTAAAAAAGTTGGTGGACGAAGAAAAAAAGGCTTTAAGCCAAGGAAAAACAAGGAAAGAAGCCATTCTACAAGCCAATAAACGATTTTATACGGGAGACATAGCCAAAGAGATTGTACGGTCTGTACAGGAGCAGGGGGGCTTGTTTACAGAAAAAGATTTGGCCAACTGGAAAGTAAAAATTGAAGAACCCTTGAAAGTGAGCTACAAAGGCATCGATGTGTATAAATTGGATGCCTGGACACAAGGTCCCGTTATGCTACAGACACTCAATATCCTTGAGAATGTAGATTTGAAGAAAATGGGCTACAATTCACCTTCTTATATTCATCACGTCTATCAAGCCATGAATTTGGCCTATGCCGATCGGGATTTTTACTATGGAGATCCTGCCTTCGAGCCTAAAGAACCTACGGAAGGGCTGCTTTCGAAAGAATATGCTAAAAAACGTATTGCTTTGATTGACACCGTTCAGAATAATCCATTTGTATTGCCAGGAGATCCCTATCCGTTTGAAAACAAGGCGAATCCATTTTTGAATCTACTCGAATCACAGCCCAAGTCTGGAAAAATAGACTCTCGACTCACGGATGAATTCAAGGAAGATTTTCAAGCAGGGACAACGTCGGTTGTGACGGCTGACAAAGAAGGTTGGGTAGTTTCTATGACCCCGAGTGGAGGTTGGGTGCCCGCTTGTATTGCAGGTAAAACGGGTGTTGGCCTTAGTCAAAGAATGCAAAGTTTTGTATTGGATCCCAAAGAAAACCCGTACAATGTCGTAGAACCTGGTAAGCGACCTCGCGTGACACTTACTCCCTCGATGGCCTTGAAAGAGGGCAAACCCTTTTTGGCATTTGCCAAGCAAGCGGGTGATGAGCAAGATCAGCTGTTGACGCAGTTTTTTTTGAATATGGTCGAGTTTGGTATGACCGTGCAAGAAGCCTGCGAAGCACCGAGTTTCAAGACCTATCAGATGAAGGCCTCTTTTGGGCAGCATGAACGCAAACCTGGGGCTTTGACACTAAATAACTCAACCCCTGAATCTATCCGAAAAACCTTGATGAGTAAAGGCTATACCTTGGAGTTTCAGCCCCGAACATCTGGGCCAATCAATGCCATATTTTTTGATCGTACGCACGGTACGCTTTGGGGAGGTAGCAGCAACCATGGGGAAGATTATGGGATTGGGTGGTAGGTGAGCTTACTCTTTTCTAAGCCAACCTAAAATACGGGTGTTTTTTATTTCCCATTTGTTTGATTTATTATCAATCAAAAAACTAGTTCTTGACTTGCCAGATGGACCTGGATTTTGCTGTATGATTTCTATTTTGTTTTCAAATACTTTGGATACGATGGATACATGGCCATATTTATTGAAAGAAGTACCAGAATAAATCAATAGATCATTGACTTTGGGCTTGGTCTTGCTCGGGTTTTTATATTGGACTAGATTCCGTTTTGTATTTATTTGGCCGTCACTGAGATTAGAATCAAAGAAATCTACAGCGTTTCCATAACTATCGGGCATTTTATGATGTAGGTGTTGGTAGTAATATCTTTTTACAAATTCAACACATTGGTACTTCATGCCTAAATTATATCCATCATCTGTTAGGTTACGACCCGAAATATTTCTTACCGGGCCGTTATAATATACCGCTACTCCGTTAAAACTATCTACTTGTTTTCCGATTCCTGAGTTGGATTGACTCCTGTTAAAATTCCAAAAAACCAGTAACCCAATAAAAAGAACTCCAACGAGTATATATGTCAATTTTTTATGTTTCATTATTGTTAATTTAGAATCGTTGAGACGAATCTACAAATAATCCCAAATTACGCATTAGAAATGGACTAAAAATGTTTTCAGTAGCTGTAGCTACGAGCTTCGAACCTATTTCAGAACTCACTCAAATGTAGTAACTCCAAAGTGCTATCCAAGGTATTTTACTTGGCACTTATTCTTGTGTTTAGTCCGCTAACGGTAAATGTCGTATTGAGAATACCATCAGAATATATTCCACCTGTTAGGTTACCAGTAACATTGGTTTTGTCTGAGACCCCGTCTAAATATAAATTATAGGTGCCATTTACAAGAGAGGGGCTTGAAAGTGTAAACAATCTGTAGGTTTTGAAAGGTCTGATGGTAATGATTTCTTTAGTCAGATTATCCTCAATATGTAGTAAACTCCTTTCGCTTTTGTTTATGGGGAACGTAATCATAATGGAGTTCTGAGTTGAGGTGCTTCCTGGCATTTGTGCCATTTGAGTTGTACCTGCGAAAGCTGCTATCGTTCCTCCGTTACATGCATATGATCCATCGAAGTCAAGAGAGGTGTTTCCACCTGATAATGGACCGTAAACTAAAATAAACCCACCGTTTTGATAGACATTTCCGTTAGAATCTATTCCATCTCCACTTGATCGAACCACTATTGTTCCTCCATTAATAGTAAGCCTAAGATTGTCAATTGTGGCTGAATTGGATCTTGAATCCGTACCATCTGCTGCATTAATCCCATCGTCAGATGCTGTTACGTCTAAATTTCCATTATTTATCACAATAACTTTTGACCCAATCCCTTCTCGCGATCGGATAATCGTAACATCTCCTCCGTTTAGGGTGAGTGCCTTCCCACTTTGGATACCATCATCACCTGCGGAAATGGTGTATTTGCCACCATTAATTGTCAAATATCCAAGATCTGTTTGGTCTTTTTCTGTGGTTTTTAAGGCGTCTTGTTGAC
>JBOFGX010000181.1:0-19106 GCA_051649345.1 Leadbetterella sp. | reverse complement strand
ACTGATCCCGTGGAATTAGCTGTAAATGTCCTTTGCAAATTCGTCCATGAATTAGTCAAAGGAAAATCAGCACCTAGTTTCGTTCCTCCTCTATACCAATCAATCTCCGTAATTGATCCTGAATAAAACTCTCTGCCCATGGCAGATAAACGATACGTATTACCATTGGTAAGATTGAATGAATTGTACCACAATCTTGTATTGTTAACCGTTTGTGCACCATCAATTACCATCATTCTACCACCACCTAATACGTCGTTGAAATTATTTGCAGAAGGATACCAAGAAAATGGTCTATCGCTTGGGTTAGTTATTGATGTGTAATTTGCTGATGCCCCAGGAATATCCGTACTGATAGTGTAGGTACCTGTCCCCCATGCATTATATGTTATATCAGAGTTAAAATTTGAGTTATTACCAGTCGAAAAATTAGGATTTCCTGTATTTATATTATTAAAAAAGTCCGAATATGATCCCGAAAAAGATAAGTTGATAGTGCCCCCAATTGCAACGCTTGCTGGTGCTGTAATTACATAATTGGTAACTGCCTTAGTAACGATGTTAGATACACCTTGCCAATTTGTACTTGTATTATCACGGATCAATCTACGATAATACGTTGTTGTACTAATAGAACCTGGTGAATATGTCGCACCAGTAGCACCTGAAATTGAAGTCCATGTATTACCGTCAGAGCTTGATTGCCACTGATAGGTATAATTTGTTGTTGTAGGACTTGCTATTGGAGCCGTAGTTACCGTAATTGGACTTGGTACGTAAGCTTGGTTTTCAGCCTCATTAGTACCAATAACACCGCCATTTGTAATTATGAAAAAAGAATTTTTAAGGTTCTTTGCATTCGTTTTTTTAATGACAGCACGTGAATCTTTACCAGGACCCGGAAAAGAGTAAGCGATATCAGAAAAAAGAAAAAACAGTAAACAACTTAAGTAAGCTGCTACTTGCACTTTCCAATTTTTCATACGTGTAAACGTTTTATCGATATTTGTAATTGTGGTAAGCGTTATGAAAAAATAAAAATGCAAAAATTATACCAATGCTCGACATCCTTATACTATTATTTACACCAAACTACAAAACTTTAATTATCAGTAATTTATAAAAAAAATAAAAACTGATATTTTACACAAAAAATAGTGTAAGAACTACTCCTTGCAATTGTGTTTTGAGACGACTAATAGTTCAATAAATTTTAACAAGATTATTATAAAAGCACTTGCAAATGAATGCAATATGCAAAAATAATTTTTTTTTCTAATTTATACTTATTTTGATGTTTAATTTTTTTGGGTTTCTGTTTAACTTGCCGTCAAAAAAAGCATTAAAACTTAAAAATGAAACTAATTGCACCTTCCCTACTTGCTGCTGATTTCGGAAATTTACAAAGAGATATTGAGCGTATAAACTCCTCAGAGGCGGATTGGTTTCATATTGATGTCATGGATGGGATGTTTGTTCCCAATATTAGTTTTGGACCACCTGTGATAGAAAGTATAAGAAAGCATGCAAAAAAAACCTTGGACGTGCACTTGATGATAGAGCGACCTGAACGGTATTTAGAAGTTTATCGAAATTTAGGAGCAGAAGTCATTACAGTTCATCAAGAGGCTTGTATTCACTTGCACAAAACACTTTCTCAAATTAAAGAACTGGGTGCTAAAGCAGGAGTAGCACTAAATCCTTCAACGCCAATATCTACTTTGTATGACATATTGGAACTGACTGACTTAGTATTAATTATGAGCGTAAACCCCGGATTTGGTGGACAAAAATTCATACCTAATACCTTAAAAAAAGTAGAAACCCTACGTACGTATTTAGACCAAAACAACCTTTCGACTTTGATAGAAATAGACGGTGGTGTAAATCAAGATAATGCTGCAAGTCTATTTCAGTCGGGTGCCAATATTTTAGTGGCAGGAAGCTTTGTTTTCCAGAGCGAATCTCCGATAGAAACAATTAAAAAATTAAAATTTCAATAATTAGCTAATTTTTTAATTATTACTTTCTATAACTTCATAAGTTTCTTAAACAATTATATTTAGTTTATTGTATAAATATAAAAATATTAAAAATATCAAAGCAGTTTATTGGCAAACTTTTATCTAAAATCAATATTTTGTACTTTTGTGAAAAATTCTTTTTTAAGTGCAAGATATTTTCGAAAAAGTCATCAATAATATGGGGCCTATTGGCTCCCACGCCCATTATAGCCATCACTATTATTCGTTTCCAAAACTAAGTGGAGAACTAGGACCTCACATGACCTTTAATGGCAAGAAAATGCTCAATTGGTCTTTGAATAATTATCTTGGGCTAGCCAACCACCCAGAAGTGCGTGAAGCCGATAAACTAGGTGCTCAAGATTATGGTCTAGCATATCCCATGGGGGCTCGTATGATGACAGGTAATACAGATCTACATGAACAATTTGAAAAACAACTTGCTGAATACGTAGGTAAAGAAGATGCCTTCTTACTAAACTATGGGTACCAAGGTGTCATGTCTGTAGTGGAATCCATGGTAGACCTCAAAGATATTATAGTATATGATGCAGAATCGCATGCTTGTCTGATAGATGGTATTCGCTTACATAGAGCTAAAGGAGGTAAAACCTACACTTTCAAGCACAATGATATGGAGAGTTTGGAGAAAAACCTCCAACGTGCCACCAAACAAGCCGAAGAACAGAACGGAGGAATTCTTGTTATTACCGAAGGGGTTTTTGGAATGTCTGGAGTAGTAGGCTCATTGGATAAAATTGCCGATCTAAAAAAGAAATATAATTTTAGACTTTTGGTAGATGATGCACATGGATTCGGTACCATGGGAGCTACGGGAGCAGGTGTACCTGAGCACTTTGGAGTACAAGATGCTGTGGACCTCCATTTTTGCACGTTTGCAAAATCTATGGCTGCAATAGGAGCATTCATAGCAGCCAAAAAAGAGGTTATTATGTATATGAAATATAACCTCCGATCTCAAACCTACGCAAAAGCTCTTCCGATGCCGTTTGTCATTGGTGGTATGAAGCGTCTTGAACTTATCAAAAGACATCCTGAACTCAGAGATCATCTATGGACGATTGTAAATGCATTACAAACAGGATTCAGAAAAAGAGGATTTGACATTGGCAACACGAACTCTCCAGTAACCCCTGTTTTTCTTCACGGCGATTACGATTTATCCGTAGTTACCAACCTTATCAGAGACCTACGTGAGAACATGGGTATTTTCTGTTCTATCATTGTGTACCCTGTTGTACCCAAAGGCGTAATTTTGCTACGAGTGATTCCAACAGCCTCTCATACGCTAGAAGACGTTGAATACACAATGGACTGCTTCGAAATTGTGAAACAAAAATTAGAAAATGGAAGCTATAAACTTCAACAAAACTAGGTTTTGATTAAAATAAACGGTTTTTTAATAAAAAAAATTAGACAAGACATTAGGAATATGCTCTCAATTGCTATATTGCAATGAGTTTAATTATTAATAATTATCAAACCCTTGTATTAAATGAATAAGTATCAAGAACTTTACAATCTAGTTACATCACTTAAAGATGATTTCGAAAAATTCTATGACAAAGAAAACAGTGCTGCTGGTACACGTGTCAGAAAAGGAATGCAAGATTTAGCAACTTGGGCCAAAACGGTAAGAGCTGAGGTTCAAGGGATGAAAAATGCAAAGAAAGGGTAATTCTTGACGTGAATCTATGCTTAAAAAAGGCTTTCCTTCAAGGTAAGCCTTTTTTTTATGCTTTGCAAGGATCAAGCGAAAATGTTGGGGGGGGGATAGACTTTTAATAAGTCTTCAATTTTATTCAAAGTAAAGAAGAGGTCCCCACTTCTTCAAATTGATCTTGGCAATTTAAAACTTCATGGTGTTAACATTATTTTCAGAAAGCTAAGATCATCTTTTCGTTTAATAAATCAATACTTAACTTGTCGAGAAAATAAGCATAAATAATTCGTAATAAGAAGAAAACAGTCCGTTTTAAAATTTGATTCTTGTATTTTTCTTAAATAACAAAAGTTTAAATTTTAAAGAGGATCGTTCGGTTCGGCGTCCCGATTTTATTCATGTTTTTTTGGTCACTTTTTTGACGGTCCGCCGATGCAAAAAGGAAGTCAACCCGAAGGACATTGAAGAGTGTTAGTGGAGTTAACCACGTTATTCAAAGAGGGATTTAACTCATCCTTTGCTCGGGTCTGCGTTAAATATTAATAATTATCCTCATTAATAAGCGTACCTGTTCCTCGGATTGTAACCTTACCCGTCTCAATGTTTTTAATTTGTGTACTGATTTGAGCTAGATGCTTTATTGGATCTATCTCCATAATTTCAAACACAACCTCATACTCTGTATCTACAAACATGGGTCTAAGGTACTCTGTCACTTGTTTTACATATATGGAACCTGGCCCACCCGGTTTTTCCATGCCCAAATAACGAGTAAATACGCTTGAGCTCAAATGACCATGAATTATGGGCTTTTTGTAAGGAGTAGAAGCGGCATATTCCGCATTTAAATGAATAGGATTATGGTCCCCTGTAAGATTAGCAAACGTAATCACATCCTCCTGCGTAAATGAAAACGTATGCGTGAACTTGCTTCCGACTGGTATTTTGCTCATATAACCTAAAGTTTGGTAATAATGTCCGAAGTTAAACTCTTTACTAAAAATTACAAAATTTAATTCTATAATCACATAGTAAATTATTCTAAGCTTAAGCTCTTATTTACATAACAGATGTAAACTTAAAGCACAATTAATCTACAATTTGAGGCTAATTACATGAGATAAAGCACCAAGCCTTGTCCTATTAATTTTTTTGGGTTAAAATTGCAGAATAAATAATACATTTGAAGGAGCCCATCTTTATAATAAACCCAATTTCAGGTTCAAAAAAAATTGATACCGTTGAGGTTCTTAGAAAACTGCTACCATCCTATTTTCCAAAATATTTATTACTTACAACTACGCACAAAGGTCATGCAACTGAGATTATTGAAGAGTACATACAATTAGGCTATGACACCTTTATTGCTGTAGGTGGTGATGGAACTATTAATGAGGTAGCAAAGGCATTAATCCATAAAGACGCCACCTTGGGAATTATACCCAAAGGCTCAGGAAATGGTTTAGCTAGGTCACTAGGAATCCCTATCCATTTTGAAGGTGCTTTGCGGATTTTGAAAAACAATCAACAGAAAAAAATAGATGTGGGTATGATAAACAATATTCCTTTTCTATGTACAGCCGGGGTCGGATTTGATGCAAAATGTGCCCATGATTTCAACAAATCTCCTAGTAAAAGAGGCCTCTGGAACTATGTGAGGGTGTGCCTCAATAATTTCTTCTCGTATTTACCTATACGAATTGATGAAGGCAATATAGAAAAAAAAGTATATTCTCTGACAATAGCTAATGCTCCTCAATATGGGAACGAAACCTACATTGCTCCCAAGGCCAAACTAGATGATGGCTTATTGGATATAACAACCATATTACCTCACTCTAAATGGAAAAGCTTGGCCTTAACCGTATCTTTGTTTACAAGAAAAATATACAGATTTGAGTTCGTTCACCACCAGCAACTAGTAGAGTATTCTTTCCGAGCAGAAAAACCGACCGAGCTCCATATTGACGGAGAGGCCAATACGAATCTTTTACAAGATTTTAAGATAGAAATTCAGAAAAAAGCGATTTGTGTCATTCATAACCAGATATTTTAATGAGTAAAAATAAAAACACAGGAAACGGAATGGTGTATTCTACCAATCCAGATTTCGTATTTGATACAAACACAGACTCACTAGAAACCTTACTCCCAGAAAACCAAAATCTTAAGATTTGGCTAGATAGAAAAGGGGGTGGAAAGCTTGTTTCTCGAGTGACTGGCTACATCGGAACCGAAATAGACCTTCAAATGCTTAAAAAGTCTCTACAACAAGCTTGCGGCACAGGTGGTAGCACCAAAGATGGTGAAATATTGATTCAAGGAGATTGTCGAGATAAAATCCTCAATTTCTTGCTGAAAGAAAACTACAAGGCAAAAAAAGCTGGGGGCTGAATCCTCTATTTTTGTGTTTGGTTCGCCCATTTCCCAATAAGAAAATGAATAACCACTATAGCTAATATCACAGCTCCACAAAAATTTATAATGTACATAAACATATCTGGAAGCTTACCTACATTATTCTCATCAAAATTACCTGCAAACAGGCCTGCAAACAGATTACCCAAGGCCAATGTTACCATCCATACCCCCATCAATTGGCTTAAGTATTGTTTTGGTGCAAGCTTGGTATATGTGCTCATAGAAACAGGGCTCAAGCATAGCTCTCCTATTGTATGTAATAAATAGGTCAAGCCCAAATACATAGGACTCACTTTACCTACTTGTGCAGCCTCTTTGGCTCCAGCAATCATAACAAAATAGCCCAAAGCGAGAAAGAGCAAACCCATGCAAAGTTTTATTAAAACAGGCACACCAATACCTTTCTTTTCTAAAGAAATCCAGATAAAACTCAAAATAGGAGCCAAACAGACTATAAATGCAGAATTAAGAAACTGAAACCAACTGGATGGAAACCAAGCAGGCAATTCCGTAAACGTATTGGCAAAAAGATTAAATGTGGAGCCTTGTTGCTCAAAACCCGCCCAAAACAAAACACAAGCCCAAAAGATGACAAACAAGATAAGCACGGACTTGAGTTGAGATTTTGTAAGGCTTTTATCTAATAATATAACAGCAAAAAAACCAAAAACTAGTATCAAAGCTATGTATCCTAACGAGGTAGCACTACTGCTTTTAGTACCCCAATCCAGAACATTATAAAATTGCAAACCTCCTATTATTGCAAAACAGATTGAAAAAACAATTCCGTAAATGGACGAAAAACCCGTATTCTTACTTTGAATAGCACTCGTTTTACCTTCATTTACCATTTCAGATTCTGTATTTATTGATATTTCTGGAGTCAACGGCGTATTTCCTATTTCTCCAAGATACTTTTTACGAAGGCCTCCAAAAACGATTAAGCCTAACATCATACCGACTGCCGCAGCTCCAAAACCGTAATGCCAACCCAATTTTTGTCCTAAGAAACCCACCAAGATTATTCCCAGTGCACCTCCTAAATTTATTCCCATGTAAAAAATAGAAAACGCTTGATCTCTTTTTGCACCTCCATTGGGGTACAGATTGCTTACTATGGAGGTCACATTAGGCTTGAGGCAGCCAGTTCCTAAAGCCACAATACCCAATCCCGTGAAAAATACAGCTTGCGTATCAGAAAATGCCAATACGATATGACCAATAAGTATAACTATACCTCCCACAAAAATGGTTCTCTGTTGGCCTAAGACCTTGTCTGCCAAAACTCCACCCAATAGGGACAATATATAAACAGAAAACGTATACATGCCATAGACTGCACCCGCATCTTTTTCTATCATACCTAAGCCTGATGTCTTGTCCAGTAAAAACAAAATGAGGATAGCTCGCATCCCATAATAGGAAAACCTCTCCCACATTTCCGTAAAAAACAAAACAAAAAGACCTACTGGATGCCCAAAAATCGTTTTAGAATGCATTGATTAAAGTATTTATAAAATTTTTATCTTTTTTATGATTTTTTCAATACAAAAGTAAATCCGAAATCCAGATTTTAGCTAATTTATTTTGCTTTACTACCTCAAAAGTTTCACTACACCGACAGACAAAAAATATTATTCAGTCCAGATGTCAAACTTTACCTCATATTTTTCTAAATTTGATCCTAGATAAACCTTTCCTTAGTACAAATGTCATTTATCAAGACCATTAAGGAATACCAATCAAAAGTTTTCACTTTTTTTAGAGGTATTCTTGTTTTGTTTGTTGAGGTCTCTTATAAATTAGTAGAAAAGGTCATTGGTAAACAGAATGCTAAAAAACTTAATGTTACTCTTCTTAACTTCTCGTCTAAGACCAGTACTTTGCTTTATGGGCATTTAGATGCCAAAGGAAGAAATTTCAACCTTATACGCACGATATATTCCATTTTCTATAAGTCTACTTTTGGAATTTGCTTATACTTGTTCCTAATTAAGACCAATTTTCTTTGGCTTACAGGCAAAATGCCTTCTATAGAGCAGCTCCAAAACCCAAAACTCGCACAAGCATCCACCATTATATCGGCTGATGGAGTGGAAATAGGCAAATATTTTACGGAAAACAGAGTGCCTGTTGACAGTAATCAGATATCTCCCTGGGTTTTTAAATCTCTCGTTGCTACAGAGGACAAGCGTTTCAATCAACACTCGGGCATAGACCTTAAACGAATGGGAGGAGTCTTGATTGGGATGCTGAAAGGCAGTAAATCATCAGGTGGCGGAAGTACTATATCTCAGCAATTGGCCAAAAACCTATACGATATTCGTAAAAAAGAAATGCATGGGCTCTTGTATTACATTAGACCCCTTCGTGTCCTTATCCAAAAATCTAAAGAATGGATTACGGCTGTTGACTTAGAAAAAAGATTTACAAAAGGAGAACTTTTGACACTCTATCTCAATACCATGGATTATGGTAATAATTCCTTTGGAATAAAATCTGCCGCAAAAACGTATTTTAATAAATCTCCACTTAAACTAAATGCATCCGAAGCTGCCGTTTTGATAGGGCTGCAAGCAGCTACGACCAAGTTTAATCCTATTCGCAATCCAGAAAACTCTAAAAATCGCAGAAATATAGTACTAAAGCGTCTATATGAAAACGGTGATTTGACACAAGAGGAGCTCGAAAAGTTAAGCAGTAAAGACATTGAGTTAAATGTCAACCTAGAAGATAATTTCGATGGACAAGGCAATTACTTCAAAATTGCACTTGCCAAATACCTAGAGAAATGGGCAGAAGAAAATGAAGAGCCTTTGGATCTCTATCAAGATGGTTTGAAAATTTACACAACCATAGATTCCCGTATGCAAAACTATGGAGAAGAATCCTTGAAAAAACATATGAAAATGCTCCAAAAAGAATTTGATGCTCAATGGAGAGATAAAAATCCATGGGTATACGAAAACGGTGAAGAGATCCCTGATTTTATTGAAAAAGCTGCACAAAAAACAGTCTATTACAAGCAATTGCAAGAAAAATATGGCAAAAATTCTGATTCCATCTCTTACTATATGAACCAACCTCGCACGATGAAAGTGTTCAGTTGGAACGGACAGAAAACCATGACAATGAGCCATATGGATTCACTTAGATACTATAAAAAGTTCTTGCAGTCAGGAATGATGGCTTTTGATCCGTATACTGGTTTTGTAAAAGCATGGGTCGGTGGCAACGATTTTGACTATTTCAAATATGACCACGTCAACCAAGGAAAAAGACAACCTGGATCCTCGTTTAAACCAATAGTATATACTGCGGCAATTGATGGACCTCTGAATCTTAGCCCCTGTGAAAGAAGGAAAGATCAGCCTATTACTATGAAATGGAGGGAAAATGGCATAGAAAAAACATGGCAACCGAAGAATGCCAATGGTCGCTATTCGCATTCAAACATGACCTTGCGAACGGCCATCTCCCAATCTGTCAATACTATTGCTGTACAATTAGTGCAAGAAATGAAGCCCCCGACAGTTATTGAATATGCAAAAAAAATGGGCATTAAGAGTACCATTGAAAACGTTACTTCTGTTGCCTTAGGCACTTCCGAAGTGTCTCTTTTTGAGCTCATTGGTGCTTATGGTGTTTTTCTAAACGAAGGCACCTATCGAGAACCCATCATTGTATATAAGATTGAAGACAAATCGGGTAAAGTATTGTATAATTTTGAACCTGAAACGCACGAAGCTATTAGCCGCGAATCAGCCTACCTTATGCAATTTATGCTCAGAGGCAATGTAGAGGAAGGCGGTGGAACGGGCAGAAGGCTCTTAGGCTACTCCAATATATTTGCTAATGACGGTCAAGCTGCTGGAAAAACAGGTACTACTTCCAATAATTCAGACGCTTGGTATGTAGGATTCACAAAAGACTTAGTTTGTGGTGTTTGGGTAGGCGGTGAAGACAGGAGTATTCACTTCCGTGGAGGCTTGGGTGAAGGCAGCAAATCCGCATTGCCTATATTTGGATTGTTTATGGATAAAGTATATGCCGATAAAAGTTTAGGTTTTAAAGCAGGCCCCTTCCCAAAGCCAACTTTTGAAATCGAAAAGGATTACCAAGATTGTGCATATATCTCAAGAGGAACTTATAGAGTAGACTCTCTTTCTCTAAACGACAGCAGCATGATATCAATCGGATCTCCAAACGTTGACTCTATACCCGTAAAAGATAACAATCCCAATCCTCCAGATTCACAAGCACCCGCAGATAGTTCAGGAGGATAACAAAATTTATATTCATTTTCATTAGATTTGGTAAAAATTCTGTCTTTCAAAAAGGTATGGCACTCATAAAAGTAGCAGCAGGTGTTCTCAATCAAACAGCATTGGATTGGGCAAACAACAAAAAAAACATTGTCGAGGCCATAGATGCTGCCAAAAAGCAAGATATTCAAGTATTATGCTTACCTGAGCTTTGTATTACCGGGTATGGGTGTGAAGATCAGTTTTATAGCCCTGACCTCTTGGCGACTGCCGAAGAAATATTGTTCGATATTGCTGAACATACCAGCGACATACTCGTTTGCCTTGGGCTTCCTATCACGATATCCAATAAGCTTTTTAATGCTGCTTGCATAGTAGCTAATAAACAGATTTTGGGATTTGTATGCAAACAGCATTTACCCAATAACGGACTTTTTTACGAAGATAGATGGTTTCACAGATGGAAACCCAACCATGTCACTGAGATAAAACTCCGCGACCAATCCTACCCTGTAGGTGATCTGATTTTCGATGTATCTGGAATAAAAATCGGCATCGAAATTTGTGAGGACGCATGGGTACCTAATAGACCTGGTGTTCGCAACTTCGACCGAGGTGTTCATATCATTTTAAATCCGAGTGCTAGTCCGTTTGCTTTTAATAAATTTTCTACTCGCGAACAAATAGTAAAAGACGCCTCCAGAGCATTTAGCTGTAGTTATATTTATACAAACCTACTTGGAAATGAAACAGGAAGATTGATTTTTGATGGTGACGCTATGGTTTGCTCCAATGGAGATCTTTTGGTATCGAGTGATCGTTTTTCATACGCGGATGTACATTTATCCACGGCTGTAATTGATACGGATTCCAATCAGTTGGAACAAAGTAAAATCAAATCAAACATAGATACTACGTCCAAAATTGTTAGTAGTTATTTTAGTTTCCATTACGAAGATTTTAGCCCTGTACAAGTCCCTAAAATTGAAGCTTTCGAAAAAGGAGGCTTTATAAAAGAAGAAGAATTTGCTAGAGCTGTAGCATTGGGCTTGTTCGACTATCTACGTAAATCCTTTTCGCAAGGATTTACCGTAAGTTTATCTGGAGGTGCTGACTCCTGTGCCTGTGCTGCTTTGTGTGCTCTTATGCTACGATTAGCTGACGAAAGTATTGGACTCGAGCAAGTAAAACTAAAACTTGGTCATATTTCAAAGATTTCTACTCTCACATCGTGGGACGAAATCTCAAAAAATTTAATTCACACCCTGTATCAAGGTACGCAAAATTCTTCAGATGACACATTTAACTCAGCAAAAATGCTCGCTGATGACATTGGTGCTTCGTTTCACAGAATTGACATTGATAATCTCGTAAACGCATACACATCTTTAATAGAGATTCCCTTAGGTAGAAAACTAAGCTGGGAAACCGATGATATACCTCTCCAAAATATACAAGCAAGAGTTCGAAATCCGGGCGTTTGGATGCTAGCCAATATTCATAATCATTTGCTTCTTGCTACATCCAATCGCTCCGAAGTAGCTGTAGGGTATTGCACCATGGATGGAGACACGGCGGGGAGCATCTCCCCTATTGCAGGAATAGACAAAAATTGGCTACGAACCTGGCTACTTTGGCTAGAAAAAACAGGTTGTGAGGTCAAAGGCAAGAACATAAAAATACCAGGCCTTGCAGGGGTAAACAAACTTCAGCCCACAGCTGAGTTGAGACCAAAAGCGAATAAGCAAACAGACGAAAAAGATCTGATGCCCTATACTATTCTTAATCAAATAGAAATATTGGCGGTACGAGATAAAAAATCGCCCTTGTTCATCTACAAGCAATTGCAAAATTCCGGTGATATCAGTAAAGACAATGCTTATTTGTGGGTAAATAGATTTTTTACTCTCTGGAGTCGTAATCAATGGAAAAGGGAGAGATATGCTCCGGGCTTTCATTTAGACAGTCACAACCTTGACTCCAGGAGCTGGGCACGATTCCCAATTCTTAATGGAGGATTTCGATATGAACTTCAAAAACTAAAAGATTTTCATGAAGGGAAAAACGCATCTACAAAGAAGAAAATTGGATTCTGAATTTTAAAGCAAAACGACCTTACCTGTTACAGCACCGTTTTATTTCTTCTTTTCTTTGATTCTGTACCATGCTTTGATCGGAAAATGATCGGAATACGGAATCGAACTCAAAGTCTCAAAGTTAAGATTCGTAAAATAGCGAGCATCATAAAACTGATTATCAATTCGGAGAAAACTCAATATCTTATGATAGGTAAATCCAAAACCAAAGCCAGAGTCCTCGAAAGAGTTGTTCAGATTTTTACGAAGTCTACTGTAGGCATAGCCATAGGGCATTTCATTGAGATCTCCCACTAGGATTACAGGATAGGGACTTTCCTTTACTTTTTTTTCTAAAACTAGCATTTGTATGCCTCGGGCCTTAAAACCCTCTTTGAGCTGAGAAAAAATATTTTTTGTTTCCTCCGTATTGATCTCTTTGTTTTCATTCAGCACCTTTTCTACACGTATACCCATAGATCTTAGTTGTGTATTTATGACACGAATCGTGTCCTTGGATCCCACAATCATATCCGCCACCAAAATCCCATTATTGTTGGGATTCCAGTATTGCTCTTCTTTATTAATGATCTCAAAGCGAGAAAAAATCGCTAGTCCTACTGCCCCTTGACCTAATTCATGGTTTGGATTTTTATCGATAAAAACATAATATGGATGCGTTTTTTTTAAAGATTTCAACAAATCAAAATCCTTCAGTTCTGACCGATTATAGAATTCTTGAAGACAAATAATGTCATTCGTGAGTGTATCCAAAACTAGTTTTTGCTGTTGTGCGGTTACTGTATCTGTTTTTGCATAATAATCGGTATTGTTGCCATACATAAGATTATAGCTCAGCACCGAAAAACTGTATTTATCAACTTCCTGAATCGTAGGAGAATCGATCTTTAAGGTTCTTGAGAAAATCCCATACGTAATAACCAATAAGGTGGCAGCCGATAAAATTGACTTCTTAGGATTAAAAAACAAGTAGGATATAAAAAAGACCAAGTGGATAGCCAAAACAAGAGGATAACTCATCATCACAAATCCTCCTAACCAATGACTTATTTCGGCTGAGCGAATCATTTGGTACACAAACAATCCATAGAGTGCCAATAATACATTAATGGCAAAGTAAGACTTTCGTATGAATCGTAGGAAGACCAATTTCTCGTATAAATCAAAATTTCGATTTGCAATCTAATGCTAGTATCTTATTTTTTTATATTGAAATAGAAATAATTTACTTTTTTCTTTCATGAAGAATAAAAAAACTGTGCCAAATTCCAACTTTTAACATTTTCCTATTCATTTTGATTTTTTTTTGCAAAAAAACCTTAATTTTGCATCAGTTTTAAAGAAAAGAGGAGGTGGCAACCTCCTTTTTTATTACGGTTCTATAAAAAATGTCGTTAAAATCTATCATTCTACCCCTAATTGAGGCTTATATCCAAGAGCCCTATTATTTGGTGGGTGTTCATATTTCAGAATCCAAAATCAGGAATAAAGTGCTTGTATTGGTAGATACTGATGCAGGAATACAAATAGACGAATGTGGGAAAATAAGTTGGGAACTCGGTGAAATCCTAGACGATAAAGTGGAAGATAAATATACACTTGAGGTGTCATCACCGGGCGTAGACACTTCCTTAAAATTTCCGCGACAATATAAAAAAAACCTCGGACGTACGCTCAAACTTACGCTTGAGGATGGGTCTGAACTAAAAGGTAAAATTTTGGAGGCGACAGACATTAGTATTATTCTTGTGCCAGAAGCCAAAAAAAAACAAGTATTAGAAAACAAACAAATAGAATATAGTACCATAAAAGACGCTAAAGTCGTCATATCATTTAAATAATTCGAGTATGAACAGCGGAGATTTAATCGCGTCGTTTGCAGAATTTGCACGAGAAAAAAACATAGACCGACCTACCATGATAGCAATCTTGGAGGATGTACTTCGTACTATGATTCGCAAAGTCTATAACGAAGACCATAATTTTGACATCATCTTAAATGCCGAAAGTGGTGACCTTGAAATGTGGCGTAAACGTGAAATCGTTGACGACAATTCAGAAGATATTTGGGACCAAGATAAAATACCTCTTGCCGAAGCAAAACTTATTGAGCCTGATTTTGAGATCGGTGAAGAGGTGGCTGAAGAAGTAAAAATAGAAGACTTCGGTAGAAGGATCGTTCAGACGGCTCGACAAACCTTGATCCAAAAAGTGAAAGATTTGGAGAAAGATATGCTGTTCAATCAGTACAAAGACCAAGTCGGTGAGCTTGTTACTGTGGAAGTTTACCAGATATTAGGCAAAGAAGTAATTTGTATTGACGAGGAAGGCAACGAACTTTCATTGCCCAAAGGAGAACAAATACCAAAGGATAGATTTAAGAAAGGAACTACTATACGGGCTGTCATTCACAAAGTTGAAATCAACAATGGCAATCCAAAACTAACGCTTTCGAGAACATCTCCTGTATTCTTAGAAAGACTTTTCGAACTAGAAATACCTGAAATTCAAGACGGTATAATCTCTATTCGTAAAATTGTAAGAGAACCAGGTGAAAGAGCAAAAGTAGCCGTAGAATCGTTTGATGATCGTATTGATCCAGTAGGAGCTTGCGTAGGTATGAAAGGTTCACGTATTCACTCTATTGTAAGAGAGCTCGAAAACGAAAATATCGATGTCATCCAGTGGACAGAAAACCTCAATCTATTTATTGCTAGAGCACTTAGTCCAGCAAAAATTAGTAACTTGCGTATGGATGATGCAGGCGAAAGGGTATCTGTATTCCTAAAACCAGAGCAAGTGTCCTTGGCTATTGGTAAAGGTGGGTTGAATATCAAATTAGCTAGTAAACTTATCAACCTCGAAATCGATGTATTCAGAGATATCGAAGGTGTAGTTGAAGAGGAAGACGTAGATTTGATGGAGTTCTCCGACGAAATCGAAGAATGGGTACTCCTTGAATTTAGAAAAATTGGTTTGGATACAGCAAAATCTGTCCTCGGTATTACGAAGGCGGATTTAGTTAGAAGAACCGAACTAGAAGAAGAAACTGTTGAAGAAGTATTAGAAATCCTGAATAGGGAATTTGAATGATACTATTGTATTGATTTCTTTTTCTAAACTTTTAAACCTAAATAATAAAAACCATCATATATGGCGGAAGAAAAAAGCATGCGATTGAGCCTAGTGGCTAAAAAACTCAATAAAAGCACAAGCACTATTGTGGATTTTTTGGCTAATACGAGTTTTCGTGTAGAAGGAGGTAACAATCCCAATGCAAAACTTTTTACTGCTCAGTTGGAACTACTTGCTAGTGAATTCAGATTTCCTGAATTGTTGCAAGACGTAGCTTCTCAAGGCTCTTTTACAGAATCTGCAGCTACTCCAACTACAATAAAAGACGAGGACATACTTTTCTTTAGAGAAGAGCCTGAGCCTGAAAAAATAAAAATAGGTGTCACTTTGGAAGGCCCTAAAGTAATCGGTAAAATAGATCTTTCAGGAAAGTCAAAACCGCAAATTGTTCCTATAGAAGAGCCAAAAATTGAAAAACCGAAAGAGCTTGTTCCAGAGATACCAACACCAGTTGTAGAGGTAAAAGCCGAGGTTATACCTGAGCCTGTTGTTGTTGAAAAAATAGAAGAAAAACCTATTCCTCAACCTATAATTGAGGATAAAGTAGTAGAAACTTCCGAGCCAATTTTACAAGAAGCTCCAAAACCCGAGGCTACATTACCTCCTGTGGAAGTGCCTGTTTTAGTTGAAGTGGAAGATGAAATTGAGGAAAAAGTAATCAAAGCTCAAGGAGATAAGCTCCAAGGTCTGACCGTTTTAGGAAAGATTCAACTACCTGTTGAGAAAAAGCCGTTAACCAAAGAGGAGCTTAAACAAAAACGCAAACGGAAACGAGTAATTGTCGGAGAAAAAGTAGCTGATACTACTAAACCAGGCTACGAACTTTACAAAAAAGATCGTCCCGGTGGACAAGGAGGTCCAAATCAAGGACAAGCCAATACAGGGACAAGTAGTCCTGCTAATGGCGTTAATAGAAATACAGCTGGAGGAAATACACCTGGAACTCCAGGAGGAGCTACTCCAAACACAAATACGGGTCCAGGATCTGCTAATAATAAGAACAACAAGGACAAAAAAGGCAAAAAAGATTCATTCTCAGATGGTGATGTACGGGATAGTATAAAAAGTACTATTTCAAGAATGCAAAGCAAAGGCCCTGATTTTGGATCAAAATACAGAAAAGAAAAAAGAAAGAACCGTGCTGAGCAACAAGAAGCATGGGATCAGCAAGAGCTGGAGCAAAGCGGTATTCTAAAAATTACAGAATATATATCTGCTTCAGAACTAGCATCCATGATGAACGTTTCTGTAAACGAGGTCATTGGTTCTTGTATGAAAATGGGGATTTTTGCATCTATCAACCAAAGGTTAGATGCCGAAACGATCCAAATCATAGCTCTTGAATATGGCTTTGATGTTGAGTTTATATCGGCTGAAGAAGAAGTATCTTTTGATACGGCTGAAGAGGTAGATAACGAAGAGGACTTGGCAACACGTGCTCCTATCGTGACTATCATGGGTCATGTTGACCACGGTAAAACATCCCTTCTTGACTATATCCGTAGATCCAAAGTGGTAAGCTCCGAAGCTGGAGGTATTACCCAACATATTGGTGCCTATTCTGTTAAAATGACTGAAGGTGCAAACAAAGGAAAGTCTATCACGTTTTTAGATACACCCGGTCACGAAGCCTTTACAGCCATGCGTGCAAGAGGTGCGAAGGTTACGGATGTAGTAATCATTGTGATCTCAGCTGACGACAGCGTCATGCCACAAACGAAAGAAGCAATCAATCATGCTCAAAACGCTGGTGTACCTATCGTTTTTGCACTTAATAAAGTTGATAAACCCAACGCCAATCCCAATAAGATTCGTGAGGACTTATCCAAAGAAAATATTCTAGTAGAAAGTTGGGGAGGTAAATACCAAGAACAAGAAGTATCAGCTAAGTCTGGTTTAGGTGTGGATGAACTTCTAGATAAAGTACTTCTTGAGTCTGAATTACTAGAATTAAAAGCCAATCCAAGTCGAAAATCTGTAGGTACCGTAATAGAAGCATCCCTAGACAAAGGTCGTGGATATGTGTCTACAATACTTGTGCAGACGGGTACCCTCAAAATAGGTGATATCATGCTTGCGGGCCAATATTTTGGTCGTGTGAGAGCCATGATAAATGATTTGGGAGAAAGAATACAAGAGGCTGGTCCTTCCACTCCTGTTCAAATACTAGGTTTACCCGGGGCTCCACAAGCGGGGGATAAGTTTAACATCATGGATTCGGATAGAGAGGCTCGTGAAATCGCAAACAAACGCGAACAACTCAACCGAGAAATGAGTATTCGTGCCAAGAAACATATTACCTTGGATGAGATCGGTAGACGTAAAGCCATCGGAACATTCAAAGAGCTTAATATTATCGTAAAAGGTGACGTGGATGGATCTGTGGAAGCCTTATCTGACTCATTATTGAAGCTTACAACCGAAGAAGTATCTGTTAGAATCATTCATAAAGGTGTTGGTCAAATATCTGAGTCAGACGTAACTCTAGCCTCCGCAGCAGATGCCATTGTGATAGGTTTCCAAGTACGCCCTTCCAATAATGCTCGCAAAATCGCTGATTCAGAGCAAATTGAGATCAGACTATACTCTATCATCTACGATGCCATCAACGAGATCAAAGATGCCATGGAAGGTATGTTGGCTCCGAAAGAAGAAGAATTCATTACAGGTAATATCGAAGTTCGTGAAATATTCAAAATCAGTAAAGTCGGTACTATCGCTGGATGCTATGTGACGGATGGTTTTGTAAAACGCAGTAATAAGGTTCGTGTTATCCGTGATGGTATTGTTTTACATGAAGGTGATATATCTCAGCTGAAACGTTTCAAAGACGACGTACAAGAAGTTAAAAACGGGTATGAATGTGGTCTAAGTATCAAAGGCTTTAATGATATCCTTGAAGGTG
The DNA here is from genome assembly GCA_051649345.1 of Leadbetterella sp. Lineage (GTDB taxonomy): Bacteria > Bacteroidota > Bacteroidia > Cytophagales > Spirosomataceae > Leadbetterella. Next base: position 576 of record JBOFGX010000181.1, on the reverse strand, counting down.
ATACCATTGAGGGCTTCGAAATGAGAGAACTCAAGCGTAAGCTATAATTTTTTAGATTTTATGAAGCCCAGTGAAATTACTTTCACTGGGCTTTTTTATTGTAAAAATAACCACACAAGAAAATCCGAAATGATCGCTAAATTCTCTTGAGAATAAGGGTCGATGTTTAATTTTTATATTGTACTCAATAACCCCTGCTGTGCTTAGTCTTCGACTAAGCACGAGTGAATTTCGGTCTTCAGACCTTATTGTTTGAAATTGATTATAAACGGAAATTTATTTTGCTTAAATTTAGTAATTAATAGGTAAAAAAATATTGGAATCAGGATTTGCAATACGTAACCAAAATGCCATGCATTTTTTGACGTTTACGGTTGTAGATTGGGTCGACATTTTTCGAGAAAGATCTATAGAGACATTGTTTTAGATAGTTTAACTTTTGTCAGAAAAACAAAGGCATGGTTCTAATAGCGTATGTAATCATGAGCAATCATATACATATAATATGTCAAGCAGAAACAGGTGAATTATCTGATCTAATTCGCGATTTTAAAAAATATGTTGCCAAAAAAGTAA
>JBOFGX010000180.1:0-6428 GCA_051649345.1 Leadbetterella sp. | reverse complement strand
TTCGGAGACATGATTACAATCCACACATATGAGATGGTCATGCTGCTTGTTTCCATATGATTTTTCGAATTGAGCGAGATTCTTACCAAACTGATGCTTGGTAATCAGGTCACAACTTACGAGAAGATCTAGGGTGTTATAAACAGTGGCTCTACTTACTTGATATTTTTTGTTTTTCATGGATACATATAAGTCTTCCACATCAAAATGATCGGATCGACTGTATATTTCCTCCAAAATTGCGTATCGCTCATGTGTCTTTCTAAGCTGCTTATTTTCAAGATAGGCAGTGAAAATTTGACGAGCAGCTACGTAATTACTGTTATTTGTCATTATCTATACTAAGTAGTAATCTTGTAAAACCAATTTTAAATCAAAAAAAATGAATTTCAGACCATGATATCATTTATAAATCCGAAAAAACACCCCTGCAAGGTTTGGAATTGGTATTTTGACAAGCCGACGCAAAAATACATTTTTTTCAGACTAAACCCAAACTTGGTTAAACCGTGAATAGGTGTAGTAATGGCTTAATTTATTCCCGAAAATCGCAAAAGGGATTGTAATGTAGCTCTTTTATGCTTGGAAAGCATAAAAAGCGGGAATGAAAAGCCCGACCCCTTGGGGGATTGCCCAAAAAAATTAGAAAAAATATCTTTGAAGGATAAAAAAACTGGTTTTTGAAACTACTTAAAAATTAGCATAAAACCCGATATTCCCTGAAGGTGTAAAACCTATCTTGGGCTTAAAACTTTCTTTGCTGAAATTTGATTCGACTTTCTTGTTGTATAAATTAATGGCTTTGGCTTTCGATTCATTTCCGAATTCTAATAAGCACATACCGACAGCAAAAACGGCTAATCCGGTGATCACATTTTCTATGGGTCTAACTTTGTATGTAATGAGTTCGTTGATAGCGGGATCATATACCTGCTCGGATGTTCCTTTGATAGCATCATAGGCCAAATATATTCCGCCAGCCATGCATACAGGTGAGCTGTATATCATCAGATTTCCTCTGTTGTATTTACGAAGAGCGTCATACTCTCCTATACCACCTAATAGAGATTTGACCTGATAGTTGGTTTGCTTACTTCCTTTTAACAAGGCCTTGGTATTGAATAAGCCCCTGTATGCTTCCAGCTTATCAAATTTTTCGACTTTTTGTCCAAAACCCGAAGAGTAAAGAAAAATACAAATGACTATCCAAAAAAATCTCATAAAAGAATTGGGCATTTTTTTCAAAATTGGATAAAAAAGGACGAATCACCAAATAATCAGTAAAAAAGGCTACCTTTTGATAGATAGCCTTCTCTATAAAAATATACTTTGAACCCTGTTTTTTTAAACTTAAATTATCTAGGAACCTCCGTACCATCTTCAAACAGTATCGGTTGCAGACCTGGTTTTTCTTGTCCCCATGATTTTCGATAATTTCTGAATCGCTCATTGAGATAATACAAGCAAGGTACGATTACCAAGGTAAGAACGGTGGAGAAAATCAATCCATAGATGATGGTCCAAGCGAGAATATTCCAAAACACGGCACTATCTCCTCCTACATGTATGACAGGCTTCAAATCAACGAGCAAGGCGGCAAAATCTATGGTAAGACCAAATGCCAAAGGGATAAGGCCTAAAACAGCCGATGCTGCTGTCAGTAACACGGGTGTAAGACGGGTGGCTCCTGCCTCGATAATAGCCTCTTTGAGATCATAACCACGCGAGCGAAGCTCATCCGTAAACTCTATGAGTAGGATTCCATTTTTTACCACTATACCAGCCAATGCAATTAACCCTACGCCGGACATAATTACAGAAAACGTTTTATCCAATAAACAAAACCCGATAATCACACCTATCATACTCAAAAATATAGTAACAAAGACGATGACGGGCTTAGAGATGCTGTTGAATTGAGTCGCTAAAATTAAGTAAATCAAAAGGATAGAAATACTAAAAGCAACTCCCAAAAACGACATTGTTTCGGCCTGTTCTTGCTGTTCTCCTCCCTGACGAATAGCGTAACCAGAGGGGAGGTCAATACCGGCCACTGCTTCAAAAATATCCTTATTGATGGCTGTTGCCATTTGAGGATCCTCTACATCAGATGAAAGTGTAATAATACGCTCATTATCCTTTCTGTTGATTTGGGAAAACGTACTCGAATAGCTTATGCTCGCTACTGAAGATAGGGGTACGTTTCGTAAAACCCCACCCATATTCATATCTCGGTAACTGATATTCATGTTGAGAAGCTTTTCTACTTGATCCCTGTTTTCGGGTTTGAGACGGAGTTGAATCGGGTATTCATCATCACTATCTCTGAATTTGGAAACTTCTGAACCATATAAAGCCGTACGAATTGTCATAGCGACTTGTGCTGAACTTATCCCTTCACGAGAAGCTTTGTCTCTATCTACGATGATATTTATTTCTGGCTTATTGGTCACAAGATCTGACTTAAGGTCTTCGATACCTCGAATATTGGCCGCTTCTATCCTTGCACGAACTTCCTTTTCTAAACGCATGAGTTCCGAAAACTCTTTTCCAACGATTTCGATCGATACCGGCTTACCTGTAGGTGGTCCGTTATTCTCCCTTTGAACAGAAATTTCTGTCCCTGCTAAATTTTGAAGCTTCGCTCTTACTTTTAACATAAGCGAGTCTGATGAAACTCCCCCTCTTAGGTCTTTGGACTTGAAAGCAATAGTAACTTTGGATTTATGGGGTGTAGCAGACCGATCAGGATTAGCTGGATCACCTGCATTTTTACCTACATTAGAAATAACCGAATTGATTGCATTCTCTGCTTTATTGTCCTTTATTACATCAAATATCCTTTTTTCGATTTCTCTGGTAACTCTATCTGTTTTTACGGCATCCGTTCCAATAGGCATTACGTTGTAAACATATATATAATCCGGCTCTGCACTTGGGAAAAACACTAAACTAGAATTTGAGCTTTTCGCAACCATGAACGTTATGATGGGTAGTCCAAAGATCATGAATAGAAAAATATAAATGGACTTGTAGCCACTCAATGCAAAAGTTACGACCTTTCTATATCCATTTTTAAGCTTGGGTAAAAGATTGTCCTGAAAAGGAACAATTACTTTCGGAGTCAATATAAAATGATTGAAAATATAAAGGACTAAAATAATAAATGAGAAATTACCAAGGCCTGTAAAGAAGTTTCCTCCAGCGAAAGATAATAGGTAAGAGAATAGTCCAATTCCAACTAAGAAAAATACGGCTGTTTTGATTTCTGAGAAAATAGGTGTTCTACCTCTTTCCTCCTCATCTTCACGTTTCATAAACGAAATCGCAAATACGGGATTCATTATGTATGCTACTATCAAGGAGGCCGCAAGTGTGAATATAAGTGTATAAGGCAGGTACTTCATAAACTGTCCTACGATTCCACTCCAAAACAAGAGAGGCACAAAAGGGGCTATTGTCGTTAGCGTTCCCGATAATACGGGTACAAAAACTTCAGAAGCGGCCAGTTTTACAGATTCTGTAATGGTAAGCTTTCTGTTTTGGTTGAAAATACGGTGGGCGTTTTCTATTACCACAATAGCGTCATCTACCACTATACCTAGACCTAATAAAAAGGCAAAAAGCACAATGGTATTGAGTGTAAAGCCCATCAGCATAAGAGGATAAAAGGCTAATAGTGCAGACAAAGGCACAGATAAACCTACAAAGATGGCGTCACGTACACCCATGAAAAACATAAGTATGAACACCACGAATATAAATCCTAGTACAACCGTATTGATAAGATCATTTAGGTCAGCCTTTGTACGCTCACTTGAGTCCGCCGTGATGGTAACATCCAAACCTTGAGGTTTTTCACTACTCTTGAATTCCTCAAGGATTTTTTCGATTTTCTCTGATGCAATAACCAAATTCTCACCTCCACGCTTAATGACGTTTAGTGTAATAACGGCTTTGTTGTTTAGTCTTGCAAAATCTTGTCTTTCGGCATTGGCGTCTAGGACTTCTCCTACATCCGACAATTTTACGGTAGCTCCTTGACCCGACCGTATGATTAAGTTTTTAATTTCATCTACAGATTTAAACTCCCCCTGTACTTTTAGATTCCTGCGGATTTCGTCTACATTGAGCTCTCCTCCCGAAATATTGATGTTTTCTCCTTGAACTGAATTTTGTACATCGTAAAATGTAATACCGTAAGATTTCATTTTGTCGATATCCAGATTTATTTGAATCTCTCGGTTTAGAGCTCCCACAATATCCACTCGGGTAATCTCGGGCAGAGCTTCTATTTTATCTTGAAGTTCTTCACCGAAAGATTTTATCTTTTGTAAGGGGAAGTTTCCTGATAAATTGATATTCATGATAGGAAACTCCGAAAAATTGACTTCCATCGCGGTGGGATCTTGCGTAAGATCCTTAGGTAGGTCTCTTTTAGCTTTATCGATAGAGCTTTTCACTCTTTCCTTTGCTTCTTGAACCCCTACATTGGTCTGGAATTCAACCATTATCACGGACACATCCTGCAATGCATTGGAAGATATTTTCTTTACCCCTTTTTCCGTTTTTAGTTGTTTTTCTAGGGGCTTGTTTATCAAATTCTCAATATCCGATGGAGCTGTACCTGCGTACACAGTTTGAACGTAGATTTGAGGAATTACGATCTCAGGAAACTGCTCTTTTGGCAAACTAGAATATATAAAATACCCAGCAATCGTAAGGAGAATGGTGATCAAATAGACGGTGGTTTTGTTGTTGGCCAAGCCACCGATCATATTGTATATTATACCCTTTGCTTCTGGAAGCCGAGAGTTATGATTATCGTGTTGCATATCAATAGTTTATAAGTTGATCATCTACTACTTCTTGGTAACCCTCTACGATCAATTGATCACTTGCATTCAATCCCGATAGTATTTCTACTCTGCCGTTATATGTTTGTCCCAACTGTACTTTACGAGAACGTGCCACTTTTTTACCTCCGAGATCCTCCGCTATGTATACGATACTACCTTGCTCTGTATTCTGTACTAAATTCTGTAGTATTGTAATAGCTCCTGTACGCGTTTTATCATTTATCTTGATATTGGCATTGAGATTAGGCTTCAAGTTCTTATCCACCATAGGTATACCCGCTTCCACCGTGAACGTACGCGTAATAGGATTGATGGTTTGGCTTACGTATCTGATTTTGGTGTTGATCTCCTTGTTTACATCAGGTAAAGTTACTTTCATCATCGCACCGTTTGAAATCGTACCTGCATAGGTATCTGGTATACTCGCCACAATTTTAAGCTCGTTCATATTGATGATTCTGACAATACCGAGGCCAGGAGCCGCCATCTCGCCTACTTTGAAACGAATCTCATCTACCATGCCCGAAAGCGGAGCATATACAATGCTGTAGCTGCTTTGTGATTGAAGTGTCGCTATTCTCTTTTCTAGACTCTCTACATTTGTTTTCGCTTGAATATACTGAACTTCTGTACCAATTTTTTGATCCCAAAGGGCTTTTTGACGAGCCAATAAGTCTTTTGCAGTCGCTAACTGAATCTCTACTTCTTGGATAGAATTGACCATTATAGTGTTATCAATAGACGCTATTTTTTGACCCTTGCTTATAAAATCTCCAATTTTAACATATACTTTGGTAATAGCTCCTCCCATTTGTGGACTTACCCAAACATTGTTTTCGGCCTCAAGTCTTCCTGTGCCATCTACGAAGTGTTCGAATGTACCAACTGTAACAGGTGCGATGGCAACTTGCACACTCTTTTGAATTTTAACAGAATCTAATTTTTCAATCTCTTTTTTGAGCTTCTCGATCTCCTCCAGCTTTTTAGCACTTTCTGCCTTTAGATCGGCTAGTTGTTCTTTTTTGCCTTTAAGATTATCTTCATATTTTTTTCCGCCACAGGATGTAGCAATCGCAAGTACAACAATTACACTTAAATAACTACTGAATCTATATATATGTGCCATATTATATTTTGAAATTTATTACTGATTTTTAATGAGTTTTCCTTGCACTTTATCGAGATCTACTTTTGTAATTAATAGGTCAAAAAGTGCACTATAATAATTGTTTTGAGCTGTTTTGAGATCAGACTCTGCATTGACAACCTCTAAACTTGAACCAATCCCTTGCTGAAATTTGATTTTGCTAACGCGTAATACTTCTTGTGATAAGTCTAAATTTCTTTGTTGGATTTCTAAAGCCTCAAGATTGTTCTTGAGATTGATTCTCGCTTGGTTATTTTCCAAACTGAACACCTCTTTTAGGTAATCTTGCCCGTATTCTATTTTCTTCAAATTTATTTTTTGTCTTTCGATCTGCGTTCTGCGGACACCTGAGTCGTAAATAGGAATCCTTACCCCAAGGCTCAATGCCGATGACGCAAACCATCTCTCAAAAGGATTGAATC
>JBOFGX010000179.1:0-15558 GCA_051649345.1 Leadbetterella sp. | reverse complement strand
CAAACCCTTCGAAGTCTTCATAAAAAAGAAACACGAATCCCAGCAAGGGGATTTGTTTTACAATTCAGCTTAAAATCAATGCACACAAATCAAAAATGCATATTTTTATCGAAACTGATTTTATTTAGGACAGCATTGTTTCTATTTAGTTTGTAAAATACTAAAATCATACCAAATTTAGAGTATTAATTATTTGTATTTTATCTATAATGTTACTCAAAGGGTGCTTCAAAGAAAAAAATAATTCAAGTTTGAATTGGAAAAAAATACTACCTTTAAATATTTAAAACCTACAATTCTATGAATACAAACAGGATAAGTCTTACTATCTACTTAATTTTTTCTTTGTTTTTTAAAACTGTATCCACCTTCGGTCAATGGGCTATTTCAGCAAAAAACATTGACCCTAATCATTATTTTGGGGCTACCGTTGCAAACGGAATGATTGGTATTACTTCTTCTGCACAGCCTCTTAAAGTTAATGAAATAGTACTAAATGGCACTTTTGACACGTATGGTCGCGGTAGAGTTGCCAATATTATGAAAGTTTTCAAATTCGCCAATATGGATCTTATTGTTGATAATCAAATGATTAATGATAAAAGTATCTCTAATTTTGAGCAGGTATTAGATATGCAAAATGCCCTTTTTACAACTACTTTTAACATTCCAAATAAAGCAACCGTAAAATCAAGCATCATGGCGTTGCGTCATTTGCCACATTCAGCAATGATAGAGATGGAAATTACTGCCAAATCGGATATTGAATTTACCCCAATAAGTATAATGGAAGCTCCAGATATGCTTAGAGATGTAAAAAACTTTTATCATGTTATTGATAGACCCCATTCTCTAATTCCATTAATGACTTCTGTAGCTAAAACTCCAACTGGTCAACATACGATTGCGGCTTCGAATTCATTTTTGTTTGAAGAAGAGCGAGGCAAAGAACCTCTGTTAATTCATGAAGAATGGGACAATGGTATGCACAGGATGAAATTTACACATAAACTTAAGGCTGGTCAAACGTATAAATTTGCCATTGTTAGTTCCGTTATATCTACTGCTCATATTGCAGATCCTCACAATGAAGCTGAACGTCTAACAATTTTTGCAGCTTTAGAAAAAAAAGATAGGCTTTTAAAAAAACACAAAGAAGCCTGGGCTAAAATTTGGGAATCGGACATCCTCATTGAAGGTGATCCTGAAGCCCAGCGTGTCGCACATTTTTCATTATACAATTTGTATTCGTATTGTAGAGAGGGACAAGCATATAGTTTATCGCCTATGGGTCTTTCGGGTTTAGGATATAATGGACATGTATTTTGGGATACTGAAATTTGGATGTTTCCCCCCTTGTTAATAATGAAGCCAGAGCTAGCTAAATCCCTACTAGAATACCGTTTTGAGCGTTTAAATGAAGCTAAGCATAATGCTAAATCACACGGTTATGATGGGGCTATGTTTCCTTGGGAGTCAGATGCTGCCGGACAAGAATCAACACCGGTTTGGGCATTGACTGGGCCATTTCAACATCATATAACAGGGGATGTTGGTTTCGCATTTTGGCAATATTATAGGGTTACTAAAGATAAAATTTGGCTTAAAGAACGTGGCTATCCAATGCTAAAGGAAGTAGCAGATTTTTGGGTAAGTAGAGTAGAAAAAGGATCAGACAATAAGTATCATATCATAAATGTTGTGTGTGCAGATGAATGGGCAGAAAATGTTGATGATAATGCCTATACCAATGGAATGGCTAAAGAAGTTTTGGGGTTTGCAAATCAAGCAGCCAAAGAACTAGGTATGCCCGAAAACCCGAAATGGAAAGAGGTGCAAGAAGGAATTGTAATATTAAAGTTTACAGATGGTACCACCCGAGAACATGCGAGTTATAACGGTGAAGTTATTAAACAAGCAGACGTAAACTTACTTTCCTATCCTATGAAGCAAATAACAGATCCAGTAATTATAAAAAAAGATTTAGAATATTATTGGAAAACACTAGCTGATAATCAACCTGGCAGAAAAGGGCAAAGCCCAGCCATGGCTCATGGAGTATTTTCTATATTAAATGCTAGACTAGGAAACACAGAAGAAGCTTATAGTCAATATATTGATAGTTACAAACCAAATGAAGCTCCCCCATTTGGAGTTTTGGCAGAAACAGCGGGAGGTACAAACCCTTACTTTGCAACGGGAGCTGGTGGATATTTACAGACCTTAATTAATGGTTGGGCCGGTATAGATATAACTGACGCTGGTATAATACAACTAAAAACCAAGTTACCTAAGCAATGGAAGTCGCTAACTATCAAAGGGTTAGGGATAGATAAGAAAACATTTATTGTTAAGTAGTGTTTACTGATAAATGCATATATTGTTTGTCTTAAACATTTTACAATACACGAAAAAACCATTAAAATCTTGGATCGATTTTTCTAAAAAGGGTTAAAAGGATGTATTTACCCTATCCAAAATCATCTGAAAGGCATCTACCAAGGCAGTATGGTTCTACATTATAATCCTCTATCAGCTGTATAAAAGCATGTTTAGTCATATTCTATTTGCAGCATCATCTAAGCCTGTTTTTCTTTGTCTAGAAGATTTCACTTGCTTGTTTCCGAAGTTATAGGACAAATTGATCCTGAGAATTCTACTTTCCCAAGTGCCCTTTCCATCTATTCTAAGATCCCCAAATTGGGAACCCCCACGCCAAGGAGAGGTAAAGAATACATCTGTGAATGTCAATCGAGTAGATACTTTTTTATGGAATAGGGGCATTTGAAGAGCCAAGTCCAATGATCCTAAAGGCTTGATGAGGTAGGTACCTCCCCAAACGCCACCCGAGGCAAACCAGCCCGAAACCTCTGCTTTTATCGTCTTGCTAAGGCTGAACGTGTTTTGTCCATAGAGATTAAAGACTTCCGTGCTTAACGGTTTAAACTGCGGGTCTTTACTCGTATAGTTTTGAAAATTTAAGCCCAAATTAGTGAAAACACTCCACCATTTGGTCACGTTAAATGGATACGATACCGAAAAGTTAAGTACGTCCTCTGTGGCAATATTTCTTTGCATAATAAAATTTTTACGGCTATCCGTTTTATCAATATCTGTTATTTGGGCAAAAAAGTCATTTACTCGGCTAAAGCTAATAGAGGTATTCAGAGTATACTTATAGGTATGGCTGAATTTTATGTTTTGGATGTATTGTGGCTGTAAAAAAGGATTACCTCTTTGGAAAGTAAGCTCATCTATTTGGTATTCAAATGGATTAAGCGTCTGGTAATTGGGTCTTTCGATACGCCTACTGTAGGTAAGTCCCCATGAGTTTTTTTGATTTGCTGCATACGTCAATCCGGCACTTGGGAACAAATCCGTGTAATTTCTTTTAACATTATCTGTTGGCTTTGGATTAATGCTTTTCAGTTTTCCTTCAGAAATTGTTTGTTCTACTCTCAATCCACCTTGAATATTGATTTTTTTAATCTTAATGTTATAATTCATATAGGCAGCATTTATGATTTCGTTGTATGTAAAATCATTGGATCTTTCCAAGTTTTTGATAGGATTGCCATCTATCAAATCTTCAAAAAGCAAGTTATTATCCGTCGTGACACTTGAGAATTTTATACCCACAGTAGCCTTGCCTTTTCCTACTTTCTGTTCATAATCCACCTTAGCAGAAAGTAAGTCAATATCCGTTGGAGAAGACATATTGAAAATCCGTGAGGATAGTTCAACCGTTTCCGTTCCGTTTTTATAAATATTAGGCTGGTAGGTAAGTCTTTCCGAGCGATACTGCCCGTAATCAAAATCTAAATTCAATTCCCTTCCTAAGGTATCGGCATATTTATAATTTGAATTAAAGTATACATTAGAATTGTCCGATTCTGTACGGTTATCGGCTATAAGCACTTGTTGAGGTATATTTTCTCCAATTTTGGAAATTGGCGTTCTAGTTTGTCCAATTTGATCATTGACATTAAAGTTTGTATTCAGTATAAGCCCCAAAGTATTCTTACTATTCAAATAAAAATCAGCTCCTACTTTTACATTTGTACCATTAAAACTACTTTTCGACTCATTCCTAGAATCATAAAAAAAGCCAAGCTGCTCTCTATAAAGGTTAATCGTATTGAAGCTATTCCCTAGTCTATTACTTGCCGTACCAAATACATTAACTTTTTTACTCCTATTATTCAAACTCAAAGAAGTATTTAGCTTTCCATAAACCCCATAACCATAACCTATACTAGCGGAGCCATTGGTACCAAAACGTTTGTCCTTTTTGAGTTTAATATTGATGATACCCGCATTTCCAGCTGCATCGTATTTAGAAGAGGGTTGCGTGATGACCTCAATACTTTCAATATCTGAAGCCTGAAGAGACTTCAAATACTGATTCAAATCGGCTCCTTGTAGAATAGAGGGCTTACCGTCAATAAAAATCCGTACACCTGTTTTTCCTTCCAAGACCACGTTCTCATTGTTATCCAATATTACTCCAGGGGCTTTGCGAAGGAGTTCGAGAGCGTCTGTGCCTGTAGCGGCCATAGAACTTTGCACATTAAAGACTGTTTTGTCTGCAAGGACCTCCACAAGAGGCTTGGTGCCTTTTACAACTACCTCTTTCAAATTATTAGCTTCAGATAATGTAATATCGACAATTGACAAGTTTTTATCCACGACTCCAAATTTTGGACTCTCATATTTTTCAAAACCTACACTACTCACTCGGAAGAAATAAGTGCCTGATATAATTCCGGCTATCTTAAAGCCCCCATTTTCAGTACTTACTTCTGCTTTTACAAAGCTTGAATCCGCACTTTTGTGCAGGGTAACAGTAGCGAAAGGTACTCCCTGATTTTTAGAGTCTTTTATAAGTCCTTCAATTGAATACTTTTGTGCGAATGAATTACTTAATAAAATGGTGAATACAAGTGTAAATATTTTTTTCATGTGAAGGTGTTTTAAGAATTTCAAAGCCAAATATAATGTCTGTCCAAATCAAACATTCTAAAAAAAGTACAAATGGATAGAATTGAGGATGAAAGGTGGAAAGATAAAATTATCTATAAATGAAATCTACTTACGAATCAAATGAGTTTTCGCCTCTATTCGAACTGGCCATACTATTTAGTTTGATTCAACAATAGCTTATATCAGGCTGAGAACACAAAGTTTGAAACTAGTTCAAGTAGTAGGTCTCGAAGCCCTATCCAAAATACTATTTTAAAATCTACTCATCTCGTCAAACACACTTCTCCAACTCCTGCTTCACGAAATCCATCAGTTCTGAAATATATTCTCCCGAAAAGTTGAATTCTATACCTGCTTCTTTATAAATATCACCAATGGTTCTGGTGTATCCTAAATCCAAGGCAGAGAGATATTGCTGCAAGCCTTTTTCTGGATTTGCTTTATAATTTTTCCAAACGCTAATAGCCCCCAGCTGTGCCATACCGTACTCTATATAATAAAACGGCACCTCAAAAATATGCAACTGCTTATGCCACATGTACGCTTTGGATTCTTCAAACCCTGTCCAATCTACTATAGAGTCAGCAAACGTCTCGTAGGTATCGATCCAAGCTTGCTTGCGTTGTACACGTGTATGTGTAGGATTTTGGTATATCCAATGCTGAAACTTATCGATTGTCATAATCCAAGGTAAAGTACTCAAGATATCTCGTAAATGACCCGCCTTAGCCCGCTTAAGTTCTGCTTCATCCTCAAAAAATGTATCCCAGTGCTCCATTGAAATCAACTCCATACTCATAGACGCGAGCTCAGCAACTTCCATTGTTGGATTCCGAAATGCATTAATGTCCATTTCACGAACGGCAAAACTATGGAATGCGTGCCCGCCTTCATGAACCATGGTCACTACATCTCGCAAAGTTCCCGCGGCGTTCATAAAGATAAACGGAACGCCCGTTTCTTCCAATGGATAATTGTATCCTCCTGGTGCTTTACCTGCTCGGGATTCGAGATCAAAATGCCCCATTTCCTTCATAATAAGGATTTTTTCCGCCAATTGTGGGTTTATTTTATGAAAACATTGCACCGATTTTTCAAGTAGCTCAACTCCTCCATCAAATGGTTTTAAGGGATCTTTTTGGTCAACATCAACTGACAAATCCCACGGCTTTAAGCTATCCATACCTAACTTAGATTTCCTTTGAGAAACCAAAGAATTGGACAATGGCACGCCAAATTTAGCAACAGAATCATGGAAATTCAAGCAGTCTTGAACAGTATAATCAAACCTACCCATGGCGGCAAACATATAATCTCTAAAGTTAGAGAATCCCGCATTATGGGATATTTTATTCCGTAACACAAGCAATTGGTCAAAAATATCTTCTAATTTTTCTGAATCCTGAAGGCGTCTTTGAGCGATTTTGCGGTAGATATTTTCACGTAAATTTCTATCAGTACTTTGGAGTTTGGAAGCTGCTTGCGGCATAGTAAGCGTTTCTCCTTCATGTTCGATTGTCATAGCACCAATGATGGCTTGATACTCCGACTGCTTCATTTGTGCTTGGGTATACAACTCAATATTCTCTTCTCTATAGATTTCGATTGATTGCTTGATACCACGAATCATGATATGATAAGCCTCGCCTTCAATCGGAAATTTAGAAAACAATTCCAGTGTTTTTTTATTCAGTTTATCTTCAAAAGGAGCCATTTGTGGCGAAATTTGATTCACAAAAAAATCAAATGCCTCTTTAGCTTTTGTATCTGCTGTATTGCAAGTCATTTTTATATATCGCCAAGCCATGTTTTCAGACAAGTAGGATTGTAGTTCACTTTTGTTTGTAAGCCAAGTCTGAAACTCTTCTTTGGAACTAGGCTCCTGATCAAGCAAAGTAATGAACCACTTTTCAACACCTGACCAGCTATCAAGTACAAAATTCTCAGGTAAAAAAGTGCGTGCTCTACGACGAAGTATACGGCTACTCATGTAAAATTATTTTTGTACAAAAGTAAGAAAAAGGAGGGGGATTGGTTGCAAATATAGCTTCAAGTATTGAGCGAAGAATATTTTGGCTTTAAGCTGCAGGCTTTATGCCTCAAAATATGATTACCTAAATAGGTTGACTAAAAATCAACTTACCATGGAGATTGTTCTCGACTCAGCTCGAAACTAAGAGAACTCAGCAAAAGACTAAACCAATCAACTAAAATCCTTAAGACATCGATAACTCTAACGACTATCTACTAAAATTAGCGACTAAAGAGACTATCAAACTAAGCTATATCTGTCTTCTTGTTCATGAGCCTGAATTCGTAACACACCTGCTAGAACGAGTAAAACCAAGGTACGTGCAGCAACCTTCTTTGGTATTGCGGCCTCTTCAATGAACCGTTGTAAGGTGACATATCCCTTTTGATCCAAGTACCGCATCAAAATAGTTTCTTTATCTCCATATTGAAAACTGTAGTTTCGTGCTTTGGCTTGTCCTTTTAGAATCTCACGCATTTCTTTGGAGGCTTGTAATGCTTTATCACCTTCACGTACATAAATAATTCTGTCATCACCTACGACCCATGCATGAGGTGTTTGAGAGCTTTGTGGGATATTAAAAATAAGTATTTCTTTCTCTCTTTCGAGATGCACTCTGTCTACTGAATAATCTACTTCTGGTTCTATATGATTTTGAATGGCTTTTTGAATAAGAAAAAGATCTTCATCGGCATATTTAAGCCCTACTAATTCTTTGTTATCAGCTACACCAATAATCAGTCTTCCTCCTCGTGAATTGGCAAAAGCTACTACTTCGCGTACAATTTTTTCTGGGTGATTGCTTTTGAGTTTAAACTCAAGTTGCTGATTTTCTCCTTGTTGTACGAGTGTCTTTAGATCTTTTAACTCCATAAGAACAATCTAAAAAGCTGATATAAAAATGGTATAAATGAGTTCAATGTTGAAATATAAAATCAACAAGAATTCTTATTTAAAGTTACATAAATTAACTCACAAGAAAAAGATAAAAATTAACTTAACAAACCCCTTAAAAGGTTAGGAGCTATTCCTAACAGAATAGTCAAAATCGTAGATATACCAAGTGCGATTCTACTCCAAGAATTCACTTCAAAATCGACCCCTATTTGAGCCGTTGCAAAGCTCGCTCGGATAGGTTTAAAATAATAATATAATGAGATTGCGGATAGGACACCACCGTATACAAGCAACCAGACATTGCCCTTGGAGGCAGCATCTGTCAACACAAAATATTTACTCCAAAATCCAGAGGTCAAAGGAATACCAGCCATTGATAACATAGCTATCATGAGAACAATAGCTAGGAATGGGCTCTTTTGGAATAGGCCCTGAAATACATCCATATTGTCGCTCTGTTGCCCGTTTTCTATCTTATTGGCACGTACAATCATAAATACCCCAAAAGCAGACACTATAGCCATAGAATAGCTAAGTGAATAAAAGATAAGGTTTGTTTCAGAGAACTTACTCATTCCCAAGATGCTCAACAATAAAAATCCAGCCTGAGAAATACTCGAAAATGCCATTGTTCGCTTGAAATTCTCTTGCCATAAAGCAGACACGTTCCCCACCAAAATACTAAGTACTATGATCACGATAAGATATTTAGACCACATATATGCATCCAAACCAAACGTAATCGTAAACACCTTATAAATAGTAAGTATGCCGGCAGACTTTACTAATGCCGCCATAAAAGAGGTAAAAATAGTTGGAGCTCCTTGGTATACATCTGCTGTCCAAAAATGAAAAGGAACAGCCGATATTTTGAACAATAATCCTATCGAAAAAAATACAATTCCTAAAATGTAATATACTTTTTGATCCATTAGACTATAATCTATACTCTTAAAATTAAAGCCTGTTTCTACAGAAAAACTACCTGTAGCACCATACAACATGGCAATTCCAAAAAGCATAATTCCAGTTGCAAATGCTCCCATCAAAAAATACTTGACAGCTGCTTCATTACCCCTCAAATTACGTTTATCCGTGCCTGTTAACACATAAAGACCTACCGAAAGAATTTCAAGACCTATAAAAAGCATAATGAAGTTATTGAAGCTCACCATGATTAAGCCTCCCGCCAAACAAAACTGCATTAATGAAAAATATTCGGCTGGGTGTGCATTCTGATCGTCGAATTGCCCAGCACTAAATGCAGAAACTAGTAATGTGGTCAAAATCAATACCCCTTGAATCATCAAAGTGGAATTTGTGATCGCTATCATATCATTGAAATAGAGACCTGAAGCATTCCAATCAATTAGTAGTGATCCCAAGGCTACCAACAAGCTTATAAATTGCATGTACAAAAGATAACTTCCTTTCTTGGATAGACCCAAGAAAAGCATAATTAGACCAGAAAATGACAAACTCAAAATAGGATACATATTCCTAGGATATTTCTATCGATAATTTAATTTACAACAAGAGCCGAGAAAGCCTTAGCTCCAAAACTTAAAATCATGTTGGGATAGACGCCCAATACGATCGTTAATACTACTACAGGCGAAAGAAGCGTTAGTTCTCTCACACTTAAATCTTGAAAGCCCTGTGTCTGTGCATTTTCTTCTCCAAACATGATTTTTTGGTAATAACGCAACATATATACAGCTCCAAACACGATACTCGAACCCGCAAAAATAGCTAAACCTAAATTGAAATCAAATATAGATTTTAGCATTAAAAACTCGCCTACAAATCCTGATGTCAAAGGCAAAGCGACACTAGAAAGAACCAAAATTAAGAATACCACCGCAAAGCGTGGTGCAACGTGCACGATACCCCCTAATTGAGAAATATCTCGGATCTGTGTACGATCATACAGCAACTTGGCTACGTAAAACAAAGCCGCCGCATTCACTGCATGTGCTACAGATTGCAAAATTGCACCTTGTACTCCACTATCTGTTCCAGTAAGTGCAGCAGCAGCAATCAACCCCATATGAGACATAGATGAAAATGCCAATACGGATTTGAGAGAATTTTGCTTGATCGCTATGATTGCTCCGTAAATCAGACCGATAATACCCAAAGTAACAACAACAGAAATCGCTATGGAAAATTCAGGGCCTGAAATCGGAACGAGAAGCCTTAATATTCCATAAATGCCCATTTTTGACAACAATGCAGACAACAACATTGTGGCTGTACTTGGAGACTCAGAATACGCATCAGGTAGCCATGTGTGTAAGGGGAAAATTGGTGTTTTGATACCAAAGGCTAAAAGCAATCCATAAAATATAATAGACTTACTACCTGTTGGAAGCAAGTTGGCTGTTTGAATGGCTTCCGAAATTTGACTAGTTTGACCTCGCATGGCTAAAACTACGAAACCCATTAACATGATTAAACTACCAAAAATAGTAAAAACCAACATTTTAAAAGTGACCTTTGAGGCATTTTTACCCCCCCAAATATTAGCAATGATATATACGGGCAACAGAGCTATCTCAAAATAGAAATAGAAAAGCACAAGATCTTTACTTGTAAAAAGACCGATCAGAGCAGATTGAGTTAAAAACACTAAACCCAATAATCGGGATTGATTTGAATATTTGAAATGTGAACTACCCAAAACAATAAATCCAACGACAAATACAGCAATTCCCGTAAAAATCAAAGACAATGCATCCCAACCAATATGAAAATTTAAACCATAATCAGGTATCCAGGCTTTTTTGAAATCTATATTGGGTGAATTTTGATTAAACGCATTCACTCCCATTAAGAAAAGCACAATTTCAGCTAATACAGAAACATAGGCCATTGTTCTGGCAAGGCTTTGCGAGCTATTGATCAGCAAAAAACCTCCTACAAATAATGGCAACAAAATAGCGATTAACACCAACATTTACCTATGTCTATTTAATTTATCAATTTTTGAATAACACTTATCAACGGTGCCCATACATGTGCTCCCAAAATGACAGATACCCCCAAAGTCATCAACAGAATATACAAACCCGTACCACCTGTTTGGATTCTTCTTATATAATTACCCGCGTCGCCAATAAGACCTGCCGTATCATTTACGATTCCATCTAGACCCATTTTCTCAGCATACTTATATAAAAATCCAGAGAATTTTGAAGTAGATTTCACAAAAGCTGTGTCGTATGCATCATCAATGTAATACTTATTATATACAAGTCCTGTAAGACCAGATATTGATTCATCCCCTTCTGGAACATTTTTACCTCCTGAGAATCGAATATATGCAAACAGTATGGCCACAGCTGCGACAGATACCGAAATACCTATCAGCATCCATTCTGTACTATGATCAATAGCATGACCAAATTCTGGATTGATTTTACGTGTACCATCAAAAATAGGGCTTAGAAAATCATTTAGTTTGTGACTCGCATGAAATACCTCCGGTATACCCATAAACCCACCAACGATAGACAATATTGCCAAAACAGCCAATGGTGTGGTCATGGTCCAAGGAGACTCATGTATATGCTCTTCTTGATGTTTTGTGCCTCTAAAAGTACCCATGAAGGTTACAAAGAACAAACGGAACATATAAAATGCAGTCATAAACGATCCCAGGAGTGCCAATCCCCACATGAGCTTGTTGTGCTCGTACACATGTGCGAGAATTTCGTCCTTAGAGAAAAACCCCGCAAAAGGAGGAATACCACTGATGGCAATCGTTCCTACTAAAAATGTGATTGCTGTAATCTTAACTTTAGGCCAAAGTCCGCCCATTTTACGTATATCTTGCTCATCACTCATGGCATGAATAACGCTACCTGCACCTAAAAACAGTAGTGCTTTGAAAAACGCGTGAGTTAGTACATGGAACAAACCCGAAGAATAGGCCATCACGCCCAAACCCATAAACATATATCCTAGCTGACTCACTGTAGAGTAGGCCAATACTTTTTTAATATCGTTTTGGAACAAACCTATGCTCGCTCCAAGCAAAGCCGTTGCTAAACCAATCCAACCTACAAATTCTAAAGTTTCGGGAGAAAGAGAGTATAGTACATTTGAACGTACAATCATATAAATACCCGATGTTACCATCGTAGCCGCGTGAATTAAAGCAGATACCGGCGTTGGACCTGCCATGGCGTCTGGCAACCATGTAAACAAGGGAATCTGTGCTGACTTACCCATGGCACCTATAAACAAGGCAAATGTAATATACATAATATCGGGATCACCAAGGCTCAAATTAGCTGCCTGAGCAAAAACCGTATCATAATCCAAAGACCCAAACTTACTGATGATCATGAAAATACCCACCAAAAAGCCCAAATCTCCTACCCTATTCATAATGAAAGCCTTACGAGCTGCATCTGTATAGTTGAGGTTTTTATTCCAAAACCCAATGAGTAAGAAAGAACAAAGTCCTACTCCTTCCCAACCAATAAACATCAATAAATAATTAGCCCCTAAAACCAATAAAATCATAGAAAACAAAAACAGGTTGAGATAGGCAAAAAACTTGCCAAAACCCGAATCATGACTCATGTAACCCGCAGAATACAAATGAATGAGCGTACCAATTCCCGTAATTATGAAAAGCATAATTAGAGATAACTGATCGATTCTAAACGAAAAGTCTACAGAAAATTTTCCTACATGAAACCACTCAAATGCATTATAGATAATAGGCTGATTACCTCCATCCACAAAAGCACTGTAAGCAGCAAATACACTTATAAAAGATGCAAACGAAGCAATAATACCGATGCTGGAAGCCAAGTTTTTAGGAATTCTTCCTATACCCAGACCATTGATGAGAAAGCCTATCAATGGAAACAAAGGAATCATACCGAGTAGCGTCATAATAATAGAGAGGTATGTTATCCTTTTAATTTATTTAATAAACCAATGTCAATGGTTTTGATATTTCTAAAAATCATCACAATAATGGCCAATCCAACAGCAACTTCTGCCGCTGCAACTGCCATTATGAAAAACACCAGAATCTGTCCATTGGGATCTGATTTGTAAGAAGAAAATGATACGAGCAATAAATTTACTGCATTTAGCATCAATTCTACGGACATAAATATAATAAGAGCATTTCTTCGAACCAACACACCCAAAATTCCTATGATAAATAGCATACTCGCTAATAACACAAAGTGAATGAGAGGAACACGCATAAAAATGTCAGGCATTTCTACAGGCGAATTTGGAATCATAAAGGGTGTTTACTTGAATCTGATGGCAAAAATAATATTTCTGTCTATAAAACCCGAAAAAATAGTGAATTGTTATTTCATCATTTTCAATTTTATATCTGTTAGCTTCCGTTTTGTATCCAAAGGAAAGTCGTTTTCTATAATCCAATTGTAATATTGGGGCTCTTTTGTAAGTACTTCTGTTACTTTTTTACCCGCATACTTCCCAAAGTTAAATACGGCTTCCCCTTTGGCATCCAGAACCATGCGTTGAGCAAAGTCCACTAAATTCTTGGAGCTCAGTTGATGCAGAGTTTCTACATCGTTTTTGATAGGCTCGTATTCATTCCCTTTATCGTCTTTTAGCTTTACGCCTTCGTATTTTTTTACTTGAGCATTCACTACTTCCAAAGTTGCCAAGGTATCAGCCTCTGCACTGTGAGCATTTTCTAGAGATTTTCCACAATAAAATTTATACGCCGCCACTAAGGTCCTAGGCTCCATCAGGTGGTAAATTTTCTGAGCATCTACAAATCTCCTTTTGTTGGTGTCAAATATATCATTATCTACACGTAGAAACTCCTCCACTAACATAGGAATATCGAAACGGTTACTATTGAACCCCGCCAAATCACAGCCTTCTAAAAATTGAGCCAGTGAACGTGCCACTTGCTTAAAAGTAGGCTCATTCTCTACATCTTTATCATAAATTCCATGAATAATGCTTGATTCTAATGGGATAGGTATTGTGGGGTTGATCCGTTTGGTTTTTACATCTACCGAGCCATCTATATTCGCTTTAGCAATGGATATTTCTACTATCCTGTCTTTAGAAATATTGATACCTGTAGTTTCTAGATCAATAAATGCTAAGGGCTTGGTTAAATGAAACGAGTGATTCATATTGCTATTCAAACAAATTAGGTTTATACAAATGTAGATAAATTTTGACAAATCCTCCGAACCATTCCTCCATAAATCGGGGTTATATTTGTAAAATACAAATCAGAAATCATGTATAAGGAATTTGGCAGCTTACCTAAAAATTCAAGAGTATGGGTGTATTTGGCTGATAGGGATATACAATTAGAAGATAAAGATAGTATCAACAAATTTTTGGTACCCGCCATCCAAAATTGGGCTGCTCATAGTGTACCGCTAGAAGGCTCTTTTTCAATTCTTGAAAATCGCTTTTTGATTATCGCTGTGGATGTGAATGCCAACTTACCATCGGGATGTAGTATAGATTCCTCCACCCAATGGATAAAAGCATTAAAAGATCAACTAGGCATTGATTTTTTATACAGAGCCATTGTCAAAAAAGGAGCGGAAAGCTTAGACTTTTTTCCAATTTTTGGGTTAAAAAAACATATACTATCGGGTGAATTATCACCCGAAACCCTTGTTTATGACCTAAATGTAGATACACTTAATGCCTTAGAAAATGGCTTTTTAAAACCTGCTCAAGATGTTTATCCTATGCAGTTTAATCAAGCCATACCGTCCTAAAAATGACGAACAAAAACAAGGGCATTTTGTATTTGGCATTGGGCTCTATTCTTTTTTCGAGTAAGGCCGTTTTGATTAAATTGGCGTATAGGGATACAGATATAGATGCCTTGGGTCTATTATTTTTGCGGTTCGGCTTATCTCTTCCCCTGTTTTTGATTATTGGAGGAATCCGCTACAAAAAGGGGCATTTTGCCAAAGTTAGCTCCAAACAAGTATTGATTATCTTCTGCCTTTCGCTTTTGGGGTACTACATAGCGAGTTTGTTTGATTTTATGGGATTAGAATATATCTCCGCTGGATTAGAGCGGGTCATTTTATTTTCGTATCCTACGTTTGTGATGATATTTTCATATTTTTTCTTTCAACATACTATATCGCAAAGAGGAGTATTTTCCTTATTATTAACCTACTTGGGGATTTTTATCATCGTTATCAACCCACAAATTTTAGAAGGCAAGGACTTTATAAAGGGGGCAGGATTTATTTTGATCAGTGCCATAACGTATGCAATCTATTTATCAATTGGATCCGAATTTATAAAAAAAATAGGTTCGGTCAATTTCAATACTTTGGCTCTTGCAGGTTCCTGCGTGTTTGTGATTGCCCATTTTTTGGTAGTCAAAAAAATTGATTTGTCTATGTTTAATTCTACTGAATGCGGCTACGGCATGATTTTAGCCGTGTTTTGTACGGTTATTCCTACCTATTTGAGTATGGAAGGAATCAAACTTATGGGTGCCAACGAAGGATCCATTGTAAGTTCTATTGGTCCTGTCGCAACAGCCATTTTAGGATACTATTTCTTAAATGAAACCTTGGGATTACAAGAAATTGGGGGATCACTGCTTGTAATAATTGGTGTTTTGTTGTTGAGTAAAAAAT
>JBOFGX010000178.1:0-11514 GCA_051649345.1 Leadbetterella sp. | reverse complement strand
AACGATTCTAATACTCAAATACCTAAAATCAATAGCTAAATATGATTGGCATTTATCTAATCTGGTAGCATTTATAAGACTAAATATTTTTGTTAAAATCGACCTTCAAACATGGCTCGACAAACCCTTCGAAGTCTTAATAAAAAAGAAACACGAATCCCAGCAAGGGGATTTGTTTTACAATTCAGCTTAAAATCAATGCACACAAATCAAAAATGCATATTTTTATCGAAACTGATTTTATTTAGGACAGCATTGTTTTATGGTGAGATATTTTAGAATTTTCGGTTTACGACACGAGGATGATTATAAACACGTGTTACTCTAAGAGCCAAATCGGAAAGTCTTCGTAGAAAATCTTGTTTGCCATATTCTAGCACAATGGATTCAACGATAGGTAAACTTAGTTTTGTCATTCTATCCAATAGCCGGTAGGGGATGTCACCACCCATTGATGCTAAATCTGCTGATCCCGAACGCTTCAAGTGTTTCGCAATTTGCCTTTCTTTAAATACTGTTTATATGCTAACAAGTAAAGTACGGCTAATGATTTTTGATCTCCCCAATTTTCTGATATTTTTAGCATTTGGGATTTTAATTTGGTTTTAGGATCAAGACTATATTCTGAAACCATGATCTCTTTGAGATGAAAATCATCGGAAGGGAAAACATTGGAACGCCCTAATGTATAGAGTAAAATCATATCAATGGTCCAAGGGCCAATGCCCTTTATGCTAGAAAGTTTTGTAATTACTTCCTCATCCTTGAGAGAGAGCCAATCTACATCAGAGAATTTCCAAAATTCCAAAACTCTGGCTATGGTTTCGTATTTTTGGAGAGATAGTTTTATACTCTGTAAAGCTTCCTCCTCAAAAAGAACAAAATTTGATGTGTTTAATC
Organism: Leadbetterella sp.; assembly: GCA_051649345.1. Classification (GTDB taxonomy): domain Bacteria; phylum Bacteroidota; class Bacteroidia; order Cytophagales; family Spirosomataceae; genus Leadbetterella. Next base: position 10,614 of record JBOFGX010000178.1, on the reverse strand, counting down.
TTGTCAAATCAGCTGATAAAATCATTTTTTGAAAGATCTTTTTTGTGCTTCGATAGTGAATTTGTTGCTCAATTATGCAACTTATCAAATCATGAAAAACGTCTTTGGTCGATATAATCCTGGGTTTAGGGATTTGAAATATGATTTTCCCAAGAATGGGGTCAGCTTTTGCTAGTATTTGTTCGTTTTCCATATTTGTTTTTCTAGGTTGAATATTTTCGCACAATAGTAAGGTATACACCTGTTTTCTCACTTTTGTTTTATGTAAGTAAGGTTAAATAATACTATAGAATTCAGTCAGCTAAAAGAAGTAGAGTGCCTCGAATTTGATTATTAATAGATCTACTGCATAACTTCAGTTCTATATAGAGATCAGTTCCTTTGATAAAGTATCGTACTTGATTCTTCAACTCTAGAAGGCTTATAATCTATCATATCCCTAAGGCGTTTCGTTTTATCAATTAGAAATAACTTCAGATCATAGTCGATATGTTGATTCCTGAGAAACTTTACATAATATTCTAGGGCTTTTTTCGGTTGTTTGTTTTGTTCAAACAATGTAGCCAGTTTATACAATAGCAAATACATGTTACTGTCAAACTGTGGCTCAGTAATGTGCTCATCATTCACTTGTAAAAGAATCTGAATTTTTTTTGGAATTTCTTTTTCACAGGATTCCCAAATGTGCAATAGTTGTATTTTCAAATAAAAAAATTTTGGATCTTTTTCTAGACTTATTCTATCCCATAAAGGTGGAATGAGAGAAATGGGGCTTTTTGATACTTCAATCTTTAGTATTTCTATCTTGAAATCCAATTCTGTTTCTAGCTTTAATCCATGGCACCTATCCAATAGATAGTTTACGGCGTTTTTGGCTTCCGTATGTTTTCCAAGTTTGAGTTTGATTTCGTAGTTGTATTTTGTAAGCTCAAATAGGGTTTCCATATTGATGATCACCTCATGTTTCAATTCTTGAAGAAGAATCAATATCAGGTTTTCACTATTTCTAAGATATTCTATATTGTCTTGTTGGTCAAATACTTTGAGGTATACTTTCGCTAATTTTAGCATTACCTGCTGTCTATACTCTTGGCTTTTTACATTTTTGAGCAAATAATCTAGGATATTGAGAGATTCTTCTGTTTTGCCCTTTTTGATGTAAAGTTCTACAGCTTTTAGGAGTATGTCAAATCGGCGAGGGTTGAGCTGAATGCATTTTTCGATTTCAATTATGGCTTCGTTCAATGCTCCTTGAGTCTCAAGACTAATTACTCGTATTAGCAACTTGTCCTCTAAATTTTTTTTCATAAAATCCGCACTTTCTATCATAGGATCTTCGTATATTTCCTCTAGTACCATATGTATCAAAGAGTCCCATTCAGCTATGTTTGGCGAGCCAAAATGCATCCATCGTCTTTTTTCTTGTGTTTCAAAATCCTCCCAGCTCTTATACTTTTTATCGCTTAGAAAGTACTCGTATAACTGTTTAAAAACCACATTTGTAAATTTGTGTTTGGGGGTAGCACCTTTGTCTTTGGTGAAAATCAAGCTGTAGTTTTGCCTGAAATCACATCTGTAATTTGCCTTTTGTGATTCCCTTAGCGTGTTTTTGTGATGATCCACTATCCTTGTAAAAAGCCGATAGATGTAATCGTTAAAATTAGTTCCAGATTTGGGCATAATAATTATGTTTTATTAACTGATTATAAAGTGACAATTTTCATTTTTAGAGTTTAGAATTTTAGAGCCTAAACTTTATTTTATGTTATACGCAATAAAAAAAACGCTCCCAATCTTTACGGTAGAAAAGGAGCTTCGTGAAAAAGTTCTTGTGTCAGTGGCGGATTTGGCTAAATACCAATTATTTTATAATGAGTCTAATGGCGTGGAGGTTGATCTTGCTTATTTGATAGCTTCAGATCAGGTAAAAGTATTTTACACAGACGAAAACGAATGGCTTGCGGGTTATGTTATTAACACCAGCACTAGGCTTAGGTACTTTGAGCCTTTTGACGAGGGTATTCGAAGGGCATTTTTACGAGATGCAGGTATTTCAAATAATCAAATCTGTGAAATTACATGTATAAAAATTACAAAGAAACTTACCAAAATGAATCCTATGCTTAGACTTGAGATTTATCAGAAATCTATTCATGATGCTATAGCTATGGATAAAGAAATAATTATTGGAGGGTCTATACAAATGACTGTATGGAAGACATTCGAAATCATACTTCCCAGAACCTTATATTTTGGTGTAATACCTCATTCGGGAGGTCAGGTGCTAGGTAAAATTGTATTTAATCAGCGAGAGGAAGCTCAAGCCCTTTTCAATAGCTACTTGAATCGAGTTCATGAAACTCAAGTAGCGTAGTCGATATAGTTTACGAGAAAGGATGAGGTTTCAAATTAAAACAGAACTCTAGTTAAAGTATTTTAGAGTCCTGTTTTATTATGCGGATTTAGTATGTTTTCAGAGAATTTAAGGCATTTTTGAGAGTATGAGAGTAGAGAGTATGAGTTATTATTTTTAACTATTAAATTTAAATTAATTGTATCTAAATATTATTTGATTAAAACATATGTAAATTTGACAAATATATTTCTTAATAAATGACTGCTTGGTAGTCAAATTGTAAAAATAAGTATGAATCAAGGAGGCTTTTATGGTCTAATAATGGATTTTTTAGATAAAAATTATCCATTAAATAAAATTTATCAACCCAAGATATCCGAAACATTACAAAACCAAGTCGTCAAAGATTTATCTAATACCATAAAGTATGAGCAGTTTTTCTTTGTTTTGAATTTATTAAACAGGGAAATTGAGCATTGCCACGGATTATCGAATTGGCTTGGCTACCGAGACGAAAATTTCAAGTTTATAGATTACGTTCGGAATATACACCCTAGACACAAGGATTCTTTGAATCTGAATGCTCTTTCGGCTATAAAACTTAGTCAAGCTAGGCAGTTTGAGGTTAGATTTATGAATCAAAAGATCGTGGCAATGTTTCCAATTAGGCATAATAATGGTTCTTATTTTCTTGTCAAGAGGTCTTTGTACCCTTTTCAAATAGATGAGAATGGTCTAGTGCTGGCTTATCTTAACCATTTTGTAATTATCAAAGAATATACCGAGGACGATGTGATTGAGGCTAGAGTAGGGAAAGAAAATGTAATTGAATCTCCCTTGGAAAACGCCTTTTTCTCAGATCTGAAAAAAAATGAGGGGATTGGAATTCTCAAAAAAATGAAATTGAATGATTTTGAAATTGAGGTGTTGAAGTTGGTAAATCAATTTCCTGATCTTACGCAAGATGAACTCGCAAATAAGATGGATATAAATGCTATCACGTTTAAAAAAACGAATTCAAAACGGATACTGGAGAAATTTAGGACTCATTATAATCTTGAGAAAAACTTTACTCTTAAGGATGCTGCACAATACTTGAAGAAGGAGGGCTTGATCTAAGAGAGTTAAAGAACTAGAAGGATTTATGTTGGTACAATGGAAAAATTTAAGTTAGTTTTTTAAAACCAATTAAAATTGTAGTCTATGTCTTTGAAAGTATCATTAGGATATGTGATTGTCTCAAAGTAATATGGTTCATCGTTTTTATCTTTTTTAGTGTAAAATTCTCCTTTTTTATTCATTAAAAATAGTTTTTTAACAAAATGCATTTGCGTAGATCCCTGTGGATCACCTTTAAATTCTGAACTAATATAACCAATTTCTTTATCCTTAGAGAATTTGTATAATTCAACATTTGACGCTCTTAAACTACTAAAAAGACTCAGAGTTTTTGTATTTACATTATAAATCAAATAGTCCTGAACACTACATCCCAAACCCGTACATGGATAAGAAACGAACTGCATAAAAATAACTTGAGTATTGTTGAAATTGTACAACTTAGCTTTTTCAAGAGAATTGCAAAACATCGTCGAATTATCGCTATCCGTAGGATTATTAATGATCTGCAAACTTTTAATTAGGAATCTTTTGCCATTTATTTTTATCCAATCAAGGTTAAATGAATCCCGTTTAAAAAGCTCTATTTTATTTTTTCCAATTTTTGAGGTCTCTAACTGTAAGGACAGGTCACTATACTCTCTTAATACGCTATCGATAGGCTTTAACGCGTAAAGGTTAAGAGAGTCTAGTATGTTTTTATATTTAATTTCTTTGGGAGAAACTGCTTTTTCGGTGCTTGGTGGGTTGTTTTTTGGTTGTCGTTTTTATTATTTTTAATGCATGAAAGTAGTAATATATTGAAAATAAGGCAGATAATGTATTTTTTCATATTGTTGGGATAAATTAGATCGTGAATTATGTAGATCATTTATTGAAGTTTTTATTGTTTAAATTATTCTCAACATCCTACACTTAGGTGCTCAGCTACGGGTTTTACTATTTCATTGCCCATAGAAGGTCGTGACAGATATAGTGTAGGGTTGTTGACATTATAATGATTTGCTGTATCAATGATTAAATCTAGGATTTCGTCTCCATCGATATCTCCAGCAAAAATTAGGCTTATCATCGCATCATCAAATGTGGGTTGAGCGACTAGAAGGCTTTTACATACTTTACCTTTTATTACTGCCGATAGGTATAGTTTGTAATTCCAAACATCGAAGTAATCCGAGTTGTCTTCCGTCTTTTTTTTACCCCCTGTTGCAAATAATTTGTAGTCGATTCCTAGATAAGTAAACGCAAGGGTATCTCCTGGGTACATCTGGTTTTGAGGTAAATCTATATTTTGAATTTTTCTACTCATGAGTTGAGGCATGGATTCAATAAGAATAATGCAGGAGTCGGAATTGGTGGTGCTAACTTCCCAGCCCGTTTTGATTTTTGTATTTTCGTCTTCATCTATATCGGGCACATTCCGTGTTATAATTTTTGTTTGTGATAAATAATACCCATTTTGATTTTTAAATAAACCAACCCATGCCAATTGATTGTCATTTTTGTCTACTTCGTCACTATGGAAGGAACCAACAGTCAGTACTTTTGAAGTGTAGGTAAAATTAGAAGGGAATTGTAATGTATCGTAAATGATTTCATTATCCATATTGTTCGAAACTGTGTCGGAATTCAATATTTGATTTTTTGTCGAATCTGTATTACTTAGACGATTACAGGATAATATTGTGAAAAGGGCAATGAATAAAAAGAAGGTTGCCCTACTCATTGGTTTGATTTGATTCAACATAGATTTGGATGTTTAATTTTACAACAATTATACTAAAAGAAAATCAAGCAGGAATTTGATAATACTAGATAGTCGACCCTCAAAAAGTACAAGAAGAGAAATTTTTCAGCAAAGGGGGTGCGGCTGAGGTCAAGCGAAAGAGTGTTGGCCTGAATTTTTTATGTAAAAGGATAAGCAAAGGGAAAAAATTCGGACAATTTTTCGCTTGTGGGGTTTTTGCTTGGGTCCGTCCGTACGGCTTTTTGACCAATCAAAAAGTAAGTTCCGCCTGAATAGGGCGGCCACCAGACCAGATTAAAGTACCGACTTTTTGTAGATTTTACTTGTTTTCTAGTATTAATTTTTGATAAAAAATAGAATAATGAAATGATATTCAGTTCTTTATGAGTATTTGAGGGACGACTAGATATTGGGAATTTGGTGATTTTCTTCTCTTGATTTCTATTTGACACGATTATAAAAATGATTTATATTAATTGAGTATTTTTTAGAAAGATTACTTTACAGCTTCTTCGAAGCTGTCCAATGCAGCGATAACTTTCATGAAGTAACCTACAGTTTTGTGATTTTCGCCTCCATCCAAAGCGGCGTTTAATGTCATGATTCGACCTATTTTGGTGACTGGATCAAAAGAGATAAATGCAAATACTCCCGCATCGCTCCCAGTATGTCGGATGGCTCCTTTCTTTGTGTAACTCCAAAAGATAGCTCGGTGGGGTTCATTTTTGTCCATATTCATAGGCATGTCATCGTTTGTAAATTGCTTTTCGAATAGAATCTTGTAGGAGGATTTATTAAGGAAATTACTTTCATTGCCAAAGTAGCCCTTCATCATGGTTTTTAAGTAGAGGATCAAGTCGTGGGCTGATGTTTTTAAACTTCCGTCAGGGTATGTCACACAAGAGTATGTTTTTAAACTTTTATCTTCATTCATCAGATTCTCTTCAAGAGGAATTTCAGATTGATTCACTTGATAAAGCGTTGCGTACTTGTTGTCAAATTTTTTGTCGTAAAACCAAGCTGTATGTGTCATTTTTAAAGGATGAAAAATGTATTTTTCTGTAAATTCTGAGAAGGGAATTTTTGCTTTTAATTCGATAATATACGCCATCAAAGCAGAGGCTATATTGCTGTAAGCATAGTTAGTGCCCACTTTGGCGTTGCCAAAATTTTTAGAGGAATAATGTTTTCCTTCTTGGGTATAATAATTCTTTAGAAAAGTACTCAATTCGATAGTTGGCTTATTTTCTAATTGATAGGCTGTATTATAGTAAACTTCATTATTGTCTAAGAGTGAAGACGTATGAGTGGCCAGATGTTTCACTGTAATTATGTCATTTGGTAAGTTGGGATTGCTAATCTTGAAAGGTAAGAGCGTATTAATATCTGTTTCTAAAGTAAAATATCCAAGTTCGATGGATTTCATTAATGCGAATGCTATACACGTTTTACTGACAGAGCCTACAGGCTGTATAGTTTCTAATGTGTAAGGCGTTTTTTTTGATTTATCGGCAAAACCATAGGCATTCGAAAAAAGTACGGTGTCCTCTTTGATTATAGAAATTGTAAATCCTGGGAAATTAGATTCTTTTTGTATTTTTTCGAGTTTTTATCCAGCGTTTTGGCAGGCTGAGCAAAGCATTCTATAGAATAGCTTACAAAAAATAGGAAAGTTGAAAATAGAATAAATCTCATAGTTTTTTTGTTGTAGTTAACCACATGAAATTACGCTTGCGAGAGCATATTGTTTTATTTCAAGTTCTCTTTTATGAATTTATAGTATTGTTCCCAATCATAAGGTGTAATGTCATGTTTCCCCTTTCGATTATGAAAGCGAATTTTGGACCCAATAGGCGTATTTTCATTGGGGAACTTCTCATTTTGCATAGCTTTTATATCAAAAAGATTATAAACGGTACTAGATTCTTTTAGAGCTAAGAACATACCCAAAGGGTCAGCCCATAGGTCTTCGGTTGCAGCCGTTACATATAGCGGTCGAGGGGCTATCAAAGCCAAAAGAATATGATGATCAACGGGTGATTTGCTCGGGTTTTCGTTGAAGTTGCGGTAATTATGGCAAAACCAATGAGGGAAAAACGTATTCAGCGTTTCGATCGTTTCACCAAAATTTCTTCTCGAAAGTGCAGCACCCCCTTCTCCCGAACAATTCGAATTTATCATCGTGAATCTTTCGTCTTGAACAGCTGCCCAAAGTGCAGCTTTACCTAATCGCGAATGACCCGTTAAGAAAACGTTTTCTTGTTGAACTGGAAATTCCGAATGCATCAAATCGAGCATACGGCTTAGGCCCCAAGCCCAAGCACCGATTGCACCCCAATTGTTTGGTTTTGTTGAATCGCCAAGATAAGATCGGATGCCGGTTTTCCAACCATCTTTATGATCGGCCTCGATGTCTCCATAATATGCAGTTGCTATCATAAATCCTTTTGAAACAGCTTCTTTTAAGTTCCATCGTTCTTTTTGAAAACCCTTGGATTTTTCAGTAAAGCGATTGCCAACGACAGTACTATTATCTGTACTTCTTGCCCAATTTTCATTTATCGGTATATCAGTTTCATCTGTGCAACCTTGATTTCCCATAAAGTTAAGTCCGATAATCAACGGGAATTTTTTATTTTTGATATTGGGTGAATAAACTAAAACTGAAATTGGTTTGAGCTTCGGAATCTCCTTGAATCTAATTTCTACAATGCTTCGTATGGCTTTACCTTCAAATACTTCTTTGGATTCAAGTAATTTATACGATGCAGTAAGTCGTTTTTGAGGTGTAAAACCATAGACGTTTTCTGAAAACTGATTAATCCAGAACTGCTTGTTCTTAATCCAATCTTGTTTTATTTTAATTTCTAAAGAGTTTGTTGTCAAAGGATTGGGTAGGGTAAAGTGCCCGGTTTTGCTTTCGTCATAGTTTGGTTTGCTTTCATCATCATTTGGTTTAAACTGCCCTTTTGCAACTTCAACTATGAAAATTATTGCAAAAATCGGTAGGATTATTTTCATGTTATTTTCAATATGATTTCACTCAAAGTACTAAAATTGATACAATCGGATTGCAAATGCAAATTTTGCTTAAAATTTGAACAGGTTTTAGGTGTTTTTAACTAGCGTTAATGATTAACACTTCTGCTTAGTCTGAAGACTAAGCATAGCGGGTATTTCTTATCTTAAGTCAATGGATAGGGTTTTCGGTAAAACTACCTTTGCCAATGTGAATTAAAGATCGAAACAAATACCATTTTAGTGAATAGTATATTTCAAATATCCATAGGCTCAATAATCAGTGCAAGTCTCATTTTATCATTTTGTAGTTACACAAGGAAAGTTTCATACTATTCATTGGAGTCTAGTAAAGTAGTAGTAAGGAATAATGAAAAAAAGTTTAGTATGGATACTATTAATCCTTACTCAAAGACCTCAAATGAAGAAGTACACTCTATGAAAGTTGACACGTCTATTTCTTTTTTTAAAAAGGTCATTAAAACAAAAACAATTAATAGTATGAATTTTAAGACTTTAAATAATAGCTACAAAACAGATAGTATTTTATCCACCAATGAAATAGATACCCATTACAATCATACGTCAGATCGAAAGTTTGCTAGGATTATAGGCGGCTCATTATTGCTAATGGCAGTTTTATCAGGTATCTCAATTCCTGTTTTAGGAACGCTAACAGCCAGTATAGGTTTAATAGGTATATTTTTTCTTGATATTTTGGTTTCGTTGGGTATATACCGATACCATAAAAAAGCAAAGCCCAATTTGGCAAAAGCTTCAAGTATCTTGAGGGTATTGTACTCACTTATTTTGGGTGTAGGTATTGGCTATCATATTGGGGGTAATGTGACCATGTTTAACAAGATATGGGGAATAGGCTTGATCACGTTTGGTATTCACTTAATAACATTGGGTGTTTTGTTTCAAAATCAGGGGGGTAAAAAATGGGTCAACATTTTGATAAAGTCTTTGTTGATTCTAGCTGGAATAGGTTATGTTATTCAATACCTCGGGATTTTGCTGGTGCCAAATCCAATCGGTTTTGCCGCATTAATAGAGCCAATTTTTATTATTCCTATGATTTTTGGAGAAGTTTTTTATGCACTTTGGATGTTAATAAAAGGAGGGAAATCAAAAAAGTAAGGGGTTAGGATTTGTAAATCTATTTTTGAGAAATACGCTTTCTGATCCGACTGAGTGATTCGGGAGTTATTCCTAAAAAACTTGCAAGGATATGTTGTGGTACTCTTTGTAAGAGTTCGGGTCTTTCATCTAGTAAACTTAAATATCGTTGTTCAGGGCTCGATGTGATAATTTTTGAGAGTTTTTCTTGGGTCTCACTTAAATCAGCCTCAATCATTTTTCTGGTTATATCCAATAATTCTGGAAATTTTGAAAACAGGACTTCATCATTTTCTGGATTCCCAACAAGCAAAACCGAGTCTTCAATAGATACTAGATAGTTGCCTGATTTAGATTCTATGCCCTGATGGGAAAAGTAATTGATAGCTTGGTTTTCTGTGTAAATAGCAATAGTTTTTTCTATCCCGTCTTGAATAATAAATTGTCTCAAGCAACCCTTTAAAACAAAGTAACAAGAATTACACAGCTGACCTTCTTTTACGATATTGTTGTTTTTTTTGACTTCAATGACTTTCATCAATTGAGCTAACTCCTGAACCTGATTTTCTGTCAGTTCTTTGAAATTGGATAAGAATTCAATCAATAATGCATTCATTACTTATAGTTCTGTTTTAGCTATAAAAAGACTGAATATAGGATGGTACATTTTCTAATATGATTAGCCTTTTTTAGGTTTCGATTTTAAAATTAGATAAATGCCTCCAATCAACATTGTAAAAGTCAAAATCAATCCCCAAAATCCAGAATTATCTTGCTCTTTTAGTGAATAAACCAATATTGCTAAACTCAGAAATATACCTAAACTAATTAGGATAATGCCCGAAATGATTAATAATATTTTAGTGGTCATACATTTTATAAAATGTTTAAAAAGTCCTTTTCCATTTGAGTTAAACCTTTCAATCGAATAGTTACATTTGGGGAAGAGAAACTGCCTTCACCAAACTCAATAAAAACGTCTCCGTCAAATGAATTTGGATTAAATCCCTTAAGTTTGCCGACGCCGTGTAGAGAATTGTCTTTTAAAAATAGGAAGTTTGAATAATACGTATACTTCCAAATTTTGTGATAAGGTAGTATTAATATGCCCTTTTCAAAAGAAAATAAATCGCAATGATTGAACATATAACCCGAGTTTTTCTTGGGTCTCACTTAAATCAGCCTCAATCATTTTTCTGGTTATATCCAATAATTCTGGAAATTTTGAAAACAGGACTTCATCATTTTCTGG
>JBOFGX010000177.1:0-7664 GCA_051649345.1 Leadbetterella sp. | reverse complement strand
GGAGTAGACTACTATCAAACGACAGATTATCAAATTTTTAAAAATGGTCAACCTTTTGGCAGTACTATTTCTTTGAAATCGGAGCAATTAAAAGTTACAGAGACAGGAGATTATACCGTTAAAGTTAAGAATGGTAATTGCGAGGCGACTACTGAGATATATAAATTTCAAAAGCCTTTTATTCCAGAAGTAAATTTCTCAAATCCTACAGATATTTGCAATGGAAAATCGGTAACTCTATCTACTAAAATAGACGCCAATACCAAAATTTATTGGGAGCGTAATTTACTTATGCTGCCTACAAAAACAGATAAACTACTGGTAGACAGTATAGGTTCATATAAAGTATATGTAAAAACGCCCAATTGTGATGTAGCATCTGACCTCGTTAAAGTAGAAAAGATCGATTTGCCCAATACAATCAAACTTGTAGGCGACTCGGTGTATTGTCCAAACAAAAGCGTATTGCTATCAGGAGATTTTATCCCAAATGCGACTTATGAATATTTGCAAAATGGCAAATCGATCTTTAAGTCTACTAAAAACGAATTTTCAACCACTGACAAAGGAGAGTTCAATATAAAATACAATTTAAGATCTTGCTCAAATACGTCTAAAGTTATTCGTTTAAGTCATCTAGTAAACGTAGATGTTATTCCATCTGATACCAGCTATTGTAAGGGTAATTCAGTGACATTAACGGGTGTGGCCAATCCACAATATAAATACAAGTGGTTTAAAAACGCTACTGAAATAACAGACGCCTCAACCAATATCTTAAGAGTAAATACTCCAGGGATATATAATGTCAATGTATCAAACGGCACATGTGAAGGTATCTCAAAGAGATTTAGCATCATTGAAAAGCCAGCATTAACTGCAATTATTTCAGGAGATAAGATATTGGATTACGGTGATTCAACAGTATTGAAATTCAAATTTGAGTCTACTCCGCCATATACTATAAAATTAAATGACAATCAAACCTTTACACTCAACACTAACCCAGCAGAGGTAAAGATCAAACCTTTAAAATCATTTGAGTATAACATCGCCTCAGTTAGTAATTCTTGTGGGACAGGATTAAGTTCGGGTACAGCAAAAATCCAGGTTATTGTTTTAGGAATCGAAGATCCATCTGAAATTAAATTTATTATATATCCCAATCCTGCTTCTGAAGGGGTTTATTTATCAAATAACAACTTGGTTTTGGGTGAGAATTTAAATTTGCAGATAATCAACAGTAAGGGAGATATTATTATCAATAAACGATGTATTGCTTCTAATGTTGATGAGTACATTGACCTTAAAAAATTGCCATCAGGATTATATTTATTTAGGGTAAATGGGCTTAGATATTCTCAGTCATTTAAGATTTTAAAGGATTAAGATGACTAGGTTCTAATATATAGGTAATCAAGTTTTATTCAAAAATTCCTTCTTTATTTTAAATCCATCCTAGGTATTGAGTTAATTTTGAACACAGTTTTAAAACTCCATTTATGCATATATATCTCAACAGGCACCATTTTGTATTTTTCTTATTTTTTGCGAACATTTTTTTTGCAAAATCTCAAAATACCATTTATCATTCTACTTGGATAGACTTCAATAAAAATGGAAAAATGGATATCTTCGAAAACCCCAAAATGCCTACAGATCTAAGGATTAAGAACCTTTTGAGTCAAATGACGGTAGATGAAAAAACCTGCCAACTCGCTACATTGTACGGATATGGAAGGGTATTGAAAGATAAACTTCCGACAGATCAATGGAAAAATGAAATATGGAAAGACGGTATCGCCAATATTGACGAACAACTAAATGGAATTAAAGGTCACAGACTTTTTATTCCGAATGAGCATACCTTTCCTTTTCGAAATCATCCTCTAGCTTTAAATACCATCCAGAAATGGTTCATTGAAAAAACCAGAATGGGGATTCCTGTTGATTTTACAAATGAAGGGATACATGGCTTGACGCATGAAAAAGCTACCCCCCTACCCGCACCTATTGCGATAGGATCCACTTGGAATCGTCAATTAATTGAGCAAGCCGGGCGTATCGTTGGTAAAGAAGGGAAAGCTCTTGGATATACCAATATTTATGCCCCTATTTTAGATTTAGCACGTGATCCTCGCTGGGGTAGAACGATAGAATGCTACGGTGAAGATCCCTACTTGGTGGGGGAATTGGGTGTACAAATGACTCGGGGTATTCAGAGCCAAGGTGTTGCTGCTACCTTGAAGCATTATGCAGTTTACAGTGTTCCCAAAGGAGGAAGAGATGGTCGAGCACGTACAGACCCACACGTGGCACCTAGAGAAATGCATGATCTGTACCTCTCGCCTTTCGAAAAAGTAATCAAACAAGCCCATCCCAAGGGAGTAATGAGTAGTTATAATGACTACGACGGTGTTCCTGTAACTGCAAGTGCCTATTTTTTACAGGCACTTTTACGGAAAAAGTATGGATTTACGGGGTATATCGTTTCGGATAGCGAAGCTGTGGAGTTTGTTCAAACCAAACACCGTACAGCCGATACCTACAAAGAGGCAGTAAGACAATGTATCGAAGGTGGGCTAAACGTACGAACGCATTTCACGCCTCCTTCGGATTATATTTTACCTGCTAGAGAATTAGTAAAAGAAGGTAAAATAAGCATGAAGACCCTCGATGCCAGAGTAGCAGATGTCCTGAGGGTAAAATTTGAACTGGGCTTATTTGATAACCCATATACAAAAGAGCCAAAACTTGCGGATTCCATTGTGGGAGCTGACAAGTACAGGGATTTTATTTTAGAAATGGCTAGACAATCTTTGATACTTCTCAAAAATAAAAATAACTTTTTACCATTGAGCCTTGGCTCGAAGCAGAATATTTTCATTACAGGGCCGCTTGCCTCTGCCACAGATTACACCATAAGTCGGTACGGCCCCACCAACCTACCGATAGTATCTATTTTGGAAGGTATTAGGAAATATAGTGGCGAGAAAGCCAACATTCAATATCATACAGGATGTGATATCAAAGATGCTACTTGGCCTGAAAGCGAAATTATTCCAAGTCCTTTAACGAATCCTGAACGCTCCAAAATGGATTCGGCTTTGAACATAGCCAAAAAGAGTGATGTGATCGTAGCCGTTATGGGTGAGGATGAGTTTACGGTTGGTGAGTCATTGAGCCGTACCAGCTTGGATTTGCCCGGTAGGCAACAAAAGTATTTAGAAGAGCTTTATGCCACAGGCAAGCCTGTATTGTTGGTACTTGTCAACGGAAGGCCGTTAACCATCAATTGGGCCAACCGATACGTAGATGGTATTTTGGAAACCTGGTTTGGTAATAATGAAGTAGGAACGGCCGTAGCAGAGGTGATTTTTGGATCCTACAATCCGGGTGGTAAGCTTACGACTACTTTTCCTAAGTCTATTGGGCAAATAGAATATAATTTTCCGTTTAAGCCGGGTTCGCATGCCAACCAGCCTTCAGAAGGACCCAATGGGTACGGTAAATCGAGTGTGAATGATGCTTTGTATCCTTTTGGCTATGGATTGAGCTATACAAAGTTTGATTATAAAAACATCAAATTTGATAAATACAAAACCAAAAAGAAGGGTAAAATCTCGGTAAGTTTTGAACTTAGTAATGTAGGAACACGAGATGGAGACGAAATCGTACAAATGTACGTACGAGACGAAGTGAGTTCGGTTATTACCTATGACAAAGTTTTAAGGGGATTTGAAAGAATACACCTGAAAGCAGGCGAAACCAAAACTATAAAACTAGAACTGGACCTCAATGAGCTAGGCATCCGAAACGAAAACATGGACTTAGTCATGGAGCCGGGTTGGTTTACCGTATGGATTGGGGCATCCTCGGAAGATCTTCGTTTGACGGACAGATTTGAGGTGGAACGATAGGTAATTGGGGTTGGTTATCAAGGCATTAAAACGGATTTTGTTAGCAATAAAATCCTTGAACTGGTTATCTTAGGGTATAAATCTTAGCTTCTCAGCAATGACTTGAGCTAAAAAAGCACATAAAAGCTTTATGAGTTTTTCTGTCTTAATTCTCGATATGATTGTATGCATTTGATTTTACAGTTGACATTAACATGAAAAAGTACAAGTATTTAATACCTATCATAATAATTGATATGGTTTTATTGTTTCTGTTTATTTATTCAATAATGTTTAATGACCCAAGAACAAGTGATGGTTTAGGAATATTTTTAGTAGTGCTTTTTATCTTGACGATGTGTTTTAATACTTACGCTGCAATCTTATTTTACTTTTTTAGGAAATGGGATGGTATAGTTGCTTTTTTGACTTTTATTATTCTTTTAACGAGCCCCTTTATACTTTATTTTTATTCAGAGTACGTAACTAGTGCCTTGATTAAAGTATTTGGATAGGGTAAGAGTTTGAAATTTAGGAAATTGTGTTGTGAAACTACATTTGTACTTTTTTGATATGTCGATCAAATCGACATATTAAAAGAATATGTCGATTTTTTTGATTTTTTTCGACATATCATCTGGATATGTTTATTGAATGTACATATAGAACCGAATGCTAAAGTACCCTATAGATTCAATCACAAAATCCCTTTGAAATCCTTAAAATGAGTATCATAGGATATTAAACTTAAGTCTTCAGAAATAGCTTGTGATACTATAATCATATCAAAAGGATCTTTGTTAGGGAGTTGGTGGGTTCTCATTATTTCTAAATGATTCAAACTAAGAGCTAATAATTCAAAACCGTTTTCTTTGATGACATCTTCAAATTTGCCCTCGAAAGAGAGTTTTCCTATTTTCTCTTTTAGACTTATCTCCCAAATACTTGCAATGCTTACATAAATCACATTTTCAGGATCTGAAATAATATCTTTGTGCTTTTGAAGTAATTTTTCAGGTTCAGCAAGCCACCAAATGATGATATGCGTATCGATTAAGACAGGCCTCATATCTTGGCATCAAGGCTTTGATCAAATAGTTCTAAAACCTCTTGGTCTGCTTCTTGCCAGTCTTGGGACAAAACAATTTTACCCTTCATTTTACCAGGAACTCTTTCCTCTTTTTTGAAAGGCACGATTTGTACAACAGCTTTATTATTGCGAGCAATCACAATCTTCTCACCATTCAGTACCCTAGAAATCAACGCTGAAAGCTGACTTTTGGCTTCGTGCATATTGACTTGACTCATAGGAATTATATTTTTATTAGCTAAGTTAGCTAATATTATTGACTTGTATATCAAACTTTATAATTTTATATAAGCAAATCTGGAATTGCTTGTTGAGAAGGTAAAATATCAAACATTCCTTTTTTCAACTATTTTTATAACAGGTCTGAGAATAAAGTAGGTGTGTATTTTACCATATTACCTGTTTTTATATCTGCTTCGCTTTGTACTATTTAAATCATAAATATTTGAACTATATAATTTTATACTTCTATAATTTGTTTTCGAATGGCATCTTGAGTTGCTGACGTAATTGACCGAAACATATCTGATTCTACATGACTTCTCAAAAAATCTTCATAAGGATTTGCTATATCTAATCTTACCATATACTGTAGTATCACTATAGTAAATATACGGTTGTATTTCTAAAGTTACCAAGTATAGGGTTATTTTTCTAATCTATAACGAAACATCAGATTCTTTCTTGATTTACTTACTGATTAATACCTGCAATGATATCAGTCAAAGAATCTCCAATCAAATCTCGACCGAAAAGAAAGGTATCAGGCACGGTGTTAGCCATATCAAACATATCATTGCCCATAATACTAATGTAATTGGTAATAGCAGCTTTAAGATCATTCTTTGGCAACACTACCCAGTAATCAGTGCCATACATAGTCCTATTTTTAATTAGAGGATCCGAAAATCTCTCTTTTAACGAATTTATCGCCTTTGAATGAACAAGATTAAATGAAAAATCTGTGAACACCCTACTTTCATATCTACTCATTCTTTCAAGAATTTGCTCTATTCGTATTTTATCCAATTCATTATCACTTGACCAAGCCACAGAGCCCCCAAAATGAGCAAAATTAATTTTAAGTTTATCGTATTTGTTCAAAACACTATCCCAGTGAAGAGGATCATTTAAATAGCTTGCACGAGCATCACGATCTTTAGTAGGCAATCGAATGGAAATACTTTTCCCTTCTGAATTTACAGCAATTATTTCTTTTTTAAAAGTTGAAACGACATTTCCTCCACAATGTGTCACTACTGGTATATTTTTTTCATTACATACTTGAAAGATTGGAGCTAACCTTGCGTCACTAGGCAAATAACCTAGGGCTGGATAACACTTTACGCCGAAAAAAGGTGCCTTTTGATGTGTAAAGGCTTTAATAAACATTTCATACAGATTATCGGCACCCGATTCATCTGCTCTCCTTGGATCTAAAGCAAAAAAAGGTAACATCGCTTTCTGCTCAGCAATTCCATGTAAATCTTCAATTTGCTCCTTAAATGAGCGTCTTGTCTTTCTTCCCCATCCACTTTCTAGATCCATAGAAAGAACTACGGCAATACTCTCTTTATTTTTAAAAGGTTCAAAATTGTTCAAAGCAAAATTCTCATTGAAATGATCGAAAATCTGAGACTGATTTTTTTTCAAGACTACTTTAATTACTTCTTTGTTTGAGTTACTCTCATTATTTAATGATTTTTGGAAGGCCTCATCCGACATGCCCTCGACTTTACTAAATTTGGCATCGTCTTCTAATACTTCATAAATGTTTTGTCGATTACCACCTGCAATAAAGCGTAGTGCATAATATAATATAGGAGCACATTTCCTATCAAAAATATGAATATGAGCGTCATACACATAATTATTTCTAGCTATCACATCCTTGGTTACTTGACTAAGTCGTATCAAAGGATCCTCTTGAATAGCTTTGGCAGCGGTTTTAAAATCTTCGATTTTCATGAAATATGTTGTTTAAGACTAGTTTGAAAATAAAATCTTATACGAATATTTTTTATTCGGTTTTACAAACTATAATTTTTATCATAATTGGCTGAGCCATTTATTATTTTGCCAGTATGCTGCGAATAGCCAACAAAATTGCCTTCTAATTTTTCAGCATTATCAGATAGTTTAAGTATGTAAGATCCAAACTGCATTATAGCTTTATCAATATTCTCATAATCCATTTGCAGAAATCTTTGTGAATAAAAACCACCTTTTAATACAACCTCAATCAAGCTATTATTAACCCATGGGATTTGGGCTTTCCCGCTAATTTTGCCATTGTAATCAACTTTTAGCTCTAAAGAAACTTCGAATTTAGTCAATTGATTGTTATATATTTGCTCAAAACTTCCTTTCCAACGACCGGTCACAATTTCCTTTATTCTTTTTTCTACTTTCTCATATGTCAATTTTCGTGTATCGAAGTACTCCTTCAAAACCACTGTAAGGATTGAGGCGAATATCGTAAAAAGTCCAGTTATGATGGCAGTCTGAATTTCCATAAAAATTAATAATATAAGGTTAACAATCAATATTTTGACACTTTCTGTGTCGATTTTACCTTCATTAGGTATTAAAAAAATTAATCCTTCATATGAAGCATTGCTGATGTAGTTTGTACCACATTACTTCGCAAATTGTTAAGAGACATTTTTCATATA
>JBOFGX010000176.1:0-14509 GCA_051649345.1 Leadbetterella sp. | reverse complement strand
GGATTTTTGGCACATTAATTAGGTAAAACTAGGCTTTTGAAAATTTCTATAATTTTAATGTATTGCTTGAGTTCCTTACTATGACTATTTCGAGATAAATACAGTTCCGGGTTAGAAAAGGAATACTTTCTATTGATGTTTGCAACTTGATACGTGATTTCGTAGTTCATTCCACAATCAACAGAATAATTTTTATCTAATGGAAGAGAATTCTGATTTGGTAATACAAAAAAATCACTTTTTATTAGTGAATCTAGGGCAATATTAACATTTGTAGATAGGTTAACTTTTGCTGGGATTTTGTTGGAGAATGGCCCATCTACTATAATGTTTGTATTCCAAAGAGGATTTCTGTACGTAATTGTTGTTTTTCGAAAAAATCCTAAACTATGTTCTTCAAAAACGATTTTAATTTGGTCTAATGTATTAGACGTCTTATAGTTGAACATAGAATCCAAGTAAACATGCCAATAGTATGTCATTAGATCGTTTAGTTCTTTGGTTATTCGTGTTTTTTCTTGACTATATGTATTAAAATTACAAAGTGATAGACCAAATAGTATGATCAACTGTTTCATTAGGTTTTGATTATGTTTGTTTTAAAATAAAACGATTATTTCGCCAAATAGAATACGTTTTTCTTTTAGAAAGATTTTAAAATTGAATTAGTTTTGGCCTTTTGCCCAGTTTTAATAAACGTTGGAAAGCTATCTCGCCTAAACATCAAAATACGATACCCTCCCAAGGGAAATACTGTATAGCACCTGACCCAAGAATATACCCCAAAAACTAAGCAATCAATGCCTTAAACTCCTCTTCACCGATCATTATTACACCCAAATCTTCTGCTTTTTTGAGTTTGCTAGGACCTGCACCATCTCCTACAATGAGGAAATCCAGTTTTTTGGACACAGAAGAAACCAAGTTGCCGCCATGAGCTGCGATCAGATTTTCAAGTTCTTCTCGTGAAAAACTCGCAAATGTCCCCGTATACAAGATGGATTTTCCGCCGAGGCTGTCTCCCAGTACTTCTAGATTGCTGTTTTGAGCTTCGAATTGCAGTCCAGCGGTCTGAAGTTTTTCGACAAACTGGATATATCGCTCTTCTCCAAAATAAGCTTTGATACTTTGAGCTACTTTTTCGCCTACATCGGGCACCTGAAGAAGTTCTTCAAGGCTGGCGTTTCGGAGATTTTCGATGGTCTTGAAGTAGGAGGAAAGCTTTGAAGCGGTGGTTTCGCCTACAAATCGAATTCCAAGGCCAAAAAGAACTTTATCGAAACCTTGCTGTTTCGAAAGTTCAATGCCTTCGAGGATATTCTGAACAGTCTTTTCTTTAAAACTTACTTTACGTTCCTTACCCGTATTTTCATCGATATGTACTTTTTCGAGACCCAAAAGTTGCTCATAGCTCATATAATATAGATCCGAGGCGTCCTTGATAATGCCGTTTTCGAGTAGGATTTCGATTTTACCTTCGCCAAGGCTATCGATGTTCATGGCTTTGCGTTGGATAAAATGCTCGATTCTCCCTTTGATTTGAGGCGGACAGGCTACTTCATTGGTGCAGAAGTAAGCCGCTTCGCCTTCATTGCGGACAAGGAGAGTGTTACATTCAGGACAATGGGTAGGGAAATCAACGGGTATTCTATCGTTTGTGTGTGATTTTTGCGTATCTACACCTGTTATTTTTGGGATGATTTCACCTGCTTTTTCAACAAAAACATAATCGTTGACACAAAGACCGAGCCTTTGAATTTCATCTGTATTGTGCAAGGTAGCTCTACGTACTGTTGTGCCCGAAAGCTCAATAGGGTATAATTCGGCTACAGGGGTCACGGCTCCTGTACGACCTACTTGGTAACTCACACCCAGCAATTGGGTAGATTTTGACTCCGCTTTGTATTTGTAGGCAATTGCCCAACGGGGGCTTTTGGCAGTGAAACCGAGATCTTCTCTTTGTGCATAGTTATTGAGCTTGATCACGATTCCGTCTGTAGCACAGGGTAAATCGTGTCGTTTTTGTGACCAATGATGGATATATTCAATCACTTGGTCAATGTTATTGGCCTTTTTCCAGGAGTTAGATACGTTAAATCCTGCTTTTTTAAGAGCAAGAAGGCTTTCTTCATGGGTTTTGAAAGCGTCGTTTTCGCTTAAAAACTGGTAAATGTAGCAATCCAATCCACGTTGAGCCACAACCGTCGAATCCTGCATTTTGAAGGTTCCCGCAGCCGAATTTCGGGGGTTTGCAAGAAGTGCTTCGCCGTTTTTCTCCCGTTCCTGGTTAAGTTTTTCAAAAACCGCATTGGGCATATATCCTTCGCCTCGGATTTCGTAGGAATCCATAGCATAGAGAGGATTTACACTTGAAAAAAGATCGGGTTTGCTATGATCCACTACGCGTAGAGGGAGGCTTTTGATGGTTCGCACGTTGGCAGTGATATTGTCTCCTTGTGAGCCGTCTCCTCGGGTGACCGCTCGCGTCAAAACACCGTTTTCGTAGGTCAAGGATAAGGAAATACCGTCAAACTTTATTTCACAGATATATTCATAAGCCGCACCATTAAGCCCTTTTTGCACACGCTCGTCCCAATCTCTTAATTCTTGCTCGCTGTATGTATTGGACAAAGAGAGCATCGGATAGCGATGTTTTACGGTCTCAAACGACTTATTGATTTCGCCACCTACTCTTGAAGTAGGAGACTCTAGTCGCTTGTATTGAGGGTGTTGATTTTCAAGGGATTCTAGTTCTTTGAGTAGTAAGTCGAACTCCTCGTCCGATATCTCGGAAACTGCATCGGTATAGTAGCGAGTCGTATAATAATTGAGCTTGTCCGTGAGAAAATCTATCCTTTCTTTCATTTTGGTATTCCGAAACCACAAAATAAGGATATTCCTACAAGAATTTTGTGCCTTTACTTAAAGTTTTTTTGGACTATTCACATGTCGTTTTATCTTCTGGTTCTTCTGTTATGTGATTTTGCTTTTTGCTTAGTTTTTTTTGTTTTAATGACCTATTGTAATTAGCGAAGATTATCCTTTTAAATTTAAACCCAGGTTCCATTCCTTTCACTTTCGCTCAAAATCCCTAATTTTGTAGGATGCGGCATTTTTTACTAGGTTCGATTTTTTTTCTGCTTTCTTGTGTTGAGCTTTTTGCTCAGTCAGGAAACGTTAAAATAGACTATGTCGAAAACCGATCCTCAGTCCCAGCTACATTTGAGATTACGCTAACAATCCAAGGCAATCAATACCAAGTAGGGGAATTTCCCATTATTCGAAATACAGAAAAGGAGGCTCGACAAGTAAAACATCAGTCTACTACTATCGATGGCAAAAAAGTAAATATACACATCGTTAAACAAATTTATACTGTACCAGAAGGAGGACGTGTAAGTATGCCAGCTGAAAATATAGAGGTCAATGGCCAAGATTTTCGACTAGAGGCTAGAACGATGATTTTTGATAAAGCGGTTTCAGAATCATCGACAAATACTCCGATGCCTAACGAGATTCGAGAAATAGAAGATGTAAAACTAGAGTTGGAGGTAAATCGAAGTACCGCCTTTGTTAATCAAGGTGTGGAGGTTTCTCTAGTTTTTTATAAATCCAAAAACACAAATACGAATTGGAGTTTTTTGGGGAATTATGCCAATCAATTAGCTCAAATCTCAAAAGAAATCAAGCCTGCAGATTGCTTGGAAAATATGTATATTGTTTCTAGTGTGAAGCCAGAAGAGCGAACTATTGGAGGCAAATCTTTTGACGTCTATACATTGCTTAAGGCAGTATATTATCCACTTACCGATGGAACTATGTCATTTCCTGAAGTTGAGTTGAGAATGGGGAAGGTGAATCTCAATAATAGAAGGTCAGAAGTAATTCTAAGATCCTTGGAAACACAAGTAACTATTTATCCTTTGCCTTCTCATCCACAAAAAGAGAAAGTAGTAGTTGGTACGTTTCAAATGTTTGAGACGGTAAAAGGAGGGCGAAAAAAGTCCATGGGGCAACCCTTTGAATATCAAATTCGGATAGAAGGAGAAGGTAATTTTAATAATCTCAACATTGAAAACCTAACCCAAAAAGACAAACTAGATGTATTGCTTGCATCCTCAAAAGTTGGACAAGACCAAGGCAAAAATAAGGGCAATAAGACGTTTAATTTCAAACTAATACCCAATAAAGAGGGTGTTTTGTATACCAAGGACTATTTGTTTTTTGTATATTTTGATCCCGAGCGTCAAGCATACGATACCTTGTTCCCCAAGAAAAATGTACTAGCGGTAGGTTCAGCCATCGCCAATGATGCGGCCAATCAAGATATTTTTGAAGAGATAGAAGCATTGACCACAACAGGAACATATGTACCTTTGTATAAATTTTTCTACGGGCTACTCAATATTTTTTGGGTTGGGATCGTAGGGATCTTTACCTATATACTTATTAAGAAAAAAGCATGAGCAGTACCTACGGACAGATATTTAAAATATCAACTTTTGGAGAATCACATGGTAGAGCAATCGGTGTGATTGTAGATGGTTGTCCTCCAGGAATAGATTTTGATGAGGCATTTATTCAGTCCGAACTGGACAGACGTAAACCGGGTCAATCCAAGATTACTACGCAAAGGAAAGAAGCTGATGGATTTGAGGTTATGTCTGGGGTTTTTGAAGGTAAAACGACGGGTACGCCCATTGCAATGGTGATTTTCAACGAAGATCAACGTAGCAAAGACTATGCTCATATCGCTCAAAGTTATCGTCCATCACACGCAGATTATACGTATTCTGCCAAGTACGGTGTTCGTGATTATAGAGGAGGAGGAAGAAGTTCGGCAAGAGAAACGGCAGCTCGTGTAGCAGCAGGTGCCTTGGCCAAATTGGTGCTTAATAAACTCGGAGTTCAGATTTATTCCTATGTCTCTCAAGTAGGAGAGATGAAACTCAATAAATCCTACCAAGAACTTGACTTGTCCAAAATAGATGACAATGCGGTGCGTTGCCCAGATTTTGAAAAAGCTCAGGAAATGTTCGATTACATAGATTCGGTTCGTAAGAATGGGGATTCGATTGGAGGAATTATTACGGGTGTTATCAAAGGCGTTCCTGCCGGTTGGGGTGAGCCAGTTTTCGATAAGTTACATGCAGAACTAGGTAAAGCCATGTTGAGTATCAATGCGGTAAAGGGTTTTGAATACGGTAGTGGTTTTGAAGGAGTAAAGTTGAAAGGTACGGAACACAACGATGCTTTTTATAAAGATACTGATGGAAGTATCAAAACAAAAACCAATCATTCGGGCGGTATCCAAGGCGGTATTTCTAATGGAGAAGATATTTATTTCAATGTAGCATTTAAGCCTGTAGCTACGGTTATGCACGATCAAGACAGTGTGGATTCAGAAGGGAATCCATCAACAGTTTCAGGGAAAGGCAGGCACGATCCTTGTGTTTTGCCAAGAGCGGTACCCATCGTAGATTCTATGTCTGCTTTGGTATTGGTAGATATGTATCTTCGGAATTTGAAGTATAGTGTGTAGTGCTTTAAGCTTTAGGCAATAGGCTTTATGCTGTGGTTGAAAAAAAAAGTCAACCATTTTTAGGCATAAAAAAACTCAACACTTAGCACTCAACACTCTGCACTTTCATACTAGGGACTAAAAGATTACCTTATCAATCTCTGAGTATAACGTAGGTTTTTCTTCGGTTGTGATATTAATCAATTCAAATTTTTTATTTTTAAATAATGCATTCCAACGCCATATAAATTGGCTGTTTGTATGGGTCAAGTCATCTGAAAACCACCAAGCAGTATATAGGACATCTTTGTTTTTTCTCAATTCTGCCACATAGATCAATACACCTTGATGATTTGTTTCTTCAATATTGAAAAATTCATAACCACTTCCTTTCCAACAAATAGTAGGACTGTGCTCGACCGCCAAAAAATGTTGAAGTGGTTTTTTGTAAATCAAGGAATGAGGATTTTTGACTTGGACAATTTCTGAAGATTCCCCTGATAGTTTCTTTGTAGGGCTAGAAATGATTCCTACAAAAAATAATAGGACAACGGATAAAATAGAGCTTGTTTCTAGCCAAGTAGATTTTAAACCTATGGGTTGCTGAAAAGGGCTGGAGATTGTTTTTCTTGAAAAATACCCATACAGCGGTAAACATACGTACACTAGAAAAGAGAGAATTCCGATCAATTCATGCCCGATGCTATTTTCAGGAACTTTGAAAATAATCAGACTGATGATTCGCATTAAATTTCCAATAATATTTAAAGAAAAGGCTATAAAACAAGAAAATAGAATTTTTGAAAAAGTTACTTTCTTTGTAAAAATGGCGATTAAAAAAGTAGTAAAAATCAGCGAATAGGTAAGCATATCCAAACCCACACAAGCTTGATCTACGGCAAAAGAATGATTGCCCATGTGTATGGTATTTCCATCTATTTGGATAGTAGGATCAATGAGACGCATTATTTTTCCAACCCAGTTTCCTAACTTCATCCGTATCGGAAAAGTATAAACTTCGGCAACGTATTTAAACAAAGAAGAAGAAAATAGCAACAAAAACGTTTTTGGCCATGTGTTTTTTAATCCCAATAATCCATTGATCGACAGTAAGGATAATACCAAAATTCCATACCGAATAACGATAGCATCCAAGTAAATTGCTACAATCGCAAAGAAGGCCAATAAAAAAGCGTAGCTGTATTGTTTTTGGGTATATGTATGATTTTGAAAGTTTAAACAAAGGAATAATAAGATTCCAATAAGACCCTCTGTAGGAATTCCTGTTAAGTTAAACTTTAAAAAAAATATAACAACCAAGCCAACCTGCAAAACGATTCCAAAATGGGGTTTTATGAATTTATCTGTACTATTAAGTTGGGTATGCATTTTTTCTTTTTTTAATTAGAACGAGCAAGAGTATACCCAAGCAAATGATGATGACCCATTCATGAGGTTCGGGAACAGCCCCTGCCTTTTTGTAACTAGCATTTCCTAGGCCACCTTCATTTTTGATATCAAATTTTTCATAATCATTGATAGTTTCCAGAACAATTAGACCGGATATGGGACTCACAACATTCGTTGCTTTTGCAAGATTATATAGGTCGGCGTAGTTGCTCGTCGAATCAGAAGAGGTCTTATAATTCTGACATATATAATTATAAGCATAAAGTCTGAAAATCATATCTGAGCCTTTCGTATAAGCAAAACTATTTTCACTTTCTGATATTTGTGTACCAGACTCCTCCAACACGATGCTCTTGTCGTTCAAGCTAGAAGGGTATTTTTGTTGGATTGCCCAGTTTTTTAATGTTCGAATACTTCCATAATGCAAGTTTAAAATATTGTGCTCTTTGAATTCCGAGAAAAGACTATTAATGCCTTTTAGGGAGAATACTCTATATTTTAAGCTATTTTCTTTATTTGGAATGTTGATTTTTAAGTCTTCTGAGATAGGGGATGGACTATCGTTTTTGGTTATGATTAAGCAATGATCCGGTTCTTTAATTTTGTCAATCGGGAAAATTCCGAAATTCATTTTTTCGTATTGGTCAAAAATGTCATTTTTATTTTCATGATTGATTATTTGCCAATTTTTAGTATCCCAAACCCAAATTTTTTGATTTTGATAGATTTCAAAAAGTTGCTCAAATTCGGACTTTGTCCACGTTTTATCAAGATCAAAAAACACATCAGATGGTGTGAAGTTTTCTAATCTAAGTTTGTCTTCTTCCATAGAATAGTGCTTTCCATTGTATTCAAAGCCGCTATTTTCAAATCCCGTATCTTTGATACTTAATTCCCAGGTATTTACATAATCATCGTCATACGTAAATAATACTGGGCTTTCTTCTTCGACATCTATCGAGGCATCGAGATTAACTAATTTTGTATCTGAGCTCACTTCGATTTTTTCAGTAGCATTATCACATAAAGGACCAGAAAATTGAATGTTTTCGTATACTAGTTGATCATCTATTTTTTTTAAAGGGGCTACAAAACCAATTTTTACTTTTCGGTTTTCTTTCGGTGTACAAGGGAAAACGTGAAGAAAAACCTCATTTCCTACCTGCCATTTTACGATGGCTGGGTCCCTTTGTTCTACGCCCACAATGGTATTGTATGCTTTTTCGGCTTTTTCGGGTGTAGTTAAGACAGCGGGCTGCTCAATTCCATTGATCCAAAGTGATAGCGTTGTTACGCTGGCACCATCGGGCAATTTGAAAGTGAAAAGGGCCTCTTGGGTATTTTCTTCATTGTATTTATATCCATTTTTAATTTCAATCGTTTTTTCGGTGTAGGTCATTCTGTTTCTTGGAAACAGGTTTATTTTGGTGTCTACTTTATCAATCGAAAGGTTGTTGCCAGACCATAATCTACTATTTTCAATAGATCGTAGATTTTTGTTTTGATAATATCCAATGTCGTAGGTATTTAAAGTGCTTTCTAATTTGGGTAGCCCTACCAATTTATACAACCGTAAAGCTGGGTCATGCTCCCAATGATCTATACTTTTTCCTGACATGAAGTTGATAAAGAAAGAATTATATATTCCGTCCTCATATGAATTGTAATCATTCGCGTTTAAATATGAGCTATTGAGTATTGATTGAGACAGATAAGAAAAATGCATTTTTTGAGCCACTTCTATATCCGGAGATATCTGGTTTTTTTTAGCATTCTGAATATGTAAATTTACTTTTGATACAGCATTAACAATCAAGCTGAAATACCCAATCATGCTTAGACAGAACCCTAATAAACCATACGCGAACGGCTTTTTTAGGTTTTTTTGCTGTTGAAAAAATAGCTTTATATAGTGAAAAACCAAGATTGAGGGCGTAAACATGTGAATGGTTATACCCATAATAAAGTATCCCAATATTGAAAAAGGATAGCAGGGAATTAAGATTATGCTGTAGTATATCCAAACCAATAGATTGAATCCCATAATGAAGAATATAATTTTTCTGATTTTAATATTTTCAGGGGGTATAAAAGAAAAGACCAAGTGAGAGATAAGGGTACTACAAATTATAGCCGAGAGCCAAGTACTTGAAGGAGGGAAGATATCCATTACCAGATTTAAGGCATAACATCCGATTACAATCTGATTTACTACCAAAAGCTGATAGGAGTCTTTTTCGAAAGACCCTTTAAAGTTAAAGGGCCGGTATAACTTTCTGACAAAGCCATTTAGAAAAACCAACACAGATATGCCATATACAACAAAAAATAGCATGAGTGCGGATTCACTATTTCCAAACATGGGGTTATTTGTATCCCTTATAGTGACTAGACTAAGTAGAAAGGTGAATGAAGAAACAATGTTTCCGATAATAGCTATTTTATGAGAGCTACTTTGCTGTTTGAAATTGACTATGTTCATGCAAATTAATTTTATTTTAAAAGTACTTTGTATTACAAAGTTAAAAGTGAATTTTTATTCTCCAAGTAAAAATCGAAAAAAAGTTTAGTTTGACTGTGATCTGAGAGAATTCGTAATTTGAATATTATGGGTTATTCCAGTAAATCGTACTTTTTGGGAACTAATGGATTTGATTTTCAGTATTGAAATTGAAGTAAGATCTTTTGAGTCAATTAGTTAATTCTTGTAATGGATAAATGGTAAAACGTTTTTTAAGCTCCTGAAAATACGTATAGGATAAAAACTAAATGGAAAATTTGTTTTAAACTCAGACTTTAGATTCTCGATCGTTTATGTTTTTGGTTACTACCTCAAACGGTCAACCATATTTAGGCATGGACAATGTGCAATGGACAAACATCTGCCATCCAATGTCTGTCAACTAAAAGTTTGACTTTCGACTAAACACTAAACGACTAAAATCACTCCCTACAATCATATGATAAGCTATCGACTATAAATCTCAGCACTAAATCTCTCAGCACTATCATCCTAACGACTATCGACTAAACGACTATCGACTAATAATCTATTTATTCGGCTGCGGAGTATAGCGTAAATACGGTTTTACAACTCGTACTCCTTTTGGGAATTTCGCTATGGCATCTTCTGTACTTACGGCAGGAACTACAATGGTGTCGTCTCCATCTTTCCAATCTGCAGGTGTAGCCACTTGGTAGTTTGCCGTCAATTGCAAAGAATCTATTACACGAAGCAATTCAGTAAAATTTCTACCTGTAGATGCTGGATACGTAAGCGTAAGTTTGATTTTTTTATCAGGTCCAATAATAAATACGGACCTCACGGTTGCTTTTTCTGATGCATTGGGGTGAATCATATCATAGAGTTCGGCTACTTTTCTGTCGGGATCGGCTATGATTGGGAAGTTCATTTTTACACCGTTTATTTCTTCGATATCTGGTATCCAGCGGTTATGAGAATCCAAGCCATCTACAGACACGGCAATCGTTTTTACGCCTCTTTTTTGAAATTCGCCATTTAAAAGAGCTGTTTTGCCTAGTTCTGTAGTACATACTGGTGTAAAGTCAGCAGGATGAGAAAAAAGCATTCCCCAAGAGGACCCCAGCCATTCGTGAAAATGTATGTTTCCTTGTGTTGTTTCTATTTCAAAGTCTGGAGCAATATCTCCTAAGCGTAATGACATATTTTTATCGTTTACTGTAAATAAATACCTATATAAATGTAAACAAAAATATTTTCAAATTAATTTTACGATACAGAATAAAATCATGCATGCTCATAACCAAAGGCATTACCTATTCGTATTCGAGTGAAAATGCTTTTTCTTTTCCAGATCTTGATATAAAAGAAAATGATATTGCCCTCATTCATGGTAAATCTGGGGTGGGGAAGAGTACGCTCCTTCAATTGCTAGGTTTGTTTTTAGAACCTACTTCAGGGAGTATTTCTTTTCAAGGAAAATACGTTCAAAAGTTGAGCCAAGCCGATAAAAATCGCTTTAGAGCTCAGAATTTTGGGTATGTTTTTCAAAATCATTATTTCGTAAAATCCTTAACGGTTTTCGATAATCTTAAAATGGTATTTTTTTTATTGAATAAAAAACCAAACTATCAAAGAATCCGCACAGTTCTGGAATCCTTAGGTATTCTGCATTTACAAAATAAGTATACGCATGAGATTAGTGGCGGGGAGCAGCAAAGGGTTTCTATTGCCAGGGCTTTGATTCATGCCCCCAAATTGGTATTAGCGGACGAGCCAACTTCAGCATTAGATGATCTAAATACGCAATCCGTTTTTAACCTTTTGAGAAAATACTGCAAAGATCAAAATACATCCTTGGTAATCGTAAGCCATGATGCTCGCTTACAATCTCAAATCTCTCATCAATATCTACTCCAGTGACTTTAAAAATTGTACTCAAAAATATACTTCACAAACCGCTGCAAACTGCCTTGTCTGTTGTACTCATGGCATTTGGAGTATTAATTATTCAGCTTATTCTTCGTTTTTCATCTCAATTTGAAAGCTCCGTATCCAAAAACCTTAAAAACATCGATTTGGTTGTAGGAGCAAAAGGGAGTCCACTACAATTAATATTATCGGGTGTTTTGCATATAGATTCACCAACTGGAAACATCGCATTGAATGAATTGAATAACCTTCGAAATAATCCATTGATAAAGAAATTGATACCTCTTTCTCTTGGGGACAATCATAGAGGTTTTCGTATCGTAGGTACTTCTCCACAACTAATAGATCATTATGGTGTAGTTATGAAAGAAGGGAGATTGAACGCAACTCCTTTTGAAGTTGTCATTGGTAATGATGTGGCAAAAGAATTGGGTTTAGCACTTAATTCACAGTTTAAAAGCTCTCATGGGCTAGATTCTGAAGGTGAAGAACACGAAGATCATATGTTTAAGGTTGTGGGGGTCATGAATAGATCTCAAACTGTATTAGATAAGTTGATTTTATGCGATTTACCTACTATATGGGAAAGCCATCATCAAGATACAAGTACCGATTTGCAAGTAACTTGTGGACTTATTCAATATAGATCAAAAATGGGCTTGATGACAATACCTCGAATGATAAATTCACAAACCAATATGATGGCAGCCTCTCCGGCTATTGAAGTAAATAGGCTTTTTCAACTTTTGGGTGTTGGTTTGGATATTTTAAAGTACGTGGCTTGGGCAATTGTTTTGCTCAGCTTGTTCAGTGTGTTTATTGTTCTTTACTCAGCTATGAATGATCGTAAATATGAGCTAGCTCTTATGATGGGGTTAGGTGCAAGTAGGTATAAAGTATTGACTATTTTGATATTGGAAGGAATTGTACTTGTATTTATAGGTGCTATCTTAGGCTTGATATTGGAGAAAATCGTTTGGTATATTGCAGCTTCAAAGCTTGATCTAGGATTAATTGCCAGTTCTAATTCAACTTTTATTGGAATTCAGGAAATATATCTTTTACTCATATCGTTATCTTTAGGATTTTTGGCTTCCTTGATTCCTTCTTTAGGCGTCTACAAAATA
This sequence comes from Leadbetterella sp., assembly GCA_051649345.1. Taxonomy (GTDB): domain Bacteria; phylum Bacteroidota; class Bacteroidia; order Cytophagales; family Spirosomataceae; genus Leadbetterella. Next base: position 2,037 of record JBOFGX010000176.1, on the reverse strand, counting down.
GATGTTGCAAAAACGTTAGCGAAAGATTAAACGTATTCTTATATTTGCTTTTCGATAGATTAAAACAAAACGAGCTTAACCAAATTTGATGTATAAAATCCAATTTACATTTTTAATATCATGTTTGTTTTTGGCACTATTTGCTTTTGAGCCAGTAAAAATCACTTGGGATACACTCAAGGATGTTACATACAAGAAAAAATGGAATCCTACAGAATCTATATTTGAATTGGCTCCTAATTTTGGCCCCAAAGTATTGGCCATAAAAGGTAAAGAAGTAAGTATTACTGGATATATGATACCTGTAGATGCAGAGGCTAATTATTATGTATTATCAGCAAACCCCTATGCGGCTTGCTTTTTTTGTGGTCAATCAGGCCCTGAATCCGTAGTAAGTATAAAATTTAAAAAGATTACCAAACGATACAATACCGATGATCGTGTCACGATTACAGGAATATTCAATCTCAATTCTTCTGATATAAATGAACTTACCTATTACATTGAAAATGCACAGCAGGTCAATTAAAACTATCCTTATTTTCTTTTTTATTTCTGTAGGATCCTCTGTATTTGCTCAAGATAAAAATTGGGCTTTGGGTTTGAAAGTTGGGGAGCCCATCGGATTGAATATCCGTAAGTACTTTAGAGATAACGAGCGTGCTTTTGATGTCAACATTGGTTCTTTTGGTTTTATGTGGGGTGCTAAACGTACAAGAGGTAAAGATGACGAATTAATATACGATGGTGCTGGGATAATGTTTCAGGGAATATACAACTTTTATAAAACGTTGGGGAGAAACGATAACGTAGGCGTGTATTATGGATTTGGGGGTCAAGCAAACTCAAGAAATCGTCCTTCTACATTATCAAGAGATCAGTTTCGTGTGGTTTCATTTGGTCCAGCAGTAAATGCAGGTATTCAGGTAGATATTCCCGATAATGATCTCGATGTGTTTTTAGAAATAGGCGGTTATGGTGAAATAGCTCCCAAACCATTTTTTCTTGCTTTAAACGGTGCATTGGGTTTAAGGCTTAATGTAGGTCGCAAATAATATTTATAGTGATTTTTACTTTACACTAACCTTTATAAAAGGTTTTTAAGAAAAAAAATCTAATTTATTAGGAGCTCGGTACGCTTTTCCTACCTCAAAAACTTTAATTACTATTTTTGGCTAAGAATTTAATAATATCTATGGCTAAAGTAGTTGATTTAGTTTCCAAAACCAATTTCTTAACTCCATTTTCAATAGAAATCATTCCTCCGACGAAGGGCTCAAATATTGCAAGTTTATTGCAAGATATTACGCCAATGATGGAGATACGACCTGCCTTTGTTGATGTTACCTATCACAGAGAAGAGTATATATCCAAGCAAGCTCAAGATGGATCCATCTTAGAAGTAAAAACCCGAAAGCGTCCAGGAACAGTGGGGATTTGTGCAGCTATTATGCATAAGTTTAAAGTAGATACAGTTCCCCATATTCTTTGTGGAGGAACTTCAAAAGAAGCTACGGAGGATCTTCTAATAGATTTAAATTATCTGGGTATAGAAAATGTTTTGGCTCTTAGAGGTGATCACGCTAAGCCATTTGATAGCTTCAAGCCTCATAAAGAAGGACATACCTATGCTTCTGATTTGATAGGGCAGATCAAAAATATGAATCAAGGTAAATTTCTGCATGAAGAAGAAAATTACCTTTCTAAAACCAACTTTTGTATCGGTGGTGCTGCATATCCCGAAAAGCATTTTGAGGCGATTGATTCCGAAATTGATTTTGAGAATTTAAGAAAAAAAGTAGAGGCAGGGGCAGAATTTCTTGTAACTCAAATGTTTTTTGACAATTCGAAGTATTTTAAATTTGTTGAAAAATGCAAACAAAATGGTATCGCAGTTCCAATTATACCCGGAATCAAAGTGTTAAGTACCAGGAAGCAAATAGATACTATTCCCTCACTTTTTTACTTAAACATTCCAAAGGAACTTAGAGGGTCGATTCTCGCTTGTAAAGATGACAAGGATGCCAAGCAAGTAGG
>JBOFGX010000175.1:0-26317 GCA_051649345.1 Leadbetterella sp. | reverse complement strand
GTCAATATCATACAAGTATTTTGAATGGTGGTATAATAGTAAAAAATTCTATATCAAATAGTAATAGTATTCTAGTTAAACCATTTCGAGTTTTCATAACATATACTGAATAATCGAAGGGAAATATACTCGCAACTTTCTCATTAACAACAAATTTATTCGTTTTTATCGATGAAAACCAAGGCAGTTTTACAATTGATGGAAAATCTATAAGGGTAAAGTAACCACGCTAAATTTTGTCAATAAAAAGCTTATAGCTCCCGTTTATAAACTAGTTAAAGAATTTCACCTGCAAAATAATATAAATAAATATTTAGTTTATGAAAATTACAATTATTTCTATCATATCTTCCTTACTACTAATAATAAGCTGTGGAAATGTAAGCAATAGCTATGAAGGTGACGAAAAATTTTACTTTACTATCACCATCGATGGCAAAGAAGAAGTAAACTTCCCTCCAAACGAAGTCACGACCTCCTATACAATCATAAACAAGCCTGTATTCAAGGTTTTTGCTGGTGAATATAGTAAAATCAATCTCATGCTCACCACAGCTCAAGATGTAAGTAAGGCTTGTAGTACTCCTTCGGGATCAACAAACTTAGATGATGAAATCACCCAAGGAAGTGTATCACTCCAAAACTATCCCGAAAAAGGCTATACGTCTAATAGCTTTGCTGTGAATTTCCCTGAGGCATCTACCCCAATACCCAATGCTATAGTGATCACCGAAAGCAAACGTTTCGGTGATTCGCATCGCATCATCACAGGTACCATCAACGTAAAGGTATTTGGAGGCGATGATCGCAACGACCCCAAGGTAAAAGACCATACTATTGCAGGAAAATTTCGGATCAAGCATGAGTTCAAAGGTGTGGTATTTTGATAAACGAATCAAAATTGAAATCCTAATCGCACAAGGCTTGAACAATTTTGCAACTAAGTGTTCATTATCCTTGTTAAACCTAAAAAATATATCTGTATATCAACAAAATGCCTAATCCCTTAACTCTTATAATAGGTGCCTCTACTAATCCCGAAAGATATGCCTACAAAGCAGCGAATATGTTACTACAAAAAGGATATAAAATAGAGCTTTTAGGTCTAAAAAAAGGAGATATTCAAGGCCTAGAGATCCAGCACACTTGGGATGCCATATCTCAAGAAATAGATACCGTTACACTATATCTAAATCCTGAAAATCAAAGGAATTACCACGAAGCGATTATATCTAGAAAACCAAAACGTGTGATTTTTAATCCTGGAACAGAAAATCCTGAGTTTCAAAAAAAGCTAAAATCCGTAGGCATTGAGACAACGATCGCTTGCACTTTGGTTATGCTAAGTACCAATCAATACTAATCTCCCAATTTTACACGACCATAGGTGCAAATAATAGTAATTTTTGATTGCGTTTGGTTTGTACTACCAATGGTTGCCTTGAAGGTATTTTCACCATTGGGCTTTTTTTGCTGTTTAGAATTATCTCCATTGTACATGAAGTTTACCTCCGGATTAAGAGGAAAATTACAATATTTACCTTTAGCATCCACAAGAGCTCTGAACTCATTATTGATGGGCAAATTGATATTTGAATAATTCGAAATCAGCATAAAAGATTTTATATGCTTATCGATCTCATCTATTGTGATATTATTTGAATAGTTAAGATTAAATTTAATATCATCAAAAACGCGATCAAAATTCCCTTTGGTGTAGTTCAGAGATCCGTCGATATCGGAAACCGTCTTAACTTGTATATTTCCATAGTTATCATTTATTACGACATTTTGTATTTTATTTCCTTGGATTTTACCATAATTAGATGATAAACTCCCTCCGTTTAGCTCGTCAAACTTAACTTTACAAAAGTTAAGTTTAATGTTAGAGGTTTCACTTGTTACTTTTTCAAATTTGAGATTACAATAATCCAGATTCAAACTTAATGGTGCTTTAAAACTAGGCAATTCCACATCTCCATGAGAATTACTCAAGTTCAAAGGCATGAAATCTGGCATAACTATTTCGTAATTGATCTGCATCTTGGATTCTTTATTACAATACTTTTTATAAAAGTCAAAACATGTTCTAACAGAGATCGTACCGTTTTTATTTTTAAATTCAGGTTGCATTTGATCTACAGATTGCTCTACTATACTCTCATTGTTTGATTTCACAATAATTTCCACAGTAATACTTACTTGCTTCGTACTTCCGAAACGCACATGGACGTTTCCAAACTTATTGCAAATTTCAAGTTTTTCATTTCCTGAAAGCTTAGCATTAAACTTAAACTCTTTGGTCTTTTCGAAAATAAACGTCTCCTCAATTTCTCGATTGGCAAAGACCGAAAAATTAAGAAAACAAGCATAAATAATCAATATTATTTTTTTCATTTTGGGCAGTATTTATCGACCTACATAGAGGGGTCGGAAGACGTTTTTTTAGATTTTTCTAATATATCAGTTTGGCTATTCAATAGGTCCATTTCGTAAGACAATACATCCACCATGGCCTGAATAATTATTTCTTTATTGGGAGAATCTTTTAATTGTTCTTTAAGACTCGCATACTGATTTTCCAATTCGTTTAAATCTTGGAAAAATTGATTTTTCAACTCTGGATTTTTACTAACAATAGAGTTCCACTTTTCTTTTTTGTCCACTATATCTTGGCTAAAATTAACCAATCGTGCATTTTGAATAGCCTCTTGTGGTAACTCCGAAAGGAATTGATTGTCTGTAGACCCTTTACTCGATGCAAACCAATATCCCAAACCAAAACAAAGTAGTACAGAGGCTGCTATTCCTGTAATTTTCCACCAAACAAAGACTTGCTTTTTCGGTTTTTGAGGAGCTAATTTATGATTAATTGCTTCCCAAACTTCTTTCGACGGAACGTCTTCAAACGCTTCCAAGTTATTTTTTATGAGTTCTTGTATTTTCATTTTTTAATTAAGATAAAGAATTATCCATTCACACTTATTTTCATCATTTTCATCTCTTCTCTTAGCTTTAGTTTTCCTCTTAAAAATTGTGATCGAACGCTTGCCTCTTTTAATTTCAGCATGTTCGCAATTTCTTCATAATCATATCCTTCAAACAAATGTAAAGATAAAATCACGCGATAGCCTTCAGGCATGCTTTTCAATGCCCCCTTAATTTTCTCTATACATTCGGTTGTATTTTCAAATTGCTCATTCTCATCTTTATCTTCAAAATCTACATTTTCAGCAATCTCAACAAACTGCACTTTTTTAGTCCTGATTTTACTCAAGCTTTTGTTGATAGTTATAGACTTCAGCCAAGAACCGAAACTCGCCTCGCCTTTGTAACTATCAATTTTCATAAAGGCATCCAAAAAAACCTCTTGTAAGCAATCCTCTGCCTCCTCTATAGTGCCCAATATACGCAATGCAGTAGAATACATAGCCTTAGAATACATCGAATATAAACTAAACTGGGCAAACGACTTACCCAATTTACACTCTTGTACAAGATGGCTTATGTGGTCTTCCGAATTTGCTATTTTGGTTAGTGTTTTCTTTAAAGATACCTAAAATATTTTTTTGTTGCATGTACTCAAAAAACTTTTTTACAATCCAAGTTAGAAATTCCTTCAAGTAAGCAAGTATATTTGTACTAACCTTAGAAGTAAGTACTTTTAGATAAGATTCTGTGCGAAAACTAATACGTATAATTCCGATTTACAGTTATGGCTTGATAGCCATAGCCTTGTGGGGAAGTTTAACTTGCCGTGCCCAATTCTATGATGATGCTGTACTACTTCCCAAAAATTCGGTTTTTGTAAATTCATCCGCTGGCCTAGAATCATATTCGCAGTGGTGGGAAAACACCAATCTGGTTTCGCCTACGCAATTCTCTAAGTTTACAGCTCAAAAAATTCAAGTAGATCTTGCATTTTCACCCTCAAGTAGAATATGTGTTGGTATGTCATTGCCATGGATTTCTACCCAGACAACAGGCGGTGTTCTTATGGGTCAAAAAGGAGTACAAGATATAAGTGGATTTATAAAATTCAATGTCCTGAATCCTGAATTACCCATTGCCACAATTATACAAATCCAAGGCAGCAGACCTATGGGAAGCTATACCGCAGACCTCCTACCTATGGCAATCGGAAAAGGCAATAATACTCTGTCTGGAGGATTAATCGTACGTTACCTTAGTAAGCTAGGTTTTTATGCAAGTATACATGGAAATTATGTAACTCAATCCAATGTGCTATTGAACAGAAACCAATACCTATTCAATGATGAGCTGGTGTTCAGCGATGAAGTTCAGATCCCAAACCAATACAATACAGGAATACGACTAGGATACATGAAATCTAAGGTACAGATTGACTTAATCGCTCAGCAAAGAACATCTACTTCTGGCGACAATATGACCCAGGGGCAAATTCCATTTTTTTCCAATAAAATCACTCAAACCCATGTTGGTTTTTATGGGAAATATGTATTTAGAAAAATTGGGATCAATGCAAGAATCAATCAAGTGTTGGCTGGAAAAAATACAGAAAAGCGATTGACCCTTATGGCGGGATTGTTGTTCCAAATGGGAGGAAACAATGTCAACAATAAACGATTTGAATATTAAGCTCGTATGATTCTAAAAAACCTTTATCTTACGTACATATTAATCATTCTTGCTAGTGTTTGTATATATTCTTGTGATCAAACAATACCTTTAGAAAAAACACCTACCTTCAATTCATTTGACACAGATGAAAAGGCCGAAACATGGAAAACCTATGTTTTGCTAAAGCCTGATGAGTTAAGCATACCCTCTCCCTTATCTACTTCTTCGGAAGTTTATAAAAACGAGCTTCTAGCCCAAATGAAAGACGTAGAAAGTTGCCCTGATTCTATTAAAAATCACATCAAATATTGGTCGGCAGGATACATCAACAGATGGAATGACATCGCTCTTAAACTGATTGCCAAGTACAACTACGTCCCTCAGAAAAACGAAAAAGGCGAGTATCCAGTACCCAATCGTGCTTTGTCCAATATTTACCCTCAATATCCAATTGCCAACACACCCTATGCTACTCGAACTTTAGCCTATTTATCTGTGGCTCAATACGATGCCTTGATAAGCACCTGGTTTTATAAATTTAAATTCAAACGACAAGCAGGATATAAAATTGATCCGAAACTAAAGACACTTGTAAATGGCGTTCCAGACTTGCCAACCTATCCATCAGAAGCAGCCGTAATAGCTGAAGTTTCTGCCAAAATCTTGGGAAGTATGTTTCCAAATGAGCAAAAATACCTAAATGATAAAGCCAATGAGTGTATAAACTCACAATACTATGCTGGTTTATTCTTAAAATCTGACTTGAACGCAGGTAAAACATTGGGGAGTCTTATTGGTGACAAAGTCCTGACACATGCATCCAAGGATGGCTTTGGCTCTGCAAATAGTACATCTGCATTCTTTAATAGGATTCCATTGGCCGCTTCTCAAGGATATGACAAGCAATGGAAAAGCATAGAGTCTCCCGAACGTCCAGCAGAAATGCCTAATTTTGGCAAAGTAAAACCTTGGCATTTAACAGCCGCCGAACTTACTCAAAACAGAACCATTCCTCTCAATAAAGCAGAAAGTACCGCTTGGAAATCAGAACTAGAGGACGCAAAAAGTTTATCTAAAAAACTCAGCAAAGACCAAATTGCTCTCGCCACAAAGTATGATTTGGGATTGGGCACCTATACAATAGCTGGAGAATGGAATAGAATCGCACTTGCAGAATGTATCGACTTGTCCTACAGTCAAGTTAAAACCGCTAGAGCCATGGCTTTGGTAAACACCGCTTTAATGGACGCCTGTATATCGGGGTTTGACTCTAAGTATCATTATATCATGCCAAGTCCCCAGCAATATGGTGTAAAGACTTTTTTAGAAGTACCCAACCACCCTTCTTTTGTGTCTCTTCATGCTATTCTTTCTCAATCAGCTTCTACTATATTGGCGGGTGTAGTACCTTCTAGATCCACCGAGTATGCAAAAATAGCTACTGCTATCGGCAATTCTCGTTTGTATGGTATGGTGAACTTTAAATCCGATATTACATTTGGTGAAACGCAAGGGGTTAAAATTGGTTCCTACGCACTTATCTTCGCCGAAAACGATAACTCTGGACTAAGTGTTAAGAAGTAACACCTCATTTCCAGAAAGAAAATATCCTTTGTGGATTTGTATAAAACATAGTATTTACAAACCCTCCTAAATCATTTTCAATAAGGATAGGTATAAATGTTGTTATAAGATAATCTAAGCCTGGAGTACCACCATATGTCTTCCAATACGAATAGCGTGCAGCATCCATTCCCAACGTAAATTGAGTAGGATAAAGAGGTAAAAACTTCTTTAAGATTGCAAGCGTATTGTTCGGTTTATCTTTCCAGCGAAACGCACTATCAAATTCCAAACTTACCCCTGTTTTTAACACTTCTTCAACATAATTGTGATCATGATTCCTATCTACATGGCTCAATACAATATGCTCTTCTTTAGCTCCTCTTTTCAGCATGAATTCGGCTTGCTCTAATGCTTGCAATCCATTGTTTGTATGTGTAAGAATGGGACACCCAGACTCTATATGGCAATTGACTACAGTCTCAAAAATCTTTTCTTGATGCTGGCTAAAAGTTTCATCTCCTGACGCAAATTTTACTAACCCTGCTTTGTGCGGTGTTCTGTCAATTATAGGGCCTGAATAATCATACATATCAATACCAACCTCCACGTCTTTTACAAGTAAATCCGTAATCTGATCAACAGTATACTTATATTGCCAATGATCACCGGGGTAATATTTATCTAGATGGATTCCAGTTGGACAAAGGATTTGCATACCTGTTTGAGATGAAACCTCTGCTAGTTTCACCACATTTCTACCAGAGTTTGCAGGCATGGTATCTACCATAGTTTGAACTCCTAGCGTTCTTAAATCCTGAATTTCTGGGATAATTTTATCCAGATCATTCAATAAAAATTCTGGAAATCGATTGGTAACAAAGCACTCATCTATTACTATGTGCTCATGTGAATATGTAAAGCCTGCATTTTGAGATTCAATATCTCCAAGTATTGTACGAATGATTCCCATTAATTTAATTCTTATCCCAATCGTTTCTACCAATATTTGCTTGCTTGGTAGGCATTTCTAAAATTCCACCAATTTCTATTATTTTGTTTCTTAGAACTTGCGTATCCAGTCCTTTTGCAGATTCAGAACGTTCAAATGCCTGTGCAGCGGCTAGCCCAGCGGCTTGCCCCATAGACATAGTTTGAGCCATGGATCGACAAGAAGCATGAGCATCATGTGTAGCAGAGAAGCAACGGCCTACCACCCAGACATTTTCGGATGATTTCGGCACAATAGTCCCATAAGAAACCCCGTATACACCATAGTTGGGTACATATTCCCATACGGTTTCACTTTCGCCATTCGCACCTTGCCTATGATCCTCGATGGGAGCACCACATAAAAATATAGTATCAGAAGGCATAGTAGCAGTCATACAATCCTCCTTAGTAAGACGATGCTCTCCATATACTCTCCTTGTCTCTCGAACACCAATTTGGTGGCTAAGGCCTATGATATTTGAGTTTTGGTAACCCGGTACTTGATGTTGAAAGAATTTTTCAAATACAAAAGCCTGTCTACGACCTTCTATCTCTGCATCTGTCAAGTCCCATACATTGAGGGCACTCTTATCACCTACCTTTACAGCTACTGTAGAAATACACTTTTGAGCGTTCATCTCATGAGCTGAACCCTCCTTTCTAGGCAATGGATGACTACCATTCTCAACAGATTCTTTCATTTTTTGAATCAACATCTTCTTCCCGCCTGCAGCATCGTATTCGGCTAAATCTACGTTGCTCATTCTAAAAGTTGTCGTCATGGATTGAGCGGGCTCTAATTCACCTGCAATTTCGTAATCAAAAGAAGCAAAATGACAGAAATCAGCATCTCCGCTGGCATCTATTACTTTTTTTGCAATGACCTTGAAGAAACCCGATTTTGAATAAAAAACACAGGCATACCTTCCGTCTTGCAAAGCATCTACTGCCACAAGTGTACAATGCAACATATACTTGACGCCCGAGCCAAGTATTAATTGATCCCATACATTTTTTAGACGCTCAGGGTTGTAGTTAACACCTGTACCTGCACCATAAGTATTAGGCCTTAGAAACACTTCTCCCAGCTCGTTGAGAGAATTTACCACTAGGTCAGGAATACCTCCTACAACTTTTTTAGGTGTATCTCCCGGCGTAAAAAAACCATAAAATGTATCTAGCATCTGAGTGGAGCTCCCTCCTGGAAAACCGTATCTCTCTACTAAAAACACTGAGGCATTGGAATACTTAGCGGCAGTGATTGCGGCTGTACAACCTGCAGAACCTGCTCCAACTACTAAAATATCAGCCTCAAAAGATTTAGCAATGGCTTCAAAGTTTATAATCTGCATATAACGTGAATAAAATATAAAGTAAACTGGACTAAAATTGTATCATCTATGGAAGCAATCCAAGATATTACCAATTAGAGCTGCAAATTTCGCAAATAAAATAGCATTATCCGTACTTTTGCATAAAATGTATATTCTACAGTAAAATACTATAAAAAATCAAGATTCATAAAGTAAAAGAAATGCAAAAAGTACTTTTTATAGACCGAGATGGCACCCTCATTGTTGAACCTAAAACAGACTTTCAAATAGATTCCTTAGAAAAACTTGAGTTCTTACCAAGGGTACTTTCTAATCTTAGAAAAATTTCAGAGGAGAATCAGTTTGAACTTGCCATGGTAACCAACCAAGATGGGCTAGGAACCGATTCTTTTCCCGAAGATACATTTTGGCCCGCACACCTTAAAATGATGAAAACACTAGAAGGTGAAAATATACAATTTGAAGAGGTTTTTATAGACAGAACCTTTGAAAATGAAAACGCGAATACGCGTAAACCTCGTACTGGCTTGCTCGGAAAATATATGACTAGCGAATACGACCTAGCCCATTCCTTAGTAATTGGAGACAGATTGACCGACATTCAACTAGCTATAAACTTAGGTGCAAAGGCTATTTTTATTGGAGATAGCTTACCGGATGGCACTTCGGATGAATTACTAAATGCAACGGCCTTGTGTACTAGCGATTGGGATGAAATATACGCTTTTTTAAAACTACCTGAAAGAAAGGCAGAAGTTAGAAGAACCACAAAAGAAACCGATATTTCTATAAAAGTAAACTTGGACGGCAAAGGAAAAAGCGATATTCAGACTGGACTCGGCTTTTTTGATCATATGCTTGATCAATTGGCCAAACACGGTGGGCTGGATCTAGAAATCCACGTAAAAGGAGACTTACATATTGACGAGCATCATACAATAGAAGATACCGCGTTGGCATTGGGAGAAGCTTTTTTGATAGCTCTTGGGAATAAACAAGGCATTAATAGATATGGATTTCTACTCCCGATGGATGAATGTCTTTCACAGGTTGCCATAGATTTTTCAGGTAGACCTTGGCTGGTATGGAACGCTTCGTTCAACCGTGAAAAAATAGGTGATATGCCGACTGAAATGTTTATGCACTTCTTTAAGTCATTCTCGGATACCTCCAAATGCAATCTCAATATTCAATGCGAAGGAGAAAATGAGCACCATAAAATTGAATCTATATTCAAAGCATGGGCAAAAGCCATTAAAATGTCCGTAAAACGTAACATTTCAGAATTGGACAATCTACCCAGTACTAAAGGTGTATTGTAATGTTGTAAGCTTCCTCCTGAGTTTGTCTCTTATAAAATGTTGTGAATCGGCTAATAAGTAATATGAGGAGTGGCAAATACTAGAAATTTTTTCTATTTTGCATAATAATTTATTCATTTCGTAGTTTTTAACCATAATTTTAAAAATTCCATAAAATATGTTGCTTTCCATTTTCTTGCAAGTACCAACAGCTGTAGGTGATACTTTGGGCGTAGGTACGGCATCTGCCACAAAGTCTATTAGCTATCTTGAACTCCTACTCAAAGGCGGTCTTGTTATTTATCCCATTTTAGCTTTATTGGTCACTACTATTTTTCTAGGAATTGAGCGTTATCTGTTAATCCGAAACAACTCCAAAATAAGCTCCTCCTTTTTACATACGCTTAAGGAAGGCATTAAAAGAGGCGATATTGTTTCCTCAAAATCATTGTGCAATGGACACAATAGCCCCATCGCTCGTATCTTAGAAAAAGGCATTAGCCGTATCGGAAAACCTATAAAAGATATAGAAAGTGCGATGGAGATACAGTCAAACTTAGAAGTATCCAAAATGGAAAAAAACATGGGGTATCTGGGACTCGTAGCGGGTATAGCTCCCACACTCGGATTTATCGGAACGATATCAGGTATCATCAAGATTTTTTATGATATATCGCAAACGGGCGATTTCTCAATTGAGGTAATTTCGAATGGTCTATATGAAAAAATGATATCTAGTTTTGCTGGTCTGTTAGTAGGTTTGATTGCTTACACTGCATATCATGGCATCAATATGATGATTGATAAATTTAGTATCAATCTGCAAGCAACGGTAATGGACTTTTTTGATACACTAAATGAACCCGTACGATCATGAAACTGAAGCGTCAACGGAGATTCGAAGCGGAGATTCAAACCTCCTCTCTTAACGACATCATGTTCTTCCTTATGCTATTTTTCTTAATTGTCAGCACATTAGGAGCAACAAATGCCATAAAATTAAACTTACCAAAATCGAAGCAATCTAGCCAAGAGGTCATAAAAAATGACCCAATAACATTGTCAATTACCAAGCAAAATGAGGAGTTGCATTACTTTATTGGCAAAAAAGAAATCAATTTCCCAGAATTGGAAAATGAGTTAATGGCTGCTACAAAAGATATGGAAGAGCCCACGGTTGTAATACGTCCTGAGCAAATATTAACTGTTCAAGAATTGGTAGATGTAATGGGGATTGGAGCGAAAACAAAGGTTCGAATGGTACTAGCGACAGAAAAGTCCAAATAGATGTTGGATGGCAGATGTTAGATAATAGTCTTTAGTCGATAGTCTTTAGTAAATAGATTTTAGGTGGCAGCTGTTGGATAAGTACTGAGTGTTTAGTCGATAGGGTAATAGACGTTTGAAAAGTGCTGAGAGTTTAGTGCTGAGTGTATAGTTTTTTTTACAGAATAACGCCTACAGTTTATAGCATAACGCTTATAGCATACAGCTAAAGCAATTAACAAATGAAAAAGAAAATTGCATTTTTCCCTGGCTCATTCGACCCTTTTACATTGGGTCATTTTGATATTGTAAGTAGGGGGCTGGAGATCTTTGATGAAATTATTATTGGAATCGGTACCAATTCCAATAAGAAACGATACTTCGAAATAGAGCATATAAAAAAAGGCATAAACACAGCTTTTGAAAATGACCCTCGTATCAGAACTATAGAATATCAAGAATTGACAGCAACTGCCGCAAAAAAAGCGGAAGCAAGTGTTATTCTTCGTGGACTAAGAAACACAACGGATCTTGAATACGAAAACACCATTGCTCAAGTAAACAAGCGTCTAGACGCCAAAATGGAAACCTTATTTTTGATCACCTCCCCTATTTATGCCACTATTAGCTCAACTGTGGTACGAGAATTACATCGGTTTGGAGAGGATATTTCTGAATATTTACCTTACAAATTATCTTAAAGTTTAAATCAAATAGGAAAAACAATCCTTTAATATCTATTATTTTCAATAATTACTGAAAATATAAAATTATCTATATTTATAAATTATATAATAATTACTGTAATTATATTTAATATCATATTTTCAATATTTATATTTTATTTAGATATTACAATATAATCAAATTTTACAGTAACAATGAAATATACTATTCTAATGAAATTTTCAATTACTTACATACATCTTCTCTCCCGCAGCCACTACATCTAGAATCCTATTTTCCTTGGGCGGAATAGGACAAATAAAATCCTTAGAATAAGCACAATAAAAATTACGTGATTTATTAAAGTCTAGCTCAAATTTATTGCCTTCTATATCTTCTTTTAGAATATTTATATACCTACCACCTGGATAGGTATCCATACCATTCGATTTATCAAAAAATGCTAACATCAATTGCTCTCCTTCATCAAAAACCTTGCATCGGTATAAATGCTTATTTACCGTAAAAACTATCTCTCCAGCAAAATCTACAATTTCCTTTTTCGAGTTTGTCATCTGTATGGAGTCCTTTTTGTTTGAAGGCTCAAATGAAGCTTGAACAATCGCTTTCGAATTTGGCTCAAAAAAACGTATCCCTGCTTTGACCTTCACAGGACTATTTTCCATTTGAACCATACCCACACTATACGCCTCAAACTCCTTTTGTGTTTTTTGTTCAAAACTGGGCTGAGAAAAAAACATATAGACTAGTACACCAACAAAACCTGTAAGGAAAATCCACTTCAAATTTTTCATATCTTCACTAAAACCACAAACTTAGTATAATCATTTTCTTTTTTTGAACATGTGACCCAATATAATTACTATTTAAAGATTTCAGTATACGCATTTCTTTTGCTCAATTGTATATTTACACTTTCAATCCCAATGTATGTTTACAGGAATCATAGAAACCATGGCCCGATTGGTTTCCTTTCAAGATAAAGATAGTAATCGTGAATTTATTTTTGAATCTAACATTACACACAAATTAAAAGTAGATCAAAGTGTATCACATAATGGAGTTTGCCTTACTGTAGAGCGAATTTCGGATAATCAGTATCAAATGACAGCTATTGCGGAAACACTTCAAAAAACCAATCTAGGAAACTTGGGAATTGGGCACCAAGTAAACATAGAAAGATGCATGCCCGCACATGGCAGATTTGATGGCCATATTGTACAAGGTCATGTAGACCAAACAGGGATTTGTACCGAAATCCAAGACCAGAATGGATCTTGGAAACTTTGGTTTGAGGCAGGGGAAGGCTCACAAAATTTACTAGTTGAAAAAGGATCAATTTGTATCAACGGCGTGAGTCTAACAGTAGTGGATGTAACGAATACCAAATTCTCGGTTTGCATAATTCCTTACACATGGGAAAACACAAACTTAGGCAGTCTCAGACCTGATCATACAGTAAATTTAGAATTTGATATTTTAGGAAAATATATCCAAAAAAATCTTTCCTCAAGAAATTTAGGCCTTTAGCGAAGGGAAAATTTAAATTTCTATGTATCAATTCTCAATAATGTTGGTTTTTGAATAAAAATGGAATTATTTTGCACAAATAAAACGATTAAATGAAACTCAGCACGAACAGTAAAACAGATGTTTTCACGCATGTAGCCATAATTTTGGCATTTGTGATGGTGCTGTTTTTCGGGTTTTTCTTTGTTTACTTGCCTTGGTCTACCAACCATAATCAAACCATAAAAATACCAAACCTCAAAGGCCTTACTGCAGAAGCTGCAGAAAAAATACTGGAAGATAATGATTTAGAATTCGAAATTAGTGACAGCACCTTTGTTATTGGAGCAAAACCAGGCACAGTTTTATCTAATTTCCCACAATCTGGCCTTACTGTAAAGTCAGGAAGAAAGATATACCTTACAATGGTATCGTACTCGGCACCCATCGTGAAAATGCCCAGTATTGTAGGTAAGTCTATTGGCAGTGCCAAAAATCAATTGTTAAGCTCTGGCTTACAGTTTGGTGGCGAAGAAAAGATTTCAGCTCTAGAGGAAAATACGGTTTTAAAAATAAAAGTAAACGGAAAAGAGATATTACCTGGGGATGCTGTAGCCAAAGGTTCAAAAGTTGTCTTACTTGTAGGGGATGGTTACGGTGATCTATTGATTGATATTCCAGATGTAGTTGGTAAATCCAAAGAAGAAGCTGAGATATTGATTACGGGTCAAGAACTGACCCTTGGAAATGTACTGTATGAAGCATCCGAAGAAGTTCCAGTTGGGCTTGTTATAAAGCAAAACCCTTCCGCTGGTAGTGGCAATAAAATAAAAACAGGTGCTCCCATTACTATTTGGATATCAGGCACAGAAGGAGCAACACCTTCCACAAATAATGCAGATAAAACAGAATAAATAATTTAACCCTCTAATAAAAAAAACATGCCAAACGAGAACTTTGATATTGACGTAGAAGAATTACATGAGTTGATAAATTCAGATAAAAAAATCAATCTCCTTGATGTACGAGAAGAGTATGAGTTTGAGGAAGATAACTTAAATGGATTACTAATCCCCTTGGGTGAACTCCCCAAAAGGCTGTCAGAGATTGAATCTTGGAAAGGCCAAGATATTTACATTCATTGCAGAAGCGGAGCACGTAGTGATAGAGCCAAACAGTATTTAATGGCCGAGGGCTTTACAAACGTACACAATGTTCTGGGAGGCATCATGGCTTACAGAGAGTTTATAGGCTAAATAATCGTCCCTTAAAAAGTATTGATTGAGAGATTTTTCTCAAAATGAAGTTCGGCTGAGGTCGAGCAGTAGCTTGATTTTTTGAGAGAAAGGATTAGTTTGAAGTAAAAAAAAACGGACACTTTACTGCTTGCCAGGGCACCGTACAGTGATTTTGGCTTCGGCTCAGTCATCTGGCTTTTAGGCCGATCAGAAATTAAATTCCGCACGGATAAGGCAGCCTAAAAATCGAGAAAAATTCCAATTTTTTACTTATTTGGAATATTTTTCGGTGTCTTAATTTCACTTAAAATGAATAATTTGCGATTTTTTTTGACGGTCTACTAAATACAAACTAAGCATCATCACCTGATACACCACCAGATACAATCATTTTCATGGCTTCAGAAGCAGAAATTGAGAGGATTTGGACGTGGTCTTTGGGTACTATTAGCATTTCCCCAGAAAATGCGTAGCTATGTGGGCAGTATACTGCCACAGTATTTGAAAGCTCTAGAAAATCCAAATTTTCTTGCGTTAGAAATCCTATTTTTCGGATATTCGACTGCTTGTTTGTAATAACTAAAACAGGCGTTTGAAATTTCTTCTTATCTCCGACAAATGCTGAAATTAGATCCTTGAAAGCTGAATAGAATATTTTTACTAAAGGCAAGTTCCCGATCCCTCTTTCTACATAGTTTTGAAAACGAAGAGGTAAAAACTTAGTAAAAATAAAGCCAATTAATGCGGTGCCTCCTACTACAGTTATAAATCCCAAACCCGGGATAATGAGTTCTTGGCCAGAGCCAGCTAAATTAAACCGAAATTCGATAAGACTATCGACAAATCTAAACGCACTCCACAATATATAAATAGTAAATCCTACAGGAGCTACAAAAACGAGTCCTCTGAGGAAATATGAGAGTATGCGATTGAAGTTCTTCTTAATAATACTTACAAATTATCAATTACAGCATCCTTGGGATACTTTACGGTGAAGTTAAACAATTTTTCGACTTTACCATTGCCTTCTATCTGAATATTCCATACAACTTTGCCTGTTTTCTCATCTTTCAAGACGCCTCCACTCAATTCATCGATGTCTACTTCAATTTTTGAATCTTGAGAAACGGGTAATTGATCTTCGATTTCGAGTTCAACAGGGATTGATTTACGATTGATAACCGTGATTTTATACTCAAAAGATTCTTTAACGTTGTTTCCCACAAATTTTCTTTTTTTGACCGAAAGTAAATTTTCTCTTTTCAAAGTTACTCGAGAATCCACACCCAAGCTTACCATAAAATCATCTTCGGTTTGGCTCGCATTTAAGTAGGATTTACCTACATATTTGTTTTGAAAATAGACAGATATTTCCCCTGAAAGCAAATTGTATTTCCGCCAGTCCATAACCTTGGCCATCAGGTAGGCATCCAAGCTGAGTTTGGGTACAGCTTGTGTTGAAGTGGCTATTTGAATCGTATTTTGCTGTACGGGAATCATTTCATTTTCTTGATTACTAGGAATCGTATACTTATTTTCGAGTATATATTCTGTAGACAAAACGTTTTCTTGGATGGCAATCGGTTGAGGTGTCATAATTGTAAATGGCAAATTTAGTGAGTGAGTCGCTACAGCGGATGAATCTACAGCCATCTCTTCATATTCAGCATCCTCCATTTTCATCTTTCTTAATCGTACATTCGAAGCCCTAGCTACCACCTCACTTACATTCAAAAACTGAGGTTCAATGTTTGGCTTCATACTATTTTCATTGGGTCGAGCAGTTGAAAGCACAACTTCCACATTTTTCCAATCCATTCCTGTATTTTGCCAAACCCGAGCTTGTAACTCCAATTGAGCTTCTTTTTGAGCTTCATCTTTGAGACGGAGATCATACTTAGGCTCCCAACCTGCATTATATATATTGTATTCTAGGGTAAAATCTACTTTTTGATCAGAATCAGAACCTACCTTAAACGCAATATAACGATTAGGTTTATCTTGAATATTTGAATATCCTCTTTCCCACGTTTGAAGTCTATTTTTTAAGGTTTGAATGTTCCGTTGATGTTGGATTCGTTCGGTTCCTATTTCTAGGAGTTTTTGCTTAAATACCTTCATTACCTCCTTAAGCTCCTCACCCGTAAGCCCGTCTTGTTCGCTCTTTACATTGGCATTGGCCATCAATATCTTTTCTTCAGACTGTGTGGTTTGAAGAAGCATTTCCTCCGTTTCTATTTGAGCCTTTAAAGCTGAGATTGAATCCAATCGTGAATTATAATTTATGGGTTTCGTAGATAATGTATTATTAACACCCAAAAGTGTGACAGATTGATTACTTCCAATTTGTATGGTATTTGAAATTACGCCTTCGAGGAGTTTTTCTATCCAGATCTCAGATTTCCCTTTGGGGAGATTTACACTGAACATAGACTGAATTCTAGCTTGCCCCCTATAAACGGTTACTTTCTGAATTTGACTTTCAACAGAAATCGGATTTTGAGTAAACCCTTCGAATGAAATTAAAAAAAGAAATATGAAAAGTCTTTTTAACATACAAACTAATTAAAGAATGGTTTAAAATTACAGATAGAAAACGGATTCAGATACGATTTCTTATTTTTTTAACATTTTTTTTGATTTTAAGGTAACCCATACTATTTCAAGATTAATTTCGTAAAAAATCTAATTCACTTTGGAATCTGAAAGAGTTCGGAAGTTTACAGAAAATATATTTAAAAAATTAGGGTGTAGTCCTGCTCATGCAAAACTAGCTGCCGATGTACTTATTGAAGCAGACTTGGGGGGAGTAGATTCTCACGGAGTTGCTAGACTAGCTGGATATGTACGACTTTATGATCATAGAAGACTCAATCCCAAACCCAACATGCGAATTTTACATCAAAGCCCAAGCACAGCCACACTGGATGGAGACAAAGGACTGGGGTTGGTGGTGGCTCCATATGCGATGCAATTAGCCCGAAAAAAAGCGAAAAAAGCAGGTACGGGTTGGGTAGCTATACAAAACTCCAACCACTTTGGTATAGCAGGCTATCATGCTAAATTGGCTCTGCAAGATGACATGATTGGTTGGGCTATGACGCATGCAGCACCCCTTGTTGTACCTACTTTTTCTAGAGAAAAACTATTGGGTACCAATCCAATCGCTGTGGCTATTCCAGCAGCTACAGAACCCGCATTTCTAGCTGATTTTGCAAGTACCGCCGTAGCCTATGGTAAGCTCGAGATCCTTCAAAGAAAGGGCAAACCTGCTCCCATCGGTTGGGTTCAGGATGACATGGGCAACCCGACTACCAACTCAAATGCTATTAAAGATGGTGGTGGACTACTCCCTCTCGGAGGTGATAGAGAGCACGGTAGTCATAAAGGATATGGATTGGGAGCCATTGTTGATATTTTTAGTGGAGTATTGTCTGGAGCCAACTTTGGCCCTTGGGTTCCGCCTTTCGCAACTGCGGGTTTTCAAGGGGTAGCAGCCGAAACAGTAGGACAAGGCACAGGGCATTTTGTAGGTGCCATGCGAATCGATGCCTTCCGACCTGCCGATGATTTTAAAAATAGTATGGATACTTGGATCAAGCGTTTTCGTTCTGCCAAGGCCATCGAAGGTCAGCAGGTACAAATACCCGGAGATCAAGAAAGAAATTTTAAAGCGGAAAGGCTAAAATCGGGTCTTCCTTTGGACGAAAAAGTGATTGAAAGTTTAGAAGGATTGGCTGAGCGGTTTGGGGTGAGGTTGTGAGATGGTGTTTCAAACCCTTATGTATTAAACAATAAAAAAACTAAGTACATCCAATATCTGAATGTACTTTTTTCTAAAATGTATTTATTTGATAAATCTAACAAAATGTTCTCATGAAAATTCATACGTTAATCAAATCTATTAACATCTTTTTTGTTGCTTCTTTTATATCTACTTTGTTAGCTTGTAAAGAAGGAAAAACGAAGGTAAACCCATCATCAAATACTGATTATGTTTTAAATACTACCTATGTTTTTGCTTGTGATGATAACGGAAATTGTTCATTATTAGATGCCAAGACAGGATCATTGGTTTGGAAGTATAAAACATCTGAATATATTTTATCTTCTCCTACATATTCAAATGACAATTTATATGTCACTTCTATACAAAATAGTTCCAAAATTATAGCGATTGATATTAAAACAGGATTAGAAAAGTGGGATTTTTTAACTAAAGAAGGATACAATGCATCATCACCTTTGGTCATAAATAACAGGTTATACTATAATTCTGCTTCAAAATTTTATTGTTTAAATGCTATAAATGGAAAGCCTATTTGGGAATTGAAATCTCAAAGTTTTATTGATTCATCGCCTGCATACTATGAAGGTAAAATTTATTTAGTTGGGTTAAATGGCCTTGAGATCATTGATGCAAATAGTGGTGCTCTATTAAAAAATGCAAGAATTTCCAATCAAAAGATTAGTTATTTTGATATAAAGGGTGTTAACCCAAGTCACTCATCTCCTTCAATCTATAAAGATGTCTGTTATTACACATACTTAAATTTTCTCTATGCATACGATTTAAAAACAATGCAAACCAAGAGTTTTAGTTACGAACCTGCTAGACAAATCAATAGTTCTTTTTCGTCGCCTGCAGCTTTAAACGACAATTTGTTTGTCAATGATTCATACGGTTTATATTCAGTCACATTACCAACATTAAACAAAAAGTACTACAAAAAATTTGAAGGATCAATATATAATCCAACTTCACCAATAGCCTTTGATAACTTCGTAGTATATTCTGATGATAAAAAGCTATATTGTATGGATTCCAATACTTCTAATAATATATGGTTTGTTGAAGGTAGAAGCTTTTCAAGTCCAAATTATTATAATGATTTGGTATATGTTTCTACAAAAGAAGACTTACTATGTTTGGATATAAAATCAGGAAAAACGATTTGGAGCTATAAACTCATGAATTCAAATCTGGGAATAATACCTTCCCCTTTGATAATAACCGAAAAAGGAGAGGCAATTCATTCTGCAATTAGTGGTGCCCGGAACTGATTTGGGTTGTAAACGCAAGGTTTAAAACACATAAATGGTATTAACTATAATTTCAAGATAGTTAGGACACCGCTCTTCAACATCTTCTTGATGTCGAAGCTAGATAAGAAGGATTTTCAATCCAAGTTCCTTTATACAATTTATATCTAAATATTTTGTGTCGTACGAAAACATAATCTTCATTTTTCTCAAAAACAAAAAAATCACAATTTTTGGGTACTTTTGCCATTTCAAATTACAGCAATATGAAAAACGCTTCTATTGGTTTGGTACAAATGACGTGTAGCTCTGACGTACAGGCGAACATCGAAAAAAGTAAACAAAAAATACGAGAAGCTGCCGCTCAAGGTGCTCAAATTGTATGCTTGCAAGAGTTGTTTACTTCTCTATATTTTTGTGATGTAGAAGACCACGCCAACTTTGCATTGGGTGAGGCCATTCCGGGTCCCACGACAGAAACCATGCAGACCTTGGCTAAAGAACTTAGTGTCGTCATCATTGCATCATTGTTCGAAAAAAGAGCCCAAGGACTCTATCACAATACGACGGCTGTCATCGATGCCGACGGAACATACCTTGGGAAATACCGTAAAATGCATATTCCTGACGATCCCGGGTACTATGAGAAGTTTTACTTCACGCCTGGAGACCTCGGATACAAGATTTTTGAAACGAAATTTGCCAAAATTGGTGTACTTATTTGCTGGGATCAATGGTACCCCGAGGCGGCAAGAATTACCTCACTTATGGGTGCCGAAATCTTGTTTTTCCCTACCGCCATCGGCTGGGATCTCAACGAAAAAGACCCCATCATCAATCAAGAACAATACGACGCTTGGCAAACGATACAGCGATCGCATGCCGTAGCCAATGGCGTCTATGTTGTAAGTGTAAACAGGGTTGGCATTGAGGCAGAGCAGAAGTTTTGGGGAGGATCCTTTGTGGCAAATCCTCACGGAAGGCTGCTTTTCAAGGCAGACCATGAAAAAGAGCAAACCCATGTGGAAACTATAGACCTCAATAAGACCGAATATTATAGGACGACTTGGCCGTACCTAAGAGACCGCAGAATAGACAGCTACGAGCCTATCCTAAAACGTTTTATTGACTGATATACAAACACCTACTACCATCTTGAAAACCATTCGAAACTTAGTTTTTATTTTTTTTATTTCTTATCTGACTTCCCATGCACAAGACTATAGAAGCCAAGAAGAAAATACCGTAAGCTGGACAGGATTTTTTGCCACCCTCAAGGTTTCTCCTAAGGTAGGTATCTATACGGAATTCCAATTGCGTAGGGCCGAATTTGCATCTAAACCCCTTCAAGACTTCTACCGTATGGGCATCAATTATCAACTCCACCCCAGAGCACAGGTTCGTGTAGGCTATGCTTATGCCGAAACGTATGCTTACGGAGAGCAACCTCTCAATCCGCTAGGCAAAACATTTTCTGAACATCGACCCTACGAAATGCTGACCCTAAACGATAAACTAGGCAGATTTGATATCATAAACAGGTTTATGATGGAGCAACGATTTATTGGTAGATACAACAATGCCGAATCGAAAACAGAAGACGAGTTTTTGTTTTCCAACAGAGCTCGGTATATGATAAGAACAAATATCCCACTTAACCATACATCTATAAAAGATAAAACCGTTTACGCTTTGATTTATAACGAAATACATATCAGTTTCGGAAAAAACATTCGGGAAAATGTATTTGATCAAAATCGTTTGGGATTTGGGCTTGGATATCGATTTAACCCAAAAATACGGGCAGAAATAGGCTATATCAATCAAAGACTACAGCTGGCACGTGAGGTCTCAGAAAAAAACCATTTTCAAAGTAATAATGGGCTCACGACAAACTTTATTTTCAATTTAGAATTGATCAAAAACAAGAAAAAGTAGGTATTAAATAGGTTAAATATCTGACATAGGCGTGTTAATATCCCTTTTGAGAAGATTAAATTCAAAAAATGCCTTAAATTGCGAAAGTTTTTGAAAATCAAAAGCATAAAGTACAATCCGTATTGGGGAAATTGCATTCGATTTTAAAAATATACCTTTCTAAAATAGCGTGCACAAAGTAATTAAAAATGAAAAAAGCGAGTACTTCAACCGAAAAGAAAAAATCAAGTACGGCGTCTGATTCTTCAGAACCCGTAAAACCAAAAAGAACGTATACTCGCAAAGCGACCATCCCCAGTGCCGAAAGCTCGCCAACCATAGGTACTAAACCAAGTACGGAAAGTAAAGAATTCAAACCCAAAAGATCCTACAGCCGCTCAGAAGAAACGGCCTCGCCAACTAGAGAGAAGAAACCTTCAATCAGATCATCTTCTTCTGATAATATGGTGGATTTCAAACCGAAAAGAACACCTTCTGAAAGATCTTCACAGGTAGGTAGAGGCGATTTCAAACCCTCCAAAAGTTTTGAAAAATCCGATAGACCTAACACTAAAATAAAATCAAAAGCTTCGTTTAATAGAACATCGCAAGGCGATAGACCTGATTTCAAATCAAGCAGAAGTTTTGACAGGTCTAATAAACCAAGCGGTGATTTCACAGATAAAAAACCTTCGTTCGATCGATCTTCATCCCGAGATAAAGGAGATTTCAAACCCACAAGGAGTTTTGATAGATTTGACAAACCAAGTGGTGATTTCAAAGATAAAAAACCTTCGTTCGATCGATCTTCATCCCGAGATAAAGGAGATTTCAAACCCACAAGGAGTTTTGACAGATCGAATAAACCTAGCGGTGATTTCAGAGACAAAAAACCTTCGTTCGACAGATCAGCACCAAGAGATAGAGGTGACTTTAAACCGAATAGAAGTTTTGACCGTTCGGATAAACCTAGTAGCGATTTTAGAGACAAAAAACCTTCGTTCGACAGATCAGCACCAAGAGATAGAGGTGACTTCAAACCAAGTAGAAGTTTTGACCGCTCGGACAAACCAAGTGGTGATTACAGAGACAAAAAACCTGCGTTCGATAGATCAACACCAAGAGATAGAGGTGACTTCAAACCGACAAGGAGTTTTGACAGATCGGATAAACCTAGCAGCGATTTTAGAGACAAAAAACCTTCGTTCGACAGATCAGCACCAAGAGATAGAAGTGACTTCAAACCCACACGAAATTTTGACCGTTCAGATAAACCAAGCGGCGATTTCAGAGACAAAAAACCATTTAACCGATCATCTGATAGTGATAAAGGAGATTCTAGACCTAAAAGAGCCTTTGACAAATCGGACAAGCCTTCGAACTTTAGAGAAAGAGGGGATTTTAGAAAAGATGAAAAGCCGTTTTCACCACGGTCTACCAATAGAGGAGCTTATTTTGACGAACCACAAGCCTCAAAAGAAAAAGTAGAGTTCAGCAAACAAAGAGGATTGACCTCCCAACCCGATATAACAGAAAAGGGCATGCTGGACAAACTACCCGAAAGAATCCGTAAAAAAGTAGAAAACACAGTAAACAATACGGACGACATTCGTTTGAATCGTTTTATTGCCAATGCAGGGCTTTGCTCGAGAAGGGAGGCCGATGAATTTATCGCCAGCGGGCAAATCACCGTAAACGGAGCCGTAGTAACAGAAATGGGCTACAAAGTAAAACCTACAGATACGATCAAATACGGTCGTAAAATACTCAATAGACAAAAACTGACATACGTTTTATTGAATAAACCCAAGGATTTTATCACCACTATGGAGGATCCGGAAGGACGTAAAACGGTGATGGATTTAGTCAAAAATGCCACAAATGAAAGAATATACCCCATTGGTAGACTAGATAGGGCCACTACAGGTTTATTGTTATTAACAAACGATGGAGAATTGGCAGAAAAACTCTCCCACCCTTCCAATAATGTCAAGAAGATTTATCAGCTCGAGATCGATAAAAAAATAACCCAAGAGCATTTTGATCAAATCCTAGAAGGAATTGAACTAGAAGATGGCAAAATAAAAGCCGATGACTTATCGATCATTTCACCCGATGGAATGGTATTGGGAATAGAAATACATTCTGGAAGAAATAGGATCGTAAGAAGAATATTTGAACAGTTGGGCTATGAGGTATTGAAACTTGACAGAAGTACCTATGCTGGACTTAGCAAAAAAGACCTTCCTAGGGGAAATTGGAGGTTTTTGACGGAAAAAGAAGTCATTCGATTGAAATATATGATTTAAGACTGTATATTTATACGCATTTATAACTAAAATAATAAACAGATATGTCAGAAGAAAGTAAAAATATCGTGGAAGAAGGAGCTCAAAATCTTATGGATAAAGCCAAAGAAATGGCTTCAGAAAAATTATCCGGTCTAGGGGACACAGTTTCTCAATTTGCTGAAGAAAAATTGGGAGATGTGGGTGGAAAAGCATCCGAATTGATTGATGCCGCCAAAGAAAAAGTTTCAGGATTTGTAAGTAGCGAGCAAATCGACAGCATTAAAGATGCCGCTGCTGATAAAATAGAGGATTTAAAATCCGAGGCTACGGAAGCCTTCGAATCTGCTAAAGATAAAGTGACTGAGCTTGTGAGCAGTGAATCTGTGCAAGAAATGAAAGCAGCCGCTACAGAAAAATTAAACGACCTTAAAGAAGACGCATCAGAAGCTTTTGAATCGGCTAAAGAAAAGTCGCAAGAAATAGCAGCTGAAGTTGGGGAATCTGTACAGGAAGTTACTCAAAAAGCGAAAGGTTTCTTTGCCAGACTGTTTGGAAAGTAATATCTACAATACAAAAAGAGCTACTAAAAAGTAGCTCTTTTATTATGAATAATATTTTCAATTTATACTGAAAATATTATAATTATTATTTTTACTATATTTATAATAATTTCATTACTTATAATAATTTTCGTTTATATTAAATTTATTATAATTTCAGTCATTAAAATTGGTATCTATATCTTCTCCCTTATCTCCAATTCGCACTCTTCTACTTGAGCCTTCGCCATTTTGAGACACAATCACAAAGTGTACACCCGTTGTTCCTTTTGGCAATTCAATTTGGCTCATAAAGTCCCCTTCAAAATCTTTAATTTCCTTTTTAACCACAAGAGATCCTTTCATATCTACTACTGATACATACACATCTCCTTTGTTCATTGTATAAAATTGCACATTCAAAATATGGGCATCGGGATAGTTGCTAAACACATGTAAACTTTTTACGCCCTGCTTATTACCTTCAAAACGATGATATGTAGTGCGGATTTGTCTGGGTATTTGTTGTAACTCCCGATGCATCCGATTCAGATCAATATCCATATCTGCGAAAACGTCTTTCTCGATCCTAGTATCATATTTGTATTTTTTAAATTTGTATTTCTTCCCTGCAGAGTCCAGGACTCCAAGTTCTTTTTCGATGAGGGTATCAAAAGGAACTATTGCCTCAATATCCCCCACCCTACTATACACGTCATTACAGTCATCCGAATGAATAATTACCTTATTATCATAATAATGACGCTCTTTGTCTTTCTTTTTTTTAGACTCTTTGGTTTGAGAGAACGCTGCAGATACCATTAACATACAAATGCCAAGAATTGGGATTATTTTCATGATTTTTAATTTTATACATCTATTGACGTATATTCGTATGAAAAGTTGCATATCAGACAAAAAAATGTGTTACCACAATTCTCTAGTTACTGACAATAAAAAACTGGAAGCTCGGTACAAAAAAATGCTTAATAAAGGAGAAAGCACTTTTTCTCCGATTTATCATGCTTCTGGATTTGACCACGGACTTTGGCCCATCATTACTCCAGAAAATGAAGCAATTTCATTTGGAAATTGGGGACTTATTCCACATTTTATTACGAGTGAGGAAGAATCTCTAAAAATGAGAGCATTGACCTTGAATGCCAAGGTGGAAACCCTATCTGAAAAGGCCTCGTTCAAAAATGCGAAGCGATGCATCATACCTTCCACGGGTTTCTTTGAATGGCAGCATACGGGTAAGCAGAAAATACCTTTTTTTATTCACATAGAGAATAAAGAGATATTTTCTATGGCTGGCCTTTACGAAATGGGGCTTAACAAACTCGGAAAACCTACCTATACATTTTCTATTGTAACTACAGAAGCGAATGAATTGATGTCTGAAATACATAACACAAAAAAAAGAATGCCTGTAATCTTGAATCCTGAAGAAGAACACGATTGGTTCGATAATTGCTCTCATTTTTTAGACTTTAAGAAAACAGAAGGTTCAAATAAATTGCTAGCATATAGTATTGGAGATACCCTTTTAAAAAACGGATCTAAAAGTCAAGATATATTTTTGCCAAAACAATGGAACATTTCTAAGCAAATGACGTTATTTTAGATATGAAAAAGTTTCTTTTACTTACTATTCTATTAATCAATCCTCTGGAGGAAATATCTGTGTTTGCTTCTGAGGTACAAATCCATAGAAAAGGAGGACGCTATCGTAAGAAAAAACATCGTCTTAAAAAATTCTTTATGGGTAAAAGGTACTGTGAATGTCCTGGGGTGAAGTAGTTTATTAGCTAATAAAGGACATTAAAGAAAAAAGAGTTAAAACTAAATATCCTTACTACAATTTGATATTTTGTGATTAGAAATTTTGACCTTTAAACCCAGATTACGCATTAGAGAAAAAGTATTAAATTTAGGTTTAATTTTCTAACGCTTAGCATTAGAATTATGGGGATGAATAATTTGACATATTCGTTTACAAATAAAGAAGTTACACCATGGGGTGGGATGGTA
>JBOFGX010000174.1:0-17835 GCA_051649345.1 Leadbetterella sp. | reverse complement strand
CTCTAGTCCAGGAACTGACTTAAGCTTTTTTTCGTACTCCTCATCAGTGTCTGATGTTAGTAATTCTATATTTTTACCTTCAGAAAACCAGTCCTTTATTTTTTTATAAACACTAAATTCTGATTGCTGCTTTCTTTTATACTCAGGATTGGGAAAATATACTTCAAACTCTTTACGAATAGCTTGAGAAATGAGTTTTTGTGCTACGAAAAGTGGTCCTTCGAGTTCTCCTTCATATACAAGCTCTATTTTGCCATTTATGGCAGATAGGGATCCATAAATATCTGCAATCCGAGCAAAACTATAGTCGCTGCCATTTTTAATTGACCTTAGCTCAGAAGAGCTTATCATGTTTTCGAAAGTAGAAATTGTCATTCTCGCACTCACTCCCGATTTTGCATCTATGTACTCACTGTTTCTAGCCTCTTCAGCAATTCTTTCTATAAGGTTTCTCAAAATTTCGTTAATATAAATTTCGCTTTGATTTCCTTTTGGTTGAGCTTCTTGACGAGTGATTTTTTTGCCTATTTCTATAGTTTTGGGGTAATGGGTTATGATTTGAGATTCAATCCGATCTTTTAATGGAGTCACAATGCTTCCTCGATTGGTATAATCCTCGGGATTTGCTGTAAACACAAATTGAATGTCTAATGGCATTCGTAGTTTGAAACCTCTTATCTGAATATCACCTTCTTGCAATATATTAAAGAGCGAAACCTGGATTCTTGCCTGAAGATCAGGGAGTTCATTTATTACAAAAATACAGCGGTTTGATCGAGGAATTAAGCCATAGTGAATTACTTTTTCATCGGAGTAAGATAGCTTCATAGAATTAGCCTTTATTGGATCTATGTCACCAATCAAATCCGCTACCGAAACGTCCGGAGTAGCGAGTTTTTCTGTATATCTTTCTGATCTATGAAGCCAAGCTATTGGTAAATTGTCTTTTAATTCTTCCAAAAGCTCTTTTCCAATTTTAGAAATTGGGAAGAAGGGGTCGTCATAAATTTCACTTGTATCAATATAAGGGATGTATTCGTCTAAAAGTTCTATCATCCCTCTGGCCATACGTGTTTTAGCTTGTCCTCTTAATCCTAGAAAATTTATATTGTGAAGAGATAAAATTGCCTTTTCAATTTCAGGGATTACTGTGCTTTCATATCCCCATATGCCTTCAAAAACGTTTTCTTTGTTTTTTATTTTTAGAAGCAAATTATCTCGAAGCTCATTCTTTATGGATTTTGTTTTGTAACCTTTAAGTTTTAATTCACCTAGGGTTTTAATTAAAGTTAGATCTTGCATATATTTGTTTGATACCATACAAACCTAATACTGCTGAAAATAGTTTGGTAAAATCATAGTTTTATTAGATTCTAAACATCAAATCCAGACCTTATTTATCAATTTTATCATTGGTTTTTGTTGCTGCTAAAACAAATCAATGTTTTCAGCACGATACCTAATAAACAGACTTGCTGTATTTTTTATAATTTTGTACAAATTTTCAAAAGTTGATTAGATCAGTCGTAGTTTTTTGTTTTTTGTTGTTATATTTTTCAGGGTTTTCGAAAACTGTAGGGCCTAAAGACGAATATCAGACCATTAAGGACTTTAATTTTGATTGGGAGATTTACTCTTCATCGAAAAAGATGTTTTTGCCATTTGTTGAACAGAAAGACGGTGTTCAGAAAGCGTTCGTTTTACGATTTAATCTTAATGATTTTCCTAATACCGACTTAGTACTTAACAACAAAGGCAATGAAGTGCATTTGTTTATAAACAAGCAACTTTTTAAAACACTTAAAAAGGGAAAGTGGCTCATTATTTCTACTTCTTTCTTAAAGAAGACATATGGTTCAGAATATATAGAGATGTTCTTTTACGGTGATTCACATCCTAAATTTATTGATGCAAGTTTAGGGTATAAAACCAATTTGGTATTTCAAGAGAAGACATCACAGATTGTGTCAAGTATTAACTATCTCAACCGCAGTGGCTCACCTCTTCGTAGTGCTCTTTCTTTTGGGTTTTTGATGCTTGTAGGTTTGGTAAGTTTTTTAGCGAGTAGTTTCAGTAAAGCATTCGTTAGGTATGTTAATATTCGGGGGATGTTTTCTAAATTAGGGCAAGAGAGTATGTTTCTTGTCAATAAACCTCTTGATAGGCCAAATGTACTTTTTGTAATACTTACAAGTGTGATGATTAGTTTCTTTTTAGCTTTGTTTTCACCGAGCAATGGCCTAAAAATTTACACAAGTTTAGGCGTATTTGAAACCTGGGATAGTACGCTAGAGTTTCTCCTAAACTATATTTTAGTCTTGTTAATATCTTTAACACTTTTGGTTTCTAAGTACTTTTTGATTCGAATATTTGGAGGTTTATTTTTTATGGATAAAGTCATTGATATTTATTACTTTAGACTTATTCAAAGCACTCTCATATTTGTCACTATTCTTGTTTTGGTATTACTAATTAATCATAGTGTTCAGCTTATTGATTTGGCAAGTTTTGGGCTGAATTTTATCCAATACGGATTAATATTGTTTTTCGGTTTTCGTTTTTTGGTCGTTTTTAATACACTAAACAGTATAGAAAATACCAATACTCTCTATTTAATTTGCTATCTTTGCATCGTAGAGTTTCTTCCTATCGTGTTAGGGTTCAAACTTTTCGTCTGAAAACTAACGCCATATACTTAATTTTTTTGTGAATTGTGACTAAAAATATGAATCTTGACGCTCGAATAAAGAAGGTAGAGAGCATTCTTATCACCCTAGAAAACCCCGGTGAAAAATCCAATACGTATTCAGAACTTACTACTAAATATGGTGTAAGGGTAGATTTTCGTAATTTTATAGATGTACGTAAGATTGATCATCGTGATTTTCGAAATCAAAAAATTGACATATTAGCACATACTGCCGTGGTTTTTACCAGTAAGCACGCGGTAGATCATTTTTTTAAGTTGGCAGAAGAAATACGCGTAGAGATACCTGCTGATATGAAGTATTTTTGTGTAACAGAGCAGACTGCCAATTATTTACAAAAATATATTACGATTCGTAAGCGAAAAATATTTGCTGGAAATAAGACTGCCGCAGATTTAGAGCCATTTTTTATTAAAAATAAGAATGAAAAATTTCTATTTCCTTGTTCTAATATTCGCAATGATTCTGTTCCTACCTTGTTGAATAAGCTCAATATCTCCCTTACCGAGGCGATAATGTATGAAACCGTCCCTGCGAACCTGTCAGATCTTACTGAAGTCTTTTATGATGTGATCTGTTTTTTTAGTCCTTCTGGTGTAAATTCTTTAGTGACAAATTTTCCTGATTGGAGGCAAAACAATACGCGTTTGGCAGCTTTTGGGCCTACAACGGCAAAAGCCATTCGGGACTTAGATTTGATTCTTGATATTGAAGCACCCCTTCCAAATGCACCCTCCATGGTGGGAGCGTTGGAGCAATACATAAAAAAAGCGAACAATCTTTAGAAGCGAATTAAATAATGTTGCTATATTTACGGAATACAACAATTTTGAGTAATTCGTGTTTTTATTGATACAAAGGATTATAGGGTTGCGGGAAATTGAGTTTTCTAATAAATAAATGAATAAACTAGTATCCAACATAGTAATATGCTTACTTTTCATAACAGCAGTGTATGATGGTAGTGCTCAGTTGGTTCAGCAGTATACACAACATACTTTTTCTCAGATGTTTTTTAACCCTGCCTACGCGGGTATTTCGCGGTCGGGTGAAGTTCAAACAAACTTACGATCGCAATATTCGGGATACAATAGTAATCTATATGATGGGGGTAAAAATCAATCTTTGTTTTTTTCTGCCAGTGTGCCAGTTTTTGCCTTAAAGGGAGGATTAGGGTTAGCCATAAGTCAAAATCAATATTCCCAATCATTACAAAAACAAGAGCTGCGATTAGCGTATTCTTTTCATAAACGAATCAATAGCTCTACAGTGGGCATAGGAGTTGGCGGGGGTTTTAATATTCTAAAGCCTTCTTACTCAAATTATATTCCTAGAGATGGAGAAGATCCCTTGTTACAAGCCCAAAATCAGTCTTTTTTAGCTTCTAGTTTAGATGTGGGTGTGTTTATCAACAATCCTATTTATCAGCTTGGATTTTCTGTAAAGGATGTGTTAGGTGCAAAATATACGATTTCCGAAAGCGGAGTGATTAATGAAAACAGAATATTTGTTCTACAAGCAAAATATGATTATTCTTTGTCTGCCAGTTTAGATTTAAGCCCTACTTTAATGGTTCGGTCTGACTTAGAAAGTTTTTATCCCGAAATTGGTCTAATAGGTACATGGAATCAAACATATTGGGCTGGATTCAACTATCGACTATCGGATGCTATTTCTGGGATGTTGGGGATGAATATGTACAATAATAAAATAAAATTAGGATATGCCTTTGATTTTGTTTCAAGTGGGTCAGAAACAAAAGCAGCAACATCACATGAGATATTCGTACGCTATACTTTTGCTACTCGTAGACTTGGAAAACGGTCTATAATTAGGACGCCGAGATATAATTTTTAATTTTTCGTTAGAAATTATGGCATGATTTATGTTTAAAGTTAGCTGTAGGATTAAACTATAACGATAGTTGCAATAATTACAAAAGCACAAGCGTTAAATTTATACTTTTAAAAAAAAATCTGTAATCAAACGAAATGATTATGTTCAAGCCAACTAGCAAATTAATCGTAAAATTAATTGTTCTCATCGTACTTATGATGCAGGTTGACCATTCTTTTGCTCAAAAGAAAAAAGGTGGTGGATCTAAATCAAAAAAGAGTAAGTCCAAATCAAAATCCAAAGGGGCAAGCTCGAATGATCCTTCAGATGGTGTAAAAAATGGCGAGATTGTTGCCACAGCCAGGAGAGGATATAAGCAAAATGCTCCCACTGGTATGGTTTTAATACCTTCGGGATCTTTTACTATGGGACAAACAGATGAAGATGTTATGTCATCACGTGTGACTTTGAATAAAAGGATTACAATATCACCTTTTTACATGGATGATACCGAAATAACAAATCATGAGTATCGTCAGTTTACCAATGCTATGATGGCTGATTCAGCTACTGTGTTGGGTGAAGAATTCATTATGACTAAGTTATATCCTGATACAGCTGTTTGGAAGAAAGATTTTACGTATCACAATGGAGATCAATTAACAGAGAACTATTTCAATAGCCCTGCTTTTGATATGTATCCAGTAGTAGGTATTAGTTGGGATGCTGCACAATATTTTTGCAAGTGGAGATCAGCCTTGTACAATAATTACTTAACAGAAAACGATAAGTTTCGCTCTCCACGATTCCGTTTGCCTTCGGAGGCTGAATGGGAGTGGGCAGCTAAGGGAGGTAAAGACGGTGCTAAGTATCCTTGGGGTAATCCATACGTAGCAAACGGTAAAGGATGTTACCTAGCAAATTTTAAGCCTCATAGAGGTAATTATCAGAAAGATGGATATTCCTATACAGCACCAGCGAATGCATTTAATGTAAATGATTATGGTTTGTATAATATGGCGGGTAATGTTTCTGAGTGGACTCAAGATGCGTTCTCGGATTCATACATGCCTATTACCTGGGATTTAAATCCAAATTTTGACAAAGAGGATGAGCCTCGTAAGGTAGTAAAAGGAGGTTCTTGGAAAGACGTTGCATATTTCCTTGAAACAGGCTCAACAATTTATGAGTATAGAACATCAACGAGAGCTTACATAGGGTTTAGATGTGTCATGGACAGATTAGGATCTGTACCAGGACGTGAATAAGAAACAAATAGGACTATTATTATATTTTTTAACATAACACAAAACACAAAACGTTTTTTTAACTTATTAACTAGAGATTATTATGGCAGCAGGACAACCAAGTGCATTTTGGGATAAGTTTATTCCCTTTTTTTACAGCTTAGGAGCATCAGTAGTTATTGTTGGTGCAATGGGTAAAATTATGCACTACGATTGGGCGGGTATTATGTTACCTATTGGATTAGGTGTAGAAGCGGTTATTTTCTTGATATATGCTTTACAATCATATTTAAGACCGACGCAAGAATATGCATGGGAAAAAGTATATCCTGAGCTAAATCCTGAGTACAAAGGTGAATTACCAACAGTACCTCTTCCAAGACCTCAAGCTCCGTCTGCAGGAATGGGATTGACAGCCAAAATGGATGATATGTTAGCTAATGCTAATATTACTCCAGATATTTTTAGCGGCTTGAAGTCAAGCTTCCAAAATTTATCTTCTACTGTTACTAATTTGACAGATATTTCTACAGCAACTGTAGCAAC
Organism: Leadbetterella sp.; assembly: GCA_051649345.1. Classification (GTDB taxonomy): domain Bacteria; phylum Bacteroidota; class Bacteroidia; order Cytophagales; family Spirosomataceae; genus Leadbetterella. The sequence continues at coordinate 11,498 of JBOFGX010000174.1, read as the reverse complement.
TGCCGATTTTTCTAATAAAATTAAAGATGTTTCGGGTAAAATGGGAGATATGAGTAATTCGATATCAACTGCCGTAAACTCACTAGTAAGTATGTCGGATGTATCACGTGATGCACAAGAGTACAGAACACAATTCCAAAAGATTTCTCAAAATATGGGTGCTTTGAATGCTGTTTATGAGATTGAACTGCAAGACACAAATCGTCACTTGAAAAACATGAATTCGTTTTACGATAAGTTATCAAGTGCTATGGCAGACATGTCTGACGCTTCTCAGAACACGCAATTGTTCAAAGCCGAGCTTAACAAACTTACGGGTAACCTTGCCTCACTAAATGCAGTATACGGTAATATGCTTTCAGCAATGAAAGGTAATTCCTAATTTACAGTATTTAGGATATTAGTTAAATCAATTTTAAAAACATTTAAAATAGGACACTATTATGGCAGGTGGAAATGAATCTCCGCGTCAGAAGATGATCAGTATGATGTACTTAGTACTGACAGCGATGCTAGCACTACAAGTCAGCAACGCACTCTTACAGAAGTTTGTGTTAATGGATAATTCACTTACTGTCGCGAATGTAGCTGCAAAAGAAGGTAATGAAAAGTCAATTGCTGCAATGGCGAAAGAAGTAAATGAAATAAAAAAACCAGAATACATTGGTTACTTAAATCAAGCAAATCAATTACATAAGCAGACAAATGAGCTTGTAGCTTACATGGAAGGCTTGAAATCTGATATAGTTCAGCAAGCTGGTGGTGGTTTAGATGAAACGGGTAGTATAAAAAATCTTGCAGAGGAAGAGAAAGTAGCCAATATGTTTGTAAAAAACAAAAAAGGATACGAGCTTAAAACTAAGTTAGATCAGTACGTAGTTTTACTAAATAAAACAAATAATGCAATAGGTAATAAAGGTGAAGCGTTTACTAGTTTTGCTTTAGATGCTAAGGATGATCCAGCTATGAAGAAAACAGATGCAATAACGAGAAGTAAGGATTTTGCCAACCTATTGTTTACGGCCACTCCAGTTCCTGCAGCCATGGCTTCAATATCGCAGAAGATTTCGGATGTACGTCGATATGAAAGTAAAATTTTAGAAGAACTAGCTGCTAAAGTGGGTGCTAAAGAAATTAAGTTTGATAAGATATTTGCTGTAGTTATTCCTGATTCTAGAACTGTAGTGGCCGGTCAAACATATAAAGCTGATATAGCTATTGGAGCTTACTCAAGTGCTATCACTCCTTCTATTTCAATAAATGGTTCAGGATTGGCGGTAAAAGAAGGAAAGGGTACTTATGAAGTTAGAACTTCAGGTGGTAATTTTGACGCTAATGGTCAAAGTAAGAGAGCATATACAGCTACAGTATCTTATCCAAAACCAGATGGAACGCGTGAAACTGTTACCAAACAAGAAGAATATACAGTTTTAAAGCCATCGGTTGAAATTATGTCTCAATCTATGCCTCCTTTGTACTTCAAATGTGCAAACAGGATTCAAGTTTCTTCTCCAGGTTTAGGTAATCTATTCAAACCAACATTCAGTGGTTCTGGAGCTGAATTTATTCCTGGTGGTGGTGGGAAAGTTACGATTGTTCCGAGTTCCAATAAAGTTTCTTTGGCTGTTAATAATGATGGTATAGTTTTAGGTACTTTTCCATTCAATGTACGTCGTGTGCCCAAGCCAACCGTATCTGTAATGGCAGGTGGAAGATTGGTGAATGACGAAGTTATGAAGAGAGGAATACCTGCAAAAGGTACCCGTTCTATTTCCGTTGCTGTAGCTGCAGACGAAGATTTTAAAGCTACTAACCCAGAAGATGCTAAGTATAGAGTTACGTCTTATACTGTTTATTTAGCTAGTGGGACAAGGCCCAAAGGTAAATTGGAAAATAATGGTAATATTGGTTCAATTATGCAAAACGCTGAGCCTGGAGATCGATTATTGATACAAGTTGATGGTGTACAACGTATGAACTTCAAAGGTGAAGTTGAAAATGTTGCAATACCTACTGTTTCATTAAGTATTCCGTTAAACTAGTTGTTAAATCAAATAAAATAAAATGAAAAGATTAGCGTTGATTTCTGTTTTGAGTTTAGGAGTTGCATCTGCTACTCTAGCTCAGGAAAAGTCTGACAATGGTATCAATCCGCTTTCTCTTCGTCCTGTACATGAGTCAAACGTGATGAAACGTATGACGATTTGGAGAAGGGTGGATCTAGATGAAAAGCAAAATGCACCTATGTTCTCAAAGGGTTCGGAAATAACAAAACATTTGATCGAAGGTGTAAAAGCGGGTGTGCTTGAACCTTATGCAGATGATTCTTTGACTACTAAGATCACTTTGGAAGAATTCACTAAAAGATTAACAGCACCTGATGCTAGTGGTGGTGGTCTGTCTGAGGAAGAGAAAGCTGCTGGTTTTGGAGACGCTACTTCGGGTGGGGATGACGGCTGGGGTGGAGGTGGTTCTACCACTGCCGCGGCAACTCCAACGTCTCAAGCGAGTGCTCCTGTAGCACAATCTTCAGGTGGGGCAGAGTTTTATCCAAGTGAGCTAAATATCATGGAGATCAAGGAAGACTGGTTGTTTGATAAGCAGAGATCTCGTCAATATTATGATATACAGTCGGTAACAATAAAAATACCTGCTGAATTGTCGGGTGATGGATTGGAGAAGGTTTTGGCGTCGTTTAGATACAAAGAATTGGATTCTTATTTTAAACTGAACCCTAATTGTATATGGTACAATGCTGCTAACACAGCTCAGCATAAAAATCTAGCAGATGCATTTGAATTGAGATTGTTTCACGGTCGTATCATACGTATGTCAAACGCTAGAGGTAAGTTTTTGGATGAAATCTATAAAAATCCGAAAGAAGCACTTATTAAATCTTCACAGTTAGAGCAAGAATTGCTTGAGTTTGAGAATAATATGTGGGAAAACTAGAAATATTGAACTTGTTTCGAATCAAAGGGCTAACATACAGTTAGCCCTTTTTTGTTTTTTGAATGGGGACATTTGTATACCCTCAACATAATCAGTAACTTTGAGATGGAATTCTACGTAATAGTTTTCCATATATATATATGCAATACGACGTAACGATAGGTTTAGAAGTCCACTGTCAATTAAATACAAGTAGTAAGATATTTGCTACAGATTCAACTCTTTTTGGATCTGATGCTAACACAAATGTAAATGTGCTCACTTTGGCTCACCCCGGTGTGCTTCCTATGTTGAATGCCTCGGTAGTGGACGCTGCAATACAATTAGGTTTGGTATGCGGTTGTGAGATAAATACATTTAACTTTTTTGATAGAAAGAATTATTTTTATCCAGATCTCCCCAAAGGTTATCAAATTTCGCAAGATAGAGAACCTATTTGTATAGGGGGCAATGTATCCTTTAAAGTAAGGTCTGGTAAAACTTTTTCTACTCATAGCGTAAAAATCCATCACATTCACATGGAGGAAGATGCGGGCAAGTCCATACATGATATAGATCCTGTGAATACACTTCTTGATTACAATAGAGCAGGGACTCCACTTCTAGAGATTGTGTCGGAGCCTTGTATTTCAAGTCCTGAAGAGGCTGCTGGGTATTTAAATGAAATACGAAAAATTGTTCGGTTTTTAGGTATTAGTGATGGTAACATGGAGGAGGGCTCACTTAGAGCGGATTTGAATGTTTCTCTTAAGCCACAAGGTAGCTCCACTTTAGGGACCAAGGTAGAAATTAAGAATATGAACTCTATACGGTATCTTCAAAAGGCGGCCGAATATGAGATTGAGCGTCAATCTGACTTATTGAGTAGAGGTATACCTATAGTTCAAGAAACAAGAGGTTTTGATCCCGATACAGGTAAAACAACCAGTCTGCGGGTAAAGGAAACCATGAACGACTATAAATATTTTCCTGAGCCTGATTTAGCACCTATTGTTATTACGCATGAGAAATTAGACGACTATAGGAAAAATCTTCCTTTGCTTCCTTTAGATGTTTTCGAGATCTTAGTTAATAAACATGGACTTAGTGAAGATAACGCCTATTTATTGAGCGAAGAAAAAGATCTTTCGGACTATTACTTTAAAACTTTAGAGGTCTACTCAAACCCTAGAAGTATTGCTAATTGGATTCTTTCTCAAATCAAAGGCTATCTAAACGAGAAAGGGTTGGATATGGCGGCTTACCCAATTCTTCCTTCACAGACGGGAGAGCTACTAGAGGCTATTGAATCGGGTAAAATTAGCCATTCCGCAGCACAAAAGTTAATGCTTTTGTTAATAGACACGCCCCATTACAATATTATGGAACTAGCAGCGTCAAATAACTTGTTATTGGTCTCGGATAGCAATGAGCTAGAGAAATGGGTCGACGAAGTGCTTACGAACCATGCGGATAAAGTACAAGAATATAAAAAAGGGAAAAAAGGACTCATAGGATTGTTTGTAGGGGAAGTTATGAAGCTGTCCAAAGGTTCCGGAGATCCCAAATTGATAAATGAATTGCTTATTAAAAAATTGAACTAATATGAAACTGTTAATATATATATGCGTATGTCTTTTGACTAATTTGGTCGCTATTGTTGGATTAAAAGCTCAAGACCGATATCCCGTAAATATTCGCGGTACGCTAAATTATGATGTGTCTGGAAAGGTGTATCTTGAAAAAGTGAATGACAGAAATATGGCTTCCAAAATTGATAGTTTCAAGATTCAAAATAGATCGTTTACAATCAACACTAAATTGCCCGAGCCTGGTATTTATCAGGTCAATATTGCAAACAATCAGATTATTGGTATTATACTGGAAGGAGGAGAGACCATAGAGATTACGGCTGATGGACTTATTGCGGATGAAAAGGCACCACCTAAAGCTAGTATCTCAGGCTCAACTACAATGGTTGCTTTCAATGAGATTTTGGCTGAAATGCAGAAGATGAATAAGTTGGGTAACGAATACAATACCAAAATTTCAACAGCTAAAAATCAGGAAGAAAAATCGAAATTTATAACAGAATTTCAAAAGATTGAACTGGAAAATAGAGCTGTGATTATGCCCAAAGTTAGAAGCTTAGGTTCGGGAGCCACAGCTATGCTCGTTGCGAATAATTTTCTTACCTCTGAAATTGATATGCCTTATCATATAGAGCTTAAAAATGCAATTATTAAAGAGGGGAAAAAATTTAGTTTAGCCAAAACCTATCTTCAATACATAAATCAACAGACTGCTGGTGGTGTAGGTACAGAAGCTCCAGATTTTGAGTTGGTAACTTTACAAGGGAAGCGATTTAAGTTATCGGAACTTAAAGGAAAGACCGTAATCTTAGACTTTTGGGCTACGTGGTGTGGGCCTTGTATTATGTCATTGCCAGGCATGAAGTTAGCTGCTGAGAAATATAAGAATGATCCCAATGTAGTTTTTGGTTTTATAGATACTTTTGAACGTGTTGGGAAGGAAGAGTGGAACAAACATGTAAACAGATTTGTCACTACGCGAGGATTTACATTTATGGATCCTGTGTTAGATATCAATAGCGAAGCTGCCATGCTGTTTGGAGTGAATGGTATTCCTGCAAAGTTCTGTATTGATAAAGAGGGAAAAATAAAACACAAAAGCAGCGGTTATTTAGGCTCAGACCAAGCAGTTCTCAAAGAGATGACGGAATGGGTGGAAAATTGATTTCCTTTGCATAAATTTTAAAATAAACCCAATATGAAAGTCGCTGTTATCGGTGCTGGAAACATGGGATTGGCATTTTCCCAATCATTCGTTTCCAATAACCTAATTTCTGTCTCTGATCTTCTTCTTATTGAGAAAAATGAAGATAGAGCTCAGTTTTTGAAAGATTCCAATTTTGGCACTGTATCGACTCAATGGATACCAGAAATCTCAGAAGCAAATATTCTAATACTTGCTGTGAAACCTCAGGACTTTTTTGCAGTAGCCAGTGAATTGAAAAATTTCGTATCTGCTGAGCAAGTGGTACTTTCTATCATGGCAGGTATAAAGATAGAATCTATTCAAGAAGCCTTGGGCTTATCAAAAGTAGTCCGTGCTATGCCGAATACGCCTTCTATGATAGGTTTAGGAATTACAGGTTATTTCGCTTCGGCAGATGTTTCAGATTCTAATAAAAAGCTAGTTGAAAATTTACTAAATACAACAGGTAAGTCTATTCTAGTGGCAAATGAATCTGATTTAGAAGTCGTAACAGCATTGAGCGGAAGTGGCCCCGCTTATTTTTATTATTTCACAAAGCACATGGTAGAAGTAGGTAAAACCCTGGGATTTGATTCACATGCTTCTCTCAATCTTGTGAAAGAAACCATGCTAGGAGCCTATCATCTGATTGATCGATCCGAAGGTGATATGGATAAATTGATATCGATTGTAGCCTCTAAGGGAGGATCTACCCAAGCAGCCATCAATACTTTTGAAGAAAATGGAGTAGGGGAGGGTATTCAAAAAGGCTTATTGGCTTGCCATAAAAGAGCACAGGAACTGGCCGCAGGTTGATATAAGGCGAATATTTTTCTGATTTTTCGGTATTTTTTTAAGAAATATTGATTATTTTTAAGTTTAGTAGAATAATATTCCAATGTTAGATATAGATCCTGTAGATTTTAGGATACTACAATTGCTTCAGCAAGATGCTCTTATGACCAATAAGGAGATTGCTGCAGAATTGAATCTCACGACTACGCCCGTGCATGAGCGAATCAAAAAGCTAAGAAGAGATGGTATTATTTCTAAGTATACCATTGATTTAAATCTCAAAAAGCTTAAAAAAAACCTCATGGTATACTGCAATGTGTCTTTGAAAGAACATGCCCAGGAGTATTTGAGACAGTTTGAAAAAGACGTACAAACTTTGCCGGAAATTGTAGAATGTTATTGTATTTCAGGAGGATCAGACTTTCTTTTAAAAGTAATTGTTACAGATATGGATGCCTATAAGGATTTTATCCTGAATAAGCTTGCTGCGATATCCAATATTGGTAATACGCAGTCCAACTTTGTCATTACCGAGGCTAAAAACAAGACTATCTTGGGGTAATGATATTAGAAGATTTCTTTTTTCGGTAAAATATTTTCTTTCCCAAATAATATACAAGAATTAGGCAAATAACGCCAAAAAGAATAGGTAGCCAAATGGCTATTATACTACCAATGACGGAAATAAAGTTTTCTCCGGTACTGACAATGGAGTTGCCGAATCCTCCCGTTAGTTTTGTGGAAGCCAGTCGAAGGAGTCCCGTTCCAGCCTGTATCGTTCCTGCCGTGCCGCCTCCTACAATAAGTCCTAGTCCCCAACGGAGTATAGGTTCGTCAATTTGGATAAATTGACTTGTCAATAGTGTTCCTGCTAAAATGGAAGTTGGTAATGCTATGGAGTCTAATAAATTATCGACATAGGTAATATAATACGCACCAACCTCTAAAAGACAAGCTACAGCTAGTATGATTGTAGCTGTGTTTGAGCCAATCCACTCCATGTCTCGCTGTACTTCGAAGGTTTGAAATTTTACAGCTAAGTTTGAAATCAAAAGTGGAATAAAAACCCGAAATCCCGAACTTGCACTAAGACCAATTCCTAGAAAAACTCCCGGCAACCACTGTATCCAGTCTTCCATTTTTTTTAGCCTTTAGTTTCAATTCTAAACTATCTATATGATTATAGTATGTTCAAAGATTGTTCTTTTATTTTTTCGAGTTCATCTTTCATAAAAACTACGATTTTTTGAATGTTGGAGTCATTCGCCTTAGATCCTATGGTATTGATTTCTCTTCCTATTTCTTGAGCCAAAAAGTTTAACTTCTTCCCGTTGGTTTCTGAATCTAGTTCCTTTCTGAAATACTCAAGATGGTTTCTCAGTCTTACTTTTTCTTCAGAAATATCAAACTTTTCTATATAGTAAATCAATTCTTGTTCGAACCTATTTTTGTCAAAATTCTCGGATCCTACATAATCTGTGACTGCTTTTTGAAGCCTTTCTCTTACAGATGGTATTCTGGTGACATCTGCCTCTATGACTCTGTTTAAGCCGTCTTCAATATTGGTGGCGTATTCCAGTAATTTTTCTTGGGTGTTTTTACCTTCTTGAGATCTGAATTCTTTACAACTTTTAATTGCTGAATGTATGACACCCGAAATTATTTCCCATTCTTTGTCAGCTTCTTCTTTGTTTAATATACTCGTTTGATATGCATTAGGCATTAGGGTTGCCATCCGCAATATATCGGTAGGATTAGGCTCAAAACCTAATTCTGAGGCTGTTTGGCTCAAATCTTTGAAATAAGCCTTAATCAAAGGCCTGTTTATACTGGTGCCTGCATGCTCCGCATCTTTGGGGTTTACAGCTAGTGTGAATTCGACTTTTCCTCTTTCTAATTCCTTTTGAATGATATTCCGAACCTCTATTTCCTTCGAAGAATAAGCTTTAGTAATTCGACAATAAATATCGGAGAATTTTGAATTTAAAGACTTAACCTCGACAGAAATTGATAGGCTTTCGGTCTCCAAATTAGCTGAGCCAAAGCCCGTCATGGATTGAATCATAAGGAATAGTTTTTGTAAAGCTAGTTCAGAAAGAATGGTTTTCAAAATTAATGTTGAAAATTGGAGTTATGGATTTAAAGTTTGTTTTATGTTAATTCTCAAAATTAGCATATCATAGTCTAGGTGTTAAATATTGTTTCTGCTAGAATTCACCGCAAATTTCATATACATGCACGCATTATTCTTTTGTGCGATCATAATGAGGCAACTTTTTAAATAGAGCTTGAAATATTCTTGTTTTTTTGGAATTATTTCGATTTGGAATTACACATAAACATATATTGACTTGTAATTTTTAGAAGATGCGAAAACTTTATACTTTGGGGTGTAATTTTGCTAAAATTTAAAAAACATACATGAACGTCATTCAAATTCTTGAAATAGATATTCAAGCAGCATTGTTGAGTCTCTTTGAAGTAACCGAAAAAGTAACTCTTTCTCCTACACGCAAAGAATTTGAAGGCGATTATACCTTTGTGATTTTTGGATTGGTAAAAAGCCTAAAGAAAAGTCCGGCCGAAATCGGTAAGTTATTGGGCGATCATTTGGTAGAAAAAAGTGCTGCCGTGAAATCTTATGGGGTCGTTCAAGGATTTTTGAATATTAGCATCGACGATGCCACTTGGTATGCTTTCTTGGCGGCTAAGCAAGGCGAAAAGGATAAGTTTCAATTACAAAAGAAGGATGCCGCTGTATTGGTGGAGTATTCCTCACCCAACACTAATAAGCCTTTGCATTTAGGGCATTTACGAAACAATTTTTTGGGTTTTTCGACAGCAGAAATCCTTATAAATGCAGGATATGACGTGGCTAAAGTTTGCCTTGTCAATGACAGAGGGATACATATTTGTAAGTCGATGTTGGCCTATCAGAAATTTGGAAACAACGAAACACCCGAGTCTTCAGGTATCAAAGGTGATCACTTGATCGGTAAATATTATGTAGCATTTGATGCGGCTTACAGAAAGGAAATTGCGGAATTGGTGGCTGCTGGTAAAACAGAAGACGAAGCAAAAAAAGAAGCTCCATTGATGTTAGAAGCTCAAAAAATGCTTTTGGATTGGGAAAAAGGAGATGCAGAGATTGTGTCGCTTTGGCAAAAAATGAATGCCTGGGTGTATGCTGGGTTTAATGCAACCTATGCCAAGATTGGGGTAAATTTTGATAAAACCTACTATGAATCCGATACCTATTTGTTGGGTAAAGAATGTGTGGAAGAAGGTCTTGCCAAAGGTGTTTTCTTTAAAAAAGACGATGGTAGTGTCTGGATCGATTTAGCAGATGAAGGCATGGATCAAAAATTGGTTCTGAGAGGTGATGGTACAAGCGTTTACATTACACAAGACTTAGGCACAACTGATCTTAAGTTTAAAGATTACAAGTCCCAAAAATCAATTTGGGTGGTAGGAAATGAGCAAGATTACCATTTCAAGGTTTTGTTTAGTATCATGAAAAAACTAGGCAGAAGCTACGCGGACGGCTGTTTTCACCTATCCTATGGTATGGTGGATTTACCATCGGGTAAAATGAAATCCAGAGAAGGTACTGTCGTGGATGCCGATGAACTTTATGCTGAAATGGTAGCTAGTGCCAAGGAAATCAGTTCGGAAAAAGGCAAAATCGCTGAAATGGATCAAGCTGAGCAAGATGCTTTGTTTCGGATGCTAGCCATTGGTGCACTTAAATATTATTTATTGAAAGTAGAGCCTAAGAAACGGATGCTGTTTAACCCCGAAGAGTCTATCGATTTTCAAGGAAACACGGGGCCGTTTATACAATACACACATGCGAGGATCAAGTCTATTATTCGTAAGGCAGGCGGGGTAGGTGTTCTAAGTGAGAATTCCGAAAGCCTTCAGCTCAATATAGAAGAGAAAGAACTGCTGAGATTGTTGGCAGACTATTCGGCTATTCTTACAAAAGCTTCAGAAGAGTATTCTCCGGCTTTGATTGCCAATTATGTATATGAACTAGCTAAGACGTTTAACTCGTTTTATGCTCAGCATAGCGTATTGAATGAAGAGAATACATATTTGAGAAACTTCCGTATTGCTTTGGTAGCGGAAGTTGCTGAGACTATCCAGATATGCATGCGAATGCTAGGAATCGACGTCCCCGAAAAAATGTAACTCAAGGATATACCCGTCCTATATTATTTACTATCTGTTTACGTAGCTCCAAGTCGTTAATCATACCGGAATGGCGGTAGAGTATTTTGCCTTCTGGCGATACGAAAACGGTGTAGGGTAGGCTACCTTTCCATTGTTTATCGAGTAGCTCTATAAACTCATATTTGTCGGTAATCGTGCTGATAAAGTTTTTATTGGATGCTAGTTTTTTTGTGAGAAGATTGAGCGACCGTTTCTCGTCTTTGAGGTCATCCAACGTAATGGTATAAAACTCAAAGTTTCGGTTGCGATACATTTTGTCGATTTCTGTGAGTGAAGACATCTCCGTCACACAAGGGCCACACCATGCCGCCCAAATATTGATCAAACGATAATTGTTCTCTTTATTGGGTCCAATTAGGTTTTTGATGCCTTCTTTGTCTATTTTTTCAATAGTTACAGGTTCTTTACCCCAATCCAATCTTTCACGTTCCTTCCAAGCATTTTTAAAAAGCCATTTGATCGAGCATCCAAATGTTTTAGTTTGAGTCACTGTTACGGGCTTGTTTTCTAATAATTCGTTTACAGCATTGTCCAGATCCAGTACTTTTTGTCTTCCTACATGCTCGTTATCGTCGATACGTCCTTCGTAGCGTAGCTTGCGACTAGCATCAAAAACAAATACATGGGGTGTAGTAGTAGGGCCATAGGCTTTAGCTGTAAGCTGTAGATCACCATCGAATAAATAGGGGAACTTAAATCCTTTGTCTTTGGCTCGTATTTTCATGTCCATATAGCCGTCGTTGAGGTCAGAATAGGAT
>JBOFGX010000173.1:0-52069 GCA_051649345.1 Leadbetterella sp. | reverse complement strand
CCAGGATATGTTGAAGACGGTGTGGCTGACTTAGGTGTAGTTGGTGAAAATGTACTCGTGGAGAGTCATAAATCTGTTGATTTAGTAAAAAAACTAGGTTTTTCTAAATGCCGATTGTCAATTGCTATGCCCAGAGAAGCGAAGTTCGATGGTCCGCAAACTCTTCAAGGCCTAAGTATAGCGACTAGCTACCCCAGGATTTTGCAAAACTATTTAGATACGCACAAAATAAAGGCTGAAATACATGAGATCAGTGGTTCCGTAGAGATCGCTCCGTCTATAGGGCTTAGTGATGCCATTTGTGATATAGTTAGTACAGGAAGCACGCTTTTGAGTAATGGGCTCAAGGAAGTAGAAAAAATATTTAAGTCTGAAGCTGTATTGATATCAAACAAAACCTTGAATGAGGAAAAGCAAGCTACTTTAAATAAGCTATTGTTTAGAATCAATGCTGTCCAGAAGGCCCAAGATAATCGCTATATACTTTTGAATGCCCCCAATGAAAATTTAGATAAAATAGTATCCATTATATCAGGTATGAAAAGTCCCACCATTATGCCTTTAGCTCAAGAAGGCTGGAGTTCCGTACATTCCGTATTGGAAGAAGCCGAATTTTGGGAAAAAATTGAAGCTCTTCGTTCAGCAGGTGCACAAGGGATTTTAGTTGTTCCGATCGAAAAAATGATTCTTTAATTCGAGATTCAATGAAAATCCTTTACTATCCCAAGGTTTCTGAGTTTGCTGATATTTGTAAACGTCCTGTCATGAACCAAGAAGACCTAAATTCAAAGGTTCGGCAAATATTGGATAATGTTCGCATTGATGGAGATAACGCTTTAAAAAAGTATGCATTTGAATTTGATAATCAAGTGATTACTGATTTTGAAGTAGATTCTATAGAGATTCAAAATTCAGACAGTAAAATATCCTCAGAGCTTAAAGGGGCAATAGATACTGCCTACGATAATATTTATAGATTTCACGAAAATCAAAAGTACGTTGAAGCTCCTGTAGAAACTATGCCGGGGGTGAATTGCTATAGAAAATCTGTTGCCATTGATAAGGTAGGGTTTTATATTCCAGGTGGTACTGCACCTTTGTTTTCTACCATACTTATGCTAGGTGTGCCTGCTCAGATTGCCGGATGTAAAGAGCGGATTATGTGTACTCCTTCGGATAACCCTGCCATTTACTATGCTGCTAAGAAAGTTGGAATCACACGTGTTTTTAGAGTAGGGGGGGCACAAGCAATAGCGGCTATGACTTTTGGTACGTCACAAATCCCTAATGTATATAAAATATTTGGTCCGGGCAATCAGTATGTGACAACAGCAAAGCAGATGGCTACACAATTTGGAATTGCCATTGATATGCCTGCTGGGCCATCCGAAGTAGCCATTTATGCAGATGAAACCTCTATTCCAGAATTTGTATCTGCAGATTTGCTTTCACAAGCTGAGCACGGTGCAGATTCACAGGTACTGTTGGTAAGCACGTCAAAAGATATCATACACAAGATCATTGAAGTTCTATCTATCCAATTGGCAGAATTACCTCGCGTGGACTTAGCTTCTAAGTCTATACAGAACTCTAAAGCCGTTTTAGTAGAAACCCAAGAGCAAGCAATTGATTTGTTGAATATGTACGCCGCTGAGCATTTGATTTTAGCGACGGATGATTTTGTTTCGTTCTCTGACAAAATCACCAATGCAGGCTCCGTATTCTTAGGTCATTACACACCGGAAAGTTGTGGTGACTATGCTTCAGGCACCAATCATACACTGCCAACCAATGGATATGCAAAAGCTTATAGCGGAGTATCTCTGGATAGTTTTGTGAAAAAGATTACCTATCAAAACATAAGCAAAGACGGATTAAAAGCAATAGGTAGAACAGTAGAAATAATGGCAGAGGCAGAAGGCCTTTCGGCCCATAAGAATGCTGTTACGATTCGCCTAAATAGCCTTAAGAATTAAGCAGCCTTCTTAATTTTTTTCGATTTAATAGAATTGTCTTTGGCTGGCGTACTAGATGGCTTTACTTTTGATGATTCTTGACCTATGCTCAGTAATTGATCCGCTGTTTTGTATCCCAACACTTGATTGACGATTTTTCCTGAATTAGGATCAATGAAAAACAAAGTCGGATATCCTCTTACAGGATATTTATTGGATAATGATATACCTTCACCTTCTTCCATATCAAACTTCACGTTTATGAAATTTGAATTAAAGTAAGTGCCTAATTTTTCGTTAGGAAAAACATCTCTTTGGAGCATCTTGCACGGGCCACACCATGACGTGTAGGCATCAAAGAAAATAAGTTTATTTTCTGACTTTGCCTTTTTTATGGCGGCTTCCCATGTACTGTGTTCAAACTTTATTCCAGATTGGCTGAAACCTACAATTGTTAGAAGAGAAAGCAAAAGACTTAATACGTTTTTTTTCATTTTTTTGTTTTATTAATCATAATCATCGTCATCATCACGGCTTTTACGACCGCTGCTTACCTGCATCGTATCAAGATCTGCATACTTATCAGAATCACCATCTTGCTCACTTTCATGATCATCATCTTTGGGTGCATCATCGGATTCTACAACCTTTGATTTTGGAGGAGAAACCAAATTTGGCATTCTTACTAAATAATATCTATCTTCGGTTTCAAAAGGTACAGCATGAACGTATTTCCCGTCTTTATCTGTAAACTTTACTAAATGCTCGTGATAGCCATTGGGGTACAATTCTACTATTTGCTCTTGCATTTCATCAGAAAGTTTGTCAAAATCTTTGATAACTTTTGGTTTATTGCCAGCCATAGGTGAAATTCGCTAAATATTTGTGATTTAAATTTATGTTAATACGTACTAAGTACATATTTTGTTACAAAACAATCAATCTTTTTTTTTAAACCCAAAAAAAGTAAGTAAAAAATGAAAATTAATTTTCAAAAAGCTCACCCGTGGCATGGTATCGTACAGTCAGACATGTTTCCATCGCAGATCATTGCATTTGTAGAGATAGTGCCAACAGATACGGTCAAATATGAGATCGATAAAGATTCTGGGTTTTTAAGGATTGATAGAGTCCAAAAATTTTCAAATCTAGTGCCTACATTGTACGGATTTGTGCCTCGTACGTATTGTGGGAAAAGAGTTGCAGAGCTAGCTCAAAGTCATACGGATTTAGAAATCAAGCTTGGTGATGGAGATCCTTTGGACGTTTGTATACTTACAAGTCATTCCATAGCCCATGGTGATATTTTATGTAATATTCGTCCCATTGGTGGTTTTTCGCTAGTAGACAAGGGAGAAGCCGATGATAAAATCATAGGTGTTTTAGAAGGAGATCCTGTATATGATGGATATAATGATATAGCTGATTTACCTAAAGGGATTGTAAAAAAGCTTAAACACTATTTTTTAACCTACAAGAATCTTCCAGACGAAGAAAGCCATTGTATTATCGCCAATGAGTATGGTAGGGAGCGTGCTCATGAGGTTTTAGTAAAGTCCGAAGAAGATTACTGGGAGTTAGTGAAGTATGATCCTAAATGAGCAATATAACTTGGAATTAACAGTTAGATATTAGGATTGACAAAAATAACTATTCCTTGCGATACTGTTTGCCGTATTTTTTTTGCTTCTCTTTTTCGATGTTTCGCCTTACGTTTACCTTTTTGTTTTTATCGAGCTTTTCATGAAATGCCCCAGAATCATTTTTAATGCTGGTTTTATAGGTCTTTTTGATTTTTTCACGCTCTATCTCGAATCCATACAATAGATCTGAAAGCTCAAGGAATTCTGGGGTTGTTTTTTGCAGGGAGTGGATACCTAGGTTTTCTTGTAAGCTGTTCCAAACGGGTAATTCACTTTCAGCAATTAAGTTGTACACAGAGCCGGACTGATTGTTTCTCCCCGTTCGCCCAATTCTATGTATGTAATCTTCATCTGGTGAAGGGACATCCATATTGATTACATGGCTAATATCAGCTATATCGAGACCTCTGGAAGCAATATCACTACAAATTAGAATCTTGGATTCTCCTGATTTGAATTTGGCGAGCGTGCTTGTACGTGTATTGTAGGACTTATTTCCATGTAATATTTCTAAATCCTGAAATCCTCTACTTTTAAGGGTATTGAAAATAATATCAGCCCACTCCTTTTTGGAAGCGAAAATCAAAATCTTTTGTAATGATGGGTCATTCGTAATCAATAGATCCAAAAGATTGATTTTACTTGAAAAGTTGGGCAACAAATAGTGAAATTGCTGAATTCCACTTGGAATAGTTCCTTGATTGGATTCTATTAAGACATGATCTTTGAGGTAGTCATCTAGAAACTCAGTCATATCTTCACCAAATGTGGCCGAAAAAAATAGGTGTTGTTTTTTTTCTGGGAGTTTATGAAATATTTGCTCTATCTGAGGTCTAAAACCCATATCAAGCATAATGTCGTATTCATCGAGTATGACTTTTTTAATATTCTTCGTTTTGATGATACCTGCTTGAATCAAATCTAAGCAGCGTCCCGTTGTGGCAATGACCATATCGCAGCCATTTTGTAATTGCTTTATATGCACTTTGGGATTTACACCACCATGTATCTCTTGTACATCAAAACTAAGATACTTGGCCAGAGATCTCGCGACTTGAGCGACTTGATTCACCATTTCAAGCGTTGGTACCAATACTAAGATCTGAGGCAACTTATCTTTACTAAAGGACCACATCCGAATGCTAGGTAAGAGGTAAGCTAGTGTTTTACCAGAACCTGTTTGGGATAGTCCAAATACATCTTTACCCGCCATGATAGGGTTGAAGACTTCTTTTTGGATTCCAATAGGATGTGTAAAGCCCAAATCATCCAAAGCATTTTGGAGCTGTTTGGTGATATTGAAAGACGAAAATTCAGAGGATTCATTCATGATACAAAGGTACGGCTTCTTTGAAGAAGGTGGAAGGGTTATTCAGTATAAATGTGTTAATATGTTGTTTATTAATATTTTAATACATTTATTCTATTCTCTCTTTTAATGAGAAGTATCTATTGCTAATTTTTTTAGCTATTCATTACTAAATTTTTTATATACCTTTGAATCAGATTTGAATCAATAATATATATACAATGTCTTCAGAAAACGCCGATAAGTTAAAAGTACTTCAGTCTACACTTGATAAACTCGATAAAGCATTTGGTAAGGGTACCGTTATGCGTTTAAGTGATACCAAAGTAATGGATGTTCCTGTTATTTCTACAGGCTCTTTAGGCTTGGATCTTGCTTTGGGAGTAAGTGGATTCCCCAAAGGACGTGTAATAGAAATCTATGGTCCTGAATCATCGGGTAAAACTACCTTGGCCATGCATGCAATTGCCGAAGCTCAAAAACAGGGCGGAATTGCCGCATTTATTGATGCTGAACATGCTTTTGATCGCGTGTATGCCGAGAAATTGGGTATCGATACTAAAAATCTTTTGATTTCACAGCCTGATTATGGAGAGCAGGCTTTAGAGATTGCAGAACATTTGATTTCGTCTGGAGCCATTGACATATGTGTAATTGACTCTGTAGCTGCACTTGTGCCCAAAGCAGAGCTTGATGGAGACATGGGGGACAGCAAAATGGGTCTTCAAGCTCGATTGATGTCGCAAGCTCTACGTAAGTTGACAGGTACAATCAACAAGACAGGTTGCTGTTGTATTTTTATAAATCAGTTAAGAGACAAGATAGGGGTGATGTTTGGTAGTCCAGAAACAACAACGGGTGGTAATGCATTAAAGTTTTATGCATCTGTAAGAATAGATATACGTAGGATTGGACAAATCAAAGATAACGATACCAATATTATTGGAAACCGTACCCGTGTGAAAGTTGTAAAAAACAAAGTGGCTCCTCCCTTTAAGGTAATAGAGTTTGATATCATGTATGGTGAAGGGGTTTCGAAATCTGGAGAAGTTCTGGATTTAGCCGTTGATTTAGAAATTGTGAAGAAGTCAGGGTCGTGGTTTTCTTACGCCGAAAGTAAATTAGGACAAGGTAGAGATGCAGTTAAGCAACTTATAAAAGATAATCCAGAACTGATGGCAGAACTAGAAGTAAGAATAAAAGATGCAGTAGCTGGTAATTCAGATGCTCTTAAAGATATGACTGGAGAAGAAATGAATGATGAATAACCCCAAATAATTGTATAACAAAATGTTAAAATGGTGCAGGATTTTTATCTTGTACCATTTTTATTTAATTTTGGGCTTCACAAGTTGAAAACCACATGGTTAAAACCCTAATTGCTTTCGTATTCCTATCATTCGCAATACAATCGGATTATAGATCCGTCCACAATACTAGCTTCAAATCAGGTGAAAAATATGAGTTTAAAGTGAAATATGGCTTTCTGACCATCGGTCAAGCTAATGTTACCGTAGATCCTATTTTGTATTCTCTGAATAACCGCCATTGTTACAAGATTGACGTGGTAGGAAAAACAGCAGGGCTTACGTCCTTATGGAAGGTACGCAATACGTATTCATCCTACGTAGATACATCGGCCATGGTACCCCATAAATTTGCGTACTCTGCCAGAGAAAATGATTATAGAAGAGACCAGTCCATGATTTTTGATCATCATAAAAATCAAGTTCATAAGACTGAAAAAGATAAAACAAAGTCTTTTAACGTGCCTGATAATACACTCGATGTAGTTTCAGGATATTATTTTTTGAGAACATTGGACTACTCAAAAATACAGATAGGAGGGACGGTAAGTGCACCCTTGTTTTTTGATGAGGACCTCTATATGATGAAAATTAAGTATGCGGGTAAGGGTAAAGTCAAGACAAAATTTGGTACGATAAATGTTATAAAACTCAATCCTATACTCCCTAAAAATGATATGTTTAAAGACGAAAATGGTATTCGCATTTGGGTATCCGATGATGCAAACCATGTTCCCATTCGTATTGAAGCTGATTTTAAAGTAAGTACGATAAATCTAGAACTAAAAGAATATTCGGGTAATAGACACCCGTTCCATTGGCAGTAATATAGATTTTTTAGTTCATCACACACACGTAAAGATTCAATGATGTCGCCACAATCAGCCAAACAAAATAGGGAGAAATTAAAAGGGATTTTGATTTGAGCGTCTTAAGATTTACAAATTGCATGTATCCAATTAGTAAAGTCAATAAGGATATGATTAGAAGTGCAATACCTGTTTGATGGTACGCAAAGAATATGGGATTCCAAGATACATTTAGAATCCATTGAATACTGTAGAGTCCTACTATAGCTTTCTTATTTTGAGCTTTTTCCCACCCAAATGACATATATACAGCAAAGCAAATCATAATGGTCGTCCATACAAGACCAAAAAACCAACCCGGAGGTGTCCAAGGGGCTTTGTTGAGGGCGGAATACCAGATGCCTTTAACTTCTGTGGATGTTGAAGAAGCACCAATGGCCAGAGCCGCGAAATTAAGAATTAGAAACAGTACAACTCGAAGGATCATAATAGATAGTTTAGTCGCTTAAGTTGAAACGTGCATTTAACCCAAAAATAGAAGATGAGGTATTGTATGTCAAGGAAGTGAAAGGTGTGTTTACTAATCTTTCGAAATACATACTCGTACTAATTCTTTTGTTTATCTGGTATTGTACTTGTGGTCTAATCTGTAAATTGTATAAACCATTCATTGGTACTACATCACCGTCTAGTTTTCTTTGCAGTACTTTCAAGTCACGACTGGTTACATCAAATCTGAAGTTAGCATCGTTTTTCATGATTACATTTTTTCCACGAGCATTGCGGATGGGTAGCTTAATGTTTTTACGCTTAAATCCAAATCCAAAAGTAAAATCATTCGCGTTGGTTTCTGCTACTTGTGCATTGGAAAGGTTTAACATGGCTTTGCGTTCTTTGTTCCAACTAAATGAACCTGTAAAGTTACTTTTTGTAGTAAACTGTACACCAATAACTGGCGAGAGCTTTTCTTCCATTGTAATAGTACTCATGATAAATGTGGGTATAAACATAGCTGTCCCACCAATTACAGGTCTTTCAATTAGAGAATTTAAGGTTTTATCCCCCAGTGGATAATCACGAACAGCTAGATTCAATAAATTCGCGTCGTATTCTAGTGACGACGTAAAGTTACCTACGCTGTAGGTCGAAGAATAACTATGATTGAGCGTAATGGACTTAAACACACTTCTGAAGATGGGAAGTTTTTCCAATCCTTGGTAATCAATTCTCCAATTAGGCATGGGTAAGGTTAAGAAAGGATTAAACGTCTTACTACCTCTTTTTTGAGACTTTCTAAATATTTTGTCCAGACTTTGGCCGCTGTATGCACTAAAGAACGCGGGAATAAGAACATCCTGTGAATTTATGTCATATCTGCCCATTTCGCCTCCAGCGTTAATTTGTTCTAATTTGGTTTTAATACTATCACGGTTAGTAACCATATTGTCAAATACCTTGTATTGATAAAGTGTAGCAGAATCTCGACTTACTCTACGGAATGCGGTTTTGAATGACCAAAAGGACATCGTGAAATTGCCATTTCGTACGGGATTCAGGCTCTTATAGCTGCTAACAGATTCTAGCGGAGATTCTGAATTCAAGGTCTTAAAGCCACCGCCAACTTCGCCTGTCCTATATAACTCTTGGTAAGAATCTCCCCGACTCAAATTACCTTTAATGACCATTCTGAAACCCTTAAAAGGTTCTATACTCGTACTATAATCAAACTTAAATGCCCTCGTTTGCGTAAAAGGATTATTTTGAATAATACTGCTGGATAGCCAGCCTTTTTGTGCGGCTATTTTATGAATATTGGAGTTTTGAGCTCCCATGACAAATTCAAGACCAGGTGCCATTTTGTTATTATGATCCAATCCAAAATATGTAGGACTTGGTAAAAATCCGGGTAAAAGAGTTGTTTCTATTAGACTTAAATTAAAGTTTATTCCTCGTATGGCCATCAGTAATCTTGCCAATGTCTTGCCCACTTGTGGAGGTGGTATTTTTATGACTTCGTCATCTCCAGGTGCACGCGTGAACTTCTTGGGAGGTGTTTTGGGTGTATTCGCCGCTTTTAAATACTTAAGTTTGTTGTATAGCTTTACTAAGTCTACCTTTCCAGACAATCCAAATTCTCTTCCATTCTCTACCATATTACCAAATTCATTGAGTTGTTTTCCGTTCTTAATTTCGAAAAAACCGGCCTGAAAACCATAATTGTTGTTGTATCGAGAATCCATCTTGATCCAATCAAGCAAAAAGAAACGATCCAAGGGAATTTGATAGGTAGCTTGTATTTTCTGAACAAAATTTTTGGGTCTTCCTCGCCTAGATATACCTTTAAGAAAATCCACTTCTTTAATTGTTATTGAATCAATATCGTCTTGTATTGCCGTCATTTGGGAAGAATAGCTAATGCTTATAGATTTTGTGAACTCCCACTGGGCATCATAGTATCGATTACCCAAGAAGTATTTAATGATATTTGGCTTAACTCCCGTAGTATCTAAATTGGGTCCTCGAAACAGATTTTTAATAGAGCTTCTGTCATAGTCTGAACGAAATCCAATGTTTGTAGGAATAAAGCCAAAGTTTAGATCTTTAAAGTTTTTGATAAATCTCTTGTCCATTTTATTTGCCTTGTCAAACGGAGTCCAAGATCTGGGTTTGGGAGAATATTGGTAACTAAGACCTGCTCGATTTTGTGTTGCTAAGTACTGATAGACAAGGAAGTTTCTTCTTTCTATGGAATTTTTAGCATAAGAGAGACTGAAATTTTCTAAGTCATAAAAATGATTGGTGGGGTTCTCTTGTGTCTTTACTTTGTGTACATTTGTAAAATTGAATCCTTTGGTCGTATATACTTCTTGAACTATTTTTCGGCTAAATTTTTCTTGATATTTATTCTTTTTCTCATTAGGTATTAGTTCGTTATTTGAAATAGCATCGTCTAATCGTATATCAGGATCCAATGGATTGAATTCAGGGGTTATTCGTTGTTGATCGAAGTTAACAAACAGAGGAACAGATAATCCCCATTTGGATGGTAGAAATTTATCCAATTCTATTGTACTAGCCACCCCAAATCCTATACTCTTTTCTCTGGAACGCATAGAAATTCTATCTTGCACACCTCCATACCCATAGTTCTTGAAGTTACCACTTAATGAAACTGTGGCTAAGTCGGCAAGTTTGATATCGGATGAAAAAATACCGGCTTCGCCTGTTTCTGTATCAAAACCAAAGGCACGGAATTCATCAAACCAGGTCGTGAATTCAATACCAATTTTATCATTAAGATCATTGTTTTTGATACCGATCATCATTGTCATAATATTACCC
This sequence comes from Leadbetterella sp., assembly GCA_051649345.1. GTDB lineage: Bacteria > Bacteroidota > Bacteroidia > Cytophagales > Spirosomataceae > Leadbetterella. The sequence continues at coordinate 41,704 of JBOFGX010000173.1, read as the reverse complement.
AAATCAGGATTGCCTTTTATACGGAGATAGTAATTACGCTCGAAAGTTGGATTGGAGTCAAAATCATCAATTCCGGATTCAGTTCCTAATATTTTCACTAATGTATCACCTCCATAAATTTTATCAAATGGAGCATTGGAGCGATTTCGTTTTAGTTTAAGATTTCTAAGCTCGTCTAAAGGGATATCAAATTCGTTTTTTGAGGGCCAAATTACGGTTGGATCCTTGGAATTAGTATCAATGGTCATTCGCAGATAAGGTATTTCTATCTCGTAATAATTGTTTTTAAGGTCGGTACCAATTCGTAAAAATGCTCCAGCACTATCTGGGGCATTTCCTTTATTTTCAGCATGCACAAACATTTTTATACGCTTGTACATATTTAAATCGGATTGTGTGTTTTTAAAAATGGCACGTGCCTTACCTCCCGGTAAATTACTAACAGTCAAACGCAAAGATTGTTCATTTTGATAAATGATTTGATTAACTGAATTTTGATCAAAATCTCGTACAAATCCCGGTGGAACCACATAAGGGATTGTACCTTTTTTAATATTGCAATCACCATCTTGCGGACATCCATTTTCTTCTACATTGACGGAAGAAACATTAAATTGTACGTTTATGTCAGTCTCTTTTACTTCAAAATTACTGGAATCATCAAGTTTGCTTTCATAAACTCTATACTGATTCGAAACCAATTGTAAAGAGGCAAATCGTAATACCACAGGCTCATCCCACTCCTCTGCCACCATACGAATGAACCGCATAGATTTGAATCCTTCTTTATCAGTAGGGAAACTTCGAGTAGGAGATTTAATGGGTATTCTGAACAAAAACCAATCAGCACCTTCTGCATTGACTTTATCTACTATATTTTGCTTACCGACTTCTAATTCCTCGGGCTTTAGGTTTAGTTCATATTCATAATAATCTTCGATTTCGTTAATTGTGTTGTCTTGATTTATATCTTCTTTGTCGGCCGTGTTGGATACAGATTGAGTATATCCAGAATTGGAGCTTTCACTTAAGGGAGCATTATTTTCAAATCCCAAATAGCCCTTAAATCTTTCTAATAGAGAGATGCCTGGGTTTTCATCAAATTTTGTATCTAGAAAAAATTTAAAATCATCTCTTGAGGGGTCTTCCTGTATTTTCTTATAAACTTCAGGTTTTACCTTAGTACTAACTTGATCTAAGTATTCTTTAATGTGTCCAAAAGTTTGTTCTTCGTTGTTACTTAGACCGTCCAATCCGACGTCTTGCGACTTTCTAGTGGATTCTTGGGTATCAAAACCGTCTGTCGTAAATTGAGTTTTAGGGGCATATCCCCATTTTGTTGTATCTGGTTTCGAAAATTTAGAATCTTTTTTGATTCCGTTTTCAAAGTTAAATCTACTATCAGGAATCACATCTTCAGATACATCTCCTAGGTGGATTTTAAATTTACCGCCCATTATATTTTTCTTATTACCATTGGCTTGCCCATCATTGACTGCATCCTTGAATGGATCCAAGAGCCAAAATTCTAGAATTTCTATATTCGCATTATCAAAGTCAGCGTCAAAAGTCAGACCTCTCATTATACTTCCAAAACTCTTTTTATGGTCCTCAAGATAGCCTTCTGGTGTAAGATTTGGATTGTAATTATACATACCCGGTTCTTTTGGGAAGAACGAAACATCCAGTATTTGAGAAGGAAGGCTTTGTTGTAGTACATTTAAGGATCTTCCGGGGAAGATAGAATTTATGGAATACGCTTTTTCATATATGTTATTGGAAGCCTTACGTGCGATTTCTTGTGGAACTTGTCCACCCCCTCCAAAGCCATCGTTAATATATGTAGTGGGATCAATCGTATAAATTGACATAACCGCACGATTATAATTATACAGATACGGATTTTGGCCTAATGCATTTTTACCAATCCTATTTAATATAGAAAGAGGTGTTGAGCCCAATCTCCATTTATTCTGTTGACGAGAAAGGTCATTTGTATTTCTTGCAAACTCAAAGTCGTCTATCATCGAGCTTCCATTGATTCTTTTGTTGTTAACGCCCGGTCTCAACTGAGCAAATTCTGTATTCAATATTATGCTAGACTTTTCTTTGGTTTGAATGCCGGGTAAAGCATCTAAGAATCGGGTAAGGTTTGGAAGGTCTGCTTTCCAATTTAGGTCAATTCCCCATTGGGAATTGTTAACGGGTTCATTCCCTATGGATGTACGTGAAATAAGGCCGGGTGGAGCTTCACGAAGATTCATGAATGTACCTCCAATTCTCAAGTTGCGACTCAAGGTATAGTCAAGTCTAAGTCCAAACAACCTACGTACTTGACTTTGAAACAAATCGGGAGATTCATAATCAATACGAATTTGACGTCCTGAGCTCATGATACTTTGGTTTGTAATCATAAGCCGTCCAAGCTGCGAATCTACGGTAAAGTCCACACCTTCTTTGAGCTCTGTTCCACCAGCATATACCCGCACAGAAGAACCTGAGGCTCCCAAGGGGAGATTTATTTCCGTACCACTGGATTGTACACTTCCTACTAAGAAAAATTTGTTTTTTAAGGTTACTTGTTGAGCATCGGAGAGTGTCTTATCGTACAATTCATTAAATACATACTTGTCAGAAAGTGCTTTGTCAGATAGTTTGCCAGCTAAATGACTACCAAAGGGTTCTAAAACAGGAAAGATAACCATACCGTATTTTTCGGAAATAGTAACACCTTCTATATAGTCAAAATTACCATCATTTAAGGGGTCAAGGTTAAAATTAAGTCTATCTAAGCCTAATGCCTCAAGAATTGGTTTGTTAGCCAAATTACCCTCTTTGAAATTGGGTGAATCAAGCCCAGTTGCGTCATCTTTATATACAATACGTAACTGAAATCCCTCTTTTTTGATTTGGGATTGGGATAGCATATATACGTTTTTCATCATCAAATCCCACATAGGATTGTTCAGCCTATTTCTGATGGTGGATGATTTTATAAGCTTGAGCATGATTACCTCATCCTCTTTTCTACTAACGTAATCTTCTGTGAGTTCCCCCACCTTGTAGGGTCTACCTTGGTAGGTGTACTCGTAGGCGACAGCCAGTATTTCATCGTTTCGTAGCGGTGTATTGAGACTTATGTAACCAAGCTCAGGCTGTATTTCAAATTCTCTATCCGTAAGTCTTTTCGCTCCTCGAAGTAGCTCAAAATCTTCCCCATTGGTAAGTGATAGGCCACTTAATACCCTAGAAGTATTATCAATACTCCTTACAGTTGAATTGCTATTGACTAAACTGTATAAATTGTTGGCTTGGTTGTCGGCAGCTATAATGCCACTATTAGGAGTAACAACATTGGTTTTATAGGGTTTTGTTTCTCCCAAGTCAGATAAGCCAACTAGGCTTCTCATACTACTTACATTGGCTGTACGATTGGTAACATAAACTTCAACACGAGTGATACGTACTCCCGAGGTTACCACTGGGAGCCTCCCCAGAGATTTTTCGTAATTGTCCCTAAAAAACTGAGAAAGGAAAAAATGCCTATTTTCGTCATAATTGTCACAGCGAATCTCAAACCCACGATTTTGGTTTCCGCTATTAATTAATATAGATTGTGTACGAGAATTTTGTTGAGCTCCAACGGCAGTGATATCTAAGTGTCCAAATTTTAGAGCTATTTTCCCCCCTAAAAGATTTTGAACTCCTGGGATTAGCTGGCTTCTGTTAGGCATACTAACATTGCCAAGCTCAATTTTTTGAAGTATGTCTTCAGGGTCATTTTTGAAGGCAAGTTTGAATCTGTTTTCGAAATTGAATGCAGATTTGGTGTCAAAATTTCCTGTTATTTGCATTTTTTCTTTTACCTGTCCTGCTCTACCTAAAACATTTTTTAGATCCGATAGCTGCGGGTTTTTGTAGAGTTCTTCTTTGGCGTTATCAAGATTAGGGATATTAGGTAGGTTTTCTTGTCCATCTGCTCCTTCAGAGCCCGATCCATTAAATAAATTATTAAAATTTACAGCTATTTGTTGATCCCAATCAAAAATTGGTGAACGTCTTAAAGCAATAGGAGTGCTGGGATTATCTATAAACTGGGAGCCTGCTCTTAAATCGATACCTATGAATCCATTTGGCATAAATTCTGGAATCTTCCCACCAAACAGCCGATCAAAAATTTTATTATCTCCCAGCAAAGGATTGAGTTTTTTACCTCCAAATTTGGAATTACCATCCTGTAGTTTTTCATAATCCCTAAGAAGGCTTTTCTTTACGGACTGGTTCACTATAGAATTGTATTGATCAATGTTTAGGAGTTGATTGGGTTTATAATCTAGCTGAGCAGCGGATTTCTCAGTAAACTCAAAAGTCTTGTTTTTTATATTCAATTGTACGTCCGATTTAACTGTATCTGGGTAAATCGATAAGAAAGGAGAAGGCTGATCTACTATTCTCTGTAAGTATGTGTCTTTCCAGTTTTCAAGAAAAGATACTTTTGCATTTTTAAAAGGGATAGTGTCCTTGGCAATCGTAACGCTAGATGCTCCAGCAGTTGACAATGGTTTTTTGGTAATAGTTGAGTCTTTTTTGATTCCCTTTTTTTGTCCGTATGCCAAACTACATAACATCAAAAAAAGAAGTAGTAGGTAATTCGTTTTCTTATATGCCATACTGTGGTTTACTCTTCTCTGTACATCTAAGAACTAACGAATACAGACGAAATTTATTCTATTTTAATAAGGGTTTTATCTTAATGCTAGTTTTATGAGTTCTTCCAAACTTATATCTCCTCCTGTTCTCTTTAAAATGATATCGATACTTTTTTCTGCTGCTGGTTTTGGAATACCCAAAGTAACCAATGCTGTTAACGCTTCTGAACGTAAACTAAGATTGGCTTTTGCAAAAAGACCAGGATTTATTCCTTCACTAATGATTTCTTTTTTCAATTTATCCTTTAGCTCTATAACAGCTCTTTGTGCAGTTTTTGCTCCAATTCCTTTGATGTTTTGAATAGTCCTTACATCTTCTGATATGATAGCTTGTCTAATCTCTGCTCCTGACATAGAAGATAAAAATACCAAGGCTATACTAGGACCAATTCCAGAAACACTTATCAAATGTTCAAAAAGCTCTTTTTCATCTTTCGTAGCAAATCCAAATAGGGTTTGGCTATCTTCTCTGAAAATTTGAACTGTGTTTAAACATACGGATTCATTATCAGATGTAAATGTAGCGTATGTTTGAAGCGATATCCTAACATAATAGCCTACCCCCTGCACATCAAGTAACACATGGGTGGGGTCTTTTTCAGTAATTTTTCCTTTAAGAAAGGCTATCATCTTGCAGTTTATAAGAGGTCAAAGATACTAAAAAAGCTCTTTTTTACAAAACTGCTTCTAGGTCCTCTTTTTTAGCTAAACCTGTATGCCTCCAGATTTGATGAGAACTTTTGTACAAAATTAGAGTGGGTTTTTCTTTAATTTGTAGTTTTTCAGAAAGCGTAAGATTATCCTCGGCGTTGATTTTTATGACACGTAGATTGGGGTACTTTGTTTTTATCTCATTCAAGACTTTTTCTTGGTCTTGACATGCCAAGCAATCGTCTTTTATAAATGTGAATGCGACTAATTCGAAGCGAATAGATAGATTTTTATAATCTTCACTGGTGTAAATAGAAAGCGTCTCCGTAAAGCTTGGGCTTGATACGTACGGCATGGGAGTCCTTACCCAGTTTTCAAATCCACCCTCCAAAATACGTATATTTTTAAAGCCAATTTCTGTCAGAAATGTATATGCTTCACTGCTATAGGATCCATTTTGGCAATAAAGAAAAATTTCGGATTTTTTATTGTAAGTCTTTATTTTTTTTTCAAAATCATCCTCTTCAAAATCTAAATTTACAGATTTCGATATATGAGCTTTTTGATACAATCTTGGATTGCGTATATCAAGTAGAATTCGTTCTGTCGATTTGTAAAATCTATCTTTAAACTCTTGCGAATTAAAAGATTGCCCTTTAGAATTTAAAAAACAAAATACAAAAAATAATCCGAAAATAATTGATCTATTGATTTGCACAAGTTTGGATTTTAGCTTCAAAAATATTACTAGAATTTACACTGAAATTAGGTAGTAGCAAAATACTGTTGCTTGCTCGATAATATAGCTCGGAATTCTGAATAGTACCTTTAATCGTTACATTAGAAGGGTAATTGACTATTGCATATTGTCCATTCGCATTTAAATTCTCAGATTTAAATGATTTTATTTCTATATCATCTAGGCCGAGGTGATCTCTATTGCCGCTGGTGCCTGTACCTGTATAATAATATTTCCACAATAATTGTACATATGGCTGACCTATAATAGATTGTGGTATTCTTATATTATTGAATGATGTAGAATCAATCACTGTTTTTCCCTGGTAAACAACAGGTGGGCTAAAGTCTAAAAATGCACCTGTTTCCCCAATCCTATATTGAAGTCTTATAGCGTATTTACGGGTATTTGCAGCTAATGTTCTAGCTTTGAACGAAACACTAGCAGAATCAATGTTCTGAGTATTAAGTCCTAGAATAGCTCCTCCCAACTTTAGATTTGGATAGCCATTATTTATGGCTGTATTGTTGACATTATAAAAAGAAAACCCGCGTGATCCATTCCCCATAATTCTAGTACGTGATGTATGATTATAAGCTCCTGTGGTATAGCCGCTTATAGTAGTACTTGTTAACAAGGGGTCTGATACACTATAGTAAACAAATCTCATATTGGCTGGATAAGAAGAAGCAGTCGAATTGGAAGGCCAACTTAGCATTTTATAACTACATCCGCTTAATGTATAGGGGGTAGGTATTTGTGTAGGAGTACCGCCTATAATTTGAAATATAGCTTGATATGTTACATTTTCATTTTCATAAATTTCTAATGTAGGGCTAATCACATCTATTCCATTCTTAATCCATTTCACAAATTCATACCCCGCTCTTGGTACTGCTGTCAATTGTATCTTCAAATTCCTGAAATATCTACCTGTCCAATTGGAGGGGTTGGGGTCAATCCCAACCTGATTATTATCAAGTGTAAGTGTATTTACTTTGATATATCCTTTGGAGAAATCATTTGTAATAAGGGTTAGCAGAAATGTTGAATCTAGTCCTAAGTAGTAGCTTAGATCATCCCAAATGTATGTGGGTCTATTGGATAAATAATTTTTTATGTTTTGGCAGTTGTTCTCCCAAGTGAGAGAGTCTGCTATGCCTTTCCATCTTCTAATTTGATCACCAATAAGAGGACGATATTGGTTCTGCATTTGATTGTAAATATTTACAGAATAACTGGGTCTGAGTATGGAATTTAAAACATCGGCATACTTACTTGCAAAATTCTCTTTTATGTCAGGGTTGGTCAATAATTTTTTGAAAATTTCGTTCCCTGGTTTTTCGATTAATTCTGAAGGCAATTGCGTATCAGGTTGTGAGCCGCTAAAACCTAGACTCCAGTCAGCATCGTAGAAAAACCATCGAAATCGACCATCGTTTACATTATTATTGGTACTCTCAACATATGATTTTGTTTTTCTCCAAACGCCTAAATTGTTGTTTGGCCAATCTTGATTAGAAATAAAGGTTTCGGTTATCTGATAATCAATTAAGCTCGAAGCATCAAAGAAAGAACTTGAATAAGCAAATGCTAATGAATCCGTCATGTTGTAGGTCAATACAGAGGATTTAAATGCTTCATATGTAAAATCACTACCTTCTTCTATATCTGTCTGGTAATATGCAATTTTGAGTAGGTCTATACTGTCGATAGGGGTATTGTAAATGTTTTTGAAATAGTACTTATCATAACGTTCACGCATGTTTAGAATTCCCCAATACTCTCCGTTTAAAAAGCTTACTGCTGGCTGATACTTTTGCGTGGCATAATTTAAGCTCTTTGTTAGGTTCTGAACAAAAGCATCTTTAAACATAGTCCCGAAAAAGTCGTTCCCAGACTGTCTAGCTATAATCCTATCATGCTTTAAACTAGGATGACTAGAGAAAAAAGAGAAATTGTTGAATTTTGTGTTTGAATAAAAACGAAGTGCTTTTTGTTGAATTGTAGCACTGCAATTTCCATTGATCCTGAATCCTAAAGCTTCATTGATGACGCGACTATTCCCAGAGAAATACTCAAAATTTCCAGACCTCTCATACAGGCTTCCATTTAGCGAGTAGTTTCCTGGGGCACAAAGATTAGCGTCACCCATTGGATCAAATTGTCGCCATAGATCTAAACGGTAACCAGCAGTATATATCCCCGTATTGTAATCAAAGAGATTATCATTGGATGAAACTGTAGAAATAATAGGTACACCATAAGGATTTTGTCCTGAAGAAGAATAAATATAGGTATTGGTCACAATTTCACTCGCTAGATAGCCTGGCTTGTGAGCGATGGCCCTAACAATGTTCGCTTTTTTTACTGGATATGTGGGTAAATAAAATGGGAAACTGTGGTATGAGGAGGCAAAATTACTCACGTAGTTTGTGTCTGTAAACGTTCGATCACTGATAGTGATTCCTGAATTGTATTTGAAGCTCTCATAACTTGCCGTTAATAAAGGTCCATATGGATCACCTGGTAATTCAGGATAGACATTTTTATAAGAAAAAAACGTAGGGTTGCTAACTTTTAAGCTATCTGGATTTGATCCATCTAAAGTATAAATTATATCGGAGCCAGGGTTAGGATTTGTTATTGAAAGTGTAAATGGGCTATTATAGAAGCTCCCTGATTGCGAAAATGTTACGGGATTCAGAATGCCTAAATAAGAATTATTAAGGTCATTGTCAGCACCTGGACTTGTGGGTCTGAAGTACTTATAAACGCCATTTCCGGTATAATCTAGACCATATGATACATCTGTTCTTTGTTTGGGGAATGCAACTTGATCAATAATAGTAACGCCATCAGGAGCAGTGAGTATAACGGCCTCGCCATTTTGTGAAAGCGAAAAATTCGTATGATTAGAACCTAAATTCGGCAAGCTGCTTGCCCAAAAAATCTTAGTCTCACCTGCTAGAATTACATTTTCACCAGGAGTGGAAGAAAGTTGGAATTTAGTAAGATTGGTAGCAAGATCTGATAAATAGTAACTTGCAAGATCAATATTATTGGGTGTATTGTTCAGTATTTCAAACCAATCATAATAAACACCATTAAACTCAATCGTCGAAAGATTACTGGCCACAATCTCAGAAATATGAAGCCGCTCACTTAAACTACCATATGAAAACTGTTTACGACTTTTATTTTCGATTCCTTTTTGGGGCGGTGTGTTTTTTTGCGAAATAAGAGGTGTATAAATAAATAGTAGTAGTGAACATAGTCCACAAAGAACGAATGACTTTCTGACTTTTTTCAATGTATGCTAGGGCTTAATTAAAATAGCTCACTTTATTTCGTAAATATCGAGATAATTTGCAGTACATAACTTAATGTTGGTGCATAATTTTTTCCAACACAATTAAATACCTAAATTGCGAATGTTTTTCCTAAAAAAAACACAAAATTTTTAACATTTTTATAAAAAATTGTAATAATCAATAATTAATTAGAATAATGAGTCAAATTGTAAAAGTTCACGCTCGTCAAATCCTCGATTCAAGAGGTAATCCTACTGTTGAAGTTGATATAACTACTTCAAACGGTTTTGTCGGAAGGGCAGCAGTTCCATCAGGTGCTTCTACGGGTATCCATGAAGCGGTAGAATTAAGAGATGATAATGATAAAGTATACATGGGTAAAGGTGTATTGAATGCCGTTAAAAATGTAAACGAAACCATTGCAGAAGAACTTTTAGGTTTTGATGTATTTGAGCAAAATGCCATTGATAAATTAATGATTGATTTAGATGGTACTTCCAATAAGGGAAAATTGGGAGCTAATGCTATTCTAGGTGTTTCTATGGCGGTAGCCAAAGCTGCAGCTCAAGAATCAGGTCAAGAACTGTTTAGATATATAGGAGGGGTTAACGCAAACACGCTTCCTGTTCCGATGATGAATATCTTGAATGGAGGCTCACATGCAGATAATTCTATTGATTTTCAGGAATTTATGGTTGTACCTGCCAAAGCAGATACTTTTTCTGAGTCTTTGCGTATGGGAACGGAAATTTTCCATAATCTAAAAAAGGTATTAAAGTCTAAAAATTATAGTACAAACGTAGGTGATGAAGGTGGTTTTGCACCTAATATCGGTTCCAACGAAGAAGCGATTGAAATAGTTTTACAATCTATCGAAAAGGCAGGTTTTAAACCAGGTGAAGATGTCTTTATAGCTATGGATGCTGCTGTTTCGGAATTTTATGATGAGAAAACAGGTTTATATACATTTAAAAAATCGAGTGGTAAGCAACTAAATTCTTCTGAAATGGCGGCTTATTGGAATACTTGGGTTGATAAATACCCTATTATCTCTATCGAAGATGGAATGGCTGAGGATGATTGGGCTGGATGGGCTGAACATACCAAACTTTCAGGAGGTAAAATCCAACTTGTAGGTGATGATTTGTTTGTAACGAATGTATCACGTTTGCAACAAGGTATAGATAAAGGCATTGCCAATGCAATACTTGTTAAAGTTAACCAAATCGGATCATTGACGGAAACTATCAACGCGGTTAATTTAGCACACAGAAATAAATACAAAAGTGTTATGTCACACCGTTCAGGAGAAACCGAAGATTCGACGATTGCGGATCTAGCAGTAGCACTTAATACAGGACAAATCAAAACGGGGTCTGCTTCTAGTTCTGATCGTATGGCAAAATACAATCAATTGTTAAGAATTGAAGAGAGTCTAGGAGCGAATGCTTATTTCCCAGGTTTGAAGTTTTAATTATCAAACTAATTATATGATAAATACCGCTCTAAATGGGCGGTATTTTTTTTGTATTTATTTGTTGGTATAAAGCAATTTGGTATGGCTTACAGTCTATTACTTATATGATAGATTGATTTTAACCTAAAATCCGAATTAGAAATGGACTAAAAATATTTTCGGAAGCTACCGCTTCTTACTTTGAATCTACTTCAGAACTCTCTCAAAGGTATCTCGATACCTTTTCGATCGTACTTTGTAGCTTCTTTGTCAAACAATATTTCGTCAATAAGTCTAATACTGATTTTGGGTTTAAGTTTACTTTTATTATTCAAAAAAAAGGATTATTTTTGGATTGAAAAAGCTTTTCTAATGTACATAGTTTCAAGTCCCTTCTTCCGTAAATACGGATTGTATATATTATCAGGTATAGCGTTTTTTGTTTGGGTAATGTATTTTGACAGATCCAATATTATGAATTTGGCAAAAATGTATTCACAAGTCAGGTCACTAAATAAACAATCACAACACTTCGATAAAGAATTAGAAAGGATAAAGATTGAAGAGGCTAGCGTGTTTGAGTCAAAGAATAGTATTGAGGCCTACGCGAGAGAAAAATACCTTATGAAAAAGCCAAATGAAACGGTTTTTATTATGGTTGATGAAAATGATAAACTTATAAAAGAATCAGATAGTGTAGAATGAGAAAAGTACTTTTTATTTGCCTTGGGAATATATGCAGAAGCCCTATAGCGGAAGCAACGTTTAGAGTAATTACAGAAGAAAGAGGTCTTTCGCATGCTTTTGAGGTAGATTCTGCAGGAATACAAGGGTGGCATACGGGACAGCGACCCGATAAGAGAACTATAAAAAATGCTGAAAAACATAATATAGAACTCACGCATTTAGGAAGAAAGGTAAAAGTCTCAGATTTAGATGATTTTGATCATTTAGTGGTCATGGATGAGGAGAATTTTGAAGCCATGCATACGTTTTATTATGAGACTAAAGGCGTACCTCCTGCTCCTGATAAATTGTTTTTGATTCGGGATCATGATCCTGAAGTAAGAGGAGCTCAATCTGTGCCTGATCCTTATTACGAAAGCGAAAGTGCTTTTGAAGAGGTATATCAAATTGTACATAGATCCAATACCGCACTTATTTCCTATTTAGTAGATAAATACGGTTTGTGAGAATACTAGCTAAATACTTAGGATATAGTTTGTTGACTATTGTGGTGCTTGTTTTACTTTTTGCAGCATGCTCAATTGTTCGTTTGCCCAGAGAACCTTACGCATCCAAGCCGCATTATCAGGAGTGGAAGAAGATTATAGAAAACGTTGATTTATCTAATGAAAATCCTCTTGACTCAGTTACGAATTTACCAACGGTGGGGTGGAACAAAGTCAATATTACGCCAGTTTATTCAACTCCTATGGCGGGCTATGGAAAACGGAGAGGTAAGCATTTTGAATCTGTGCACGATTCTGTATATTGTAGATCAATTTGTATTTCGCAAAACAAGCGTTCCTATTTTTGGGTATCAGCGGATATGTTGATCATACCTCCATCCATTTATAAAAACTTGGGTATTGTTCTCGAAAAAAATAATATAGATATAAAAAACGTATATTTTTCGGCTTCTCATTCGCACAACAGTGTAGGTGGGTGGGGAAATACACTTACAGGGGAATTGTTTGCAGGAGAGTACAATCCAGCAATTGAATCTTTCTTAACTCAAAAAATAGCTGCTTGTATCCTAGGTTCACAAGATACCCAACCGTTATCAGATATCTCCTATGCAGAAGTTAGGGATTCAAGTCATATTCATAACAGGCTTCCCAATGTTCCGAAGCCACGGATTGATCCCGAAGTTCGGTTTATGAAGTTTACAAAGAAGAATGGACAAACGGCAACATTACTCTCTTACGGTGCTCATAACACCGTTGTAAATTCCGCCACTATGCAGCTTTCAAGGGATTATTGTGGAGAATGGGTAGATTTAGTAGAAAAAAATAATTCAAACTTTGCCCTTTATATGGCGGGAGCTGTTGGGAGTATGGCACCTGAAGAAAAAGGTAAAGATGATTGGGAGGAGGTTCGAAATCAAGCCCAAGGTTTGCATAAAGCTATGGATTATAGAAAACTAAAAAAAGTAGAAGGAAATCAAAACTGGGTAAAGACTATTGCCCTGCCAATGCCAGACCCTACTCCAAGAATAGCTCAAAATTGGGCATTAAGGCCGTGGGTTTTTCGGTGGTTGTTTGGAGATTATCCTACTCATATTCAGGTAGCAAGAATTGGTAATGTCTTGCAAGTAGGTCTACCTTGTGATTTTTCTGGTGAATTGGTGAAAGCTTTAGATGATTATGCTTCTAAAAAAGGGCTGACACTTATTGTTACCAGTTTCAATGGTGCATATGTAGGTTATGTCACTGCTGACGAAAGGTACGATCTGCCACTTTACGAAACGTCTACCATGTCCTGGTATGGGCCTTATATGGGTGCCTATTTTTCAGAAGTAGTGCGAGATGTAATTGATAAAGTGACGAAAGAGTCCACTAATTAGATAAATAGGTTTTTAATGATGTTTAATACTTTATTGATAATTGCAAAATTTAGTATTTAAAAGTATATTATTGTAATAGTCATATTTTTTCTATTGTATAATTAAAAACGCTTCTATTTTTCAATCATAAATAAATACAAAAATTCTTGTAACTTATTGATAGGTTAGTATATTTGTAGTTAGGGAATCATATTTTTCTAAAAAGTCCTCGAGCCTAACTTTTATACAACTATGAATTATACAATTTTTAAGGGGCTAATTGTGTTCTTTCTATCAGCTCAATTTTGCCTTGTAGCCAAGCCCTACTTCCCTCGCGTAATTCATCCTAAATTGAATGCTAAAAATTCAAAGTGGGATCCCTCGACTGGAGTATTTACGATTACCAAGTCGGTTGCATTCACAACCAACGAGAATGACACCGTTTACTTTCATTGGAGAATACCCAATGAAATAAAGAAACTCGTGATTTCGAAAAATGTAACAATTATAGGAGGGTTTTATGTAGATCACGATATCGAAATAGTAGGTAATGATCCATTTACAAGTAGGATATTTGGTACAAATAATAAAAATTGGGCTTTGGGGTCTGACGGCTTACATAATACAAAAGACGATAGGCTTTCTTACCTGAATAGAAACAACCATGGAGCCATTAATGAAATTGCTGGTATATATGGGCTTACTGTTATTCTTAAGAATATCCTAATAGAAAACCCTCGGATCTTTGCAGTTACTTTTCGGGGTACAAACAAAGTAATCGCCGATAAAGTGCATATTGTAAATTCACGACCTTATCCTGATTTCCTAAGTAAGTCTGATGGATTTACAATTGGTCAAAATTCAATAATAAATGACTGCTATATTGACGTATGTGATGATGCAGTCAAATTGTATTTCGATGGTATAAAAGTGCAGAATACGACCATTATGCACAATCCGAACGGCTCACCTTTTGCCCTAGGTTACAATGGTAATGAAAGTGTAAGTGCTACTATATCAAACGTAAAAGTTGTTCTAAAAAGAGTTGATAGTAAGCATCCAGCCAAACGCTCACTGTTCTATTTCGGTACCAATAATAATTCTATAGATAATCATATACTTATTGATAATCTAGATGCTCCAGATTATACAGATATCAAAAGATGGACAAACGAAGACACGACTTCGCCTCTCCCTTTGGTTGTGATGTCTAGTCCCAACTCCAAGATAAAATTTATTGGTGTAGGTAAAAAGTCCTTACGGGCTAGAGCGGCCGTCCCATTTGTTGGATTTAGTAAAGATCAAGTACAATTTTTAGATATTTGCGATTCAGGGGATGGACTTTCTATCCTCAAAAATGAATACTCATGTGCTGAAGCTGTCGGTTGTTCATGGAAATAAGTCTGATTCGTTTGAATTAATATTTTTTTTATCTACCTTTGCAGTCCGAAATAAAAAGGAGGTGTAAATTATGCTACATGTACAAATCAAAGAAAACGAGTCAATTGATAAAGCTTTAAAAAGATTCAAAAAGAAGTTTGAAAAGACAAGAGTTCTCAAAGAACTTCGTAGACGTCAAGCTTTTGAAAAGAGTTCAGTATCGCGTAGATTCGAAATCATCAGAGCAGCATATAAGCAAAAGACTTACGGACATATCGACGATTAATTCCGAGTTTTTAAATAAATAAAAATCGACTACATTTGTATTGAGATTATCAATAGAAAAGTGGTCGATTTTTTTATTTCATATTTGCATTCAGAGAGAAGACTTTCGCAACACACAACTACAGCCTACCAAGCAGATATATCTGATTTTGAAGATTTTTTTTCTGGTGATAGTATTGTAAGTGCAAAGTCAGTTGATATTCGAGAATGGATAGTGTGTTTGTCTGAAAAAGGTCTTCAGCATACGAGTATAAATCGTAAATTGGCGTCTTTGAAGGCATTTTTTTCTTTTTTGGTTCTAAAAAAAGAGATTTCTGAAAACCCAACTAAAGGGATTAAAAATTTGAAAATGTCTAAGAAACTACCATTTTTTTATTCTGAAGGAAGTCTCAGTAGTTTTGAACAGTTGTCAGTTTTTGGTAGTTCATTCTCAGATGTTCGTGATCACCTATTAATCGAATTATTATACGGTACGGGTATTCGATTGTCTGAATTAATAGAACTAAATGAAAACGATGTGGACTTTTTTCAATCCAAAATCAAAGTGATGGGAAAAAGAGCGAAAGAGCGTTTCGTACCCATACACAAGGAATTACAAAGATTAATTCAAAATTATCAGGAGCTTAAAAAGAATCAGTTTTCAGAACAAAGACCTTTTTTGTTTGTGACAGATAAAAATGATAAATTGTACCCCATGTTTGTTCAGCGTAAAGTCAAAACATACCTGGATCTAGTTAGTACAGTGCAAAAAAAGAGTCCACATATAATTAGACATAGTTTTGCGACCCACCTATTAAATAGAGGGGCTGACCTCAATGCTATCAAAGATCTGCTTGGTCATTCAAGTTTATCCGCTACTCAGATTTATACACATAATTCAATCTCAAAACTCAAAGAAATTCATTCCAAATCACATCCCAAAGCATGAGAAACACGTTACTTTTATTAGGTATTATAGGTATTTGCAATTTAGCTATCTCACAGGAGAAGTCTATATATGACCCAGCTTTGGTTTTTAATCCCTTGAATTCTCAGAGACCTTCAACTGAATACCGTTCAGCAGCAGGTATTCCAGGCCCAAACTATTGGCAGAATCAAGCCAATTATGAAATCAATTGTACATTGAATACTGAAAAAGAGTCTTTGTCGGGTGACCTAGTTATAGAGTATACTAATAATTCGCCAGACAAGCTTGATTTTATATGGCTACAATTGGATCAAAATAAATTCACTTCACAATCCAGAGGATCGAGAACCACACCTGTTGAAGTTGGAAGATGGGGTGTGAAAAATTTTGAGGGCGGTTATCAACTTTCAGAAATTTCTGTTTTAAAATCTGTCGTAGGTAAAAGTTATACACTTAATTCTGGATCCTATAAAGCATTTCATCAACCCAATCATATGTTCGGTGAAAAAGAAATACTCAAATCACAATTCATTGATGATACACGTATTCAATTGTTTTTGTCAGATCCCCTTCAGCCCAAAGGCAAGATTTATATAAGCATGAAATTTTCGTTTATAATGCCTGAGAATGGGGCAGATAGATGTGGTATTTATTCCAAAGACGAATCTCGTGTTTTTCATTTTGCTCAATGGTATCCTCGCTTGTGTGTGTATGATGATATTGAAGGCTGGAACGTGCTTCCATATTTAGGGCAAGGAGAGTTTTATCTGGAATATGGAAACATGGAATATAACGTAACCTTACCTTCAAATTATGTAGTTGTAGGTTCAGGAGAACTGAAAAATTCTAAAGTTGTTTTGGGCAAGGCTCAATTGGACAATCTTTCCAAGGCCATAATTTCTGACTCCACAGTGTTGATTCAGACGGCGAGTAAAACTTCAGATGCTATAGACTCGAAAACATGGACTTTTGAATGTAAAAACACAAGGGATGTGGCTTGGGCTGCTTCAAAGAATTGTACTTGGGACGCATCCTCTGCAAAGTTACCATCAGGCAAGCGAATACTTGTACAATCAATTTATCCTGCAAACGCAGGCGGTTCAAATGGATGGGGGAGGTCGTCAGAGTATACAAAACATAGTATAGAATTTTATTCCAAAATGTTGTTTGAATATCCGTATCCTGTTGCTACCAATGTAGGAGGAGTGATTAGTGGTATGGAGTATCCTGGTATTGTGTTTTGTGGAGCCGATGCAAGAGGAGAAAATCTTTTTGGTGTGACGGATCATGAATTTGGTCATATTTGGTTTCCAATGATTGTGGGTACTAATGAGCGTAGGTATGCATGGATGGATGAAGGGTTCAATACCTATATCAATATGATATCTGCCAGAGAGTTTAACAAAGGTGAATATGATTCCCCTACCAAAACTTCGAAAATGGCAAACCCATTAAAAAGATCTCCAAATATCATGAATATACCTGATGCGTGCCCAGAGAAGTATTTAGGCTTGATGGCTTATTTTAAGCCTGGTTTGGGTCTGAAAATATTGGGCGATGCGGTCGTAGGTGAAGAAAGAGTTCATTTGGCATTACGTGAATACATCAAAAATTGGGCATATAAACATCCAACACCTCAGGACTTTTTTCAATCCATGAATAACACACTGGGAGAGGATTTGAACTGGTTTTGGACGGGATACTACAAGAATGCGTTTCTAATAGATCAAAAAATCAAGAATGTATCTTACATATCGAATAAGCCAGAAAATGGGGTAACCATTACATTAGAAAACATGCAACAATTACCTATGCCTGTAGAGCTTGAGATATTGGATATTAATAATAAAACAAGGACCATAAAATTGCCTGTAGAAATTTGGCAAAAATCTTCTGAATGGGTTTTTCAAGTTGATACTCAGGTCAAACTAAAAGAAGTAAAACTGAACCCAAGAGAAATTTTACCCGATGTTAATCCGGAAAACAATGTTTGGATCGCTCCAAACGAGTAATTCTTTTATTTTTTTAGTAATTTTACATTCCAAATTTGTAAACAAATGCTTAGCCAATGAATATTCTTGTAACAGGAGGACTAGGTTTTATAGGCTCTCATACAGTTGTAGAATTACATGAACAAGGGCATACGGCAATAATAATAGATGATTTGAGTAATTCTAACCTCAATGTTATCAATGGTATCGAACGTATTTTAGGGATAAAGCCTATTTTTTATCAAGGTGATTGTAGTGACGTAAGTCTGCTTAGGAAGGTTTTTTCTGAAAATAAAGTTGATGGTGTTATACATTTTGCTGCCTTTAAAGCCGTGGGTGAATCGGTAAAACATCCTTTGAAATACTATGCAAATAATGTAGGTTCAATGACTGTTTTGTTAGGAGAAATGATGACCAACAAAATTTCGAATTTTGTTTTTTCTTCTTCCTGTACTGTATATGGAGAACCTGATCTAATACCTGTTACTGAGGAAACACCTAAGAAAAAAGCTACCTCACCATACGGAAACTCGAAAGCAATTTGTGAGGATATTTTAGAGGATTTGTATAGAGCTCAATCACCCATAAAGTCAATATCTCTTCGTTATTTCAATCCTATTGGTGCTCATCATACTGCAGAAATTGGAGAACTGCCAAATGGCGTCCCATCTAATCTAGTTCCTTTTATTACGCAAACAGCCATTGGTAAACGATCCAAACTCAGCGTATTTGGAAATGACTACAATACACCAGATGGTAGTAATATACGTGATTTTATACATATTGATGATTTAGCCAAGGCACATATTGCAGCACTAGAATATGTCTCTCGAAAAGCAGAAACCTATTTTTATGATGTGTTTAATATAGGAACCGGAAAAGGAGTGAGTGTTTTACAACTTATAGAGACTTTTGAAGCTACAAATGATCTAAAACTAAATTACGAGATTGTAGATAGAAGGAGTGGTGATGTCGAGAAAATATACGCAGATGTTTCAAAAACTTCAGAGAAACTAGGCTGGAAGACACAAAAAACGTTAGAAGAAGCCTTACAAGATGCATGGCGATGGGAACAAAAAATATTTAATTCAAAATAAATGAGTAAAACACTAATTATTACGGGAGGAGCTGGATTTATAGGATCTCACGTAGTACGTCTTTTCGTAAACAAGTATCCACAATACAAAATCATTAATCTGGATACACTTACGTATGCAGGTAATCTAGAAAATCTAAAAGATATAGACGATAAACCCAATTACTTTTTTGAAAAAGGAGACATTACAGACGAGGTCTTTATAAATGATTTGTTTTCTAAGCATGAAGTTGATGGCGTAATTCATTTGGCTGCGGAATCACATGTAGATAGATCAATTACGGACCCTATGGCCTTTGTTAAGACCAATGTAATAGGGACATGTAACCTTCTAAATGCAGCTAAAAATGCATGGAAGGGCAATTATGAAGGAAAACGTTTTTATCACGTATCTACTGATGAGGTATATGGTGAGTTACATAATCCAGAGGAGTTTTTTACGGAGGAGACATCCTACGATCCTCGGTCTCCTTATTCTGCATCTAAAGCTAGTTCAGATCATTTTGTACGAGCGTATTCGAGTACGTACGGTTTGCCTATTGTTATTTCTAATTGCTCCAATAATTATGGACCTAATCATTTTCCAGAGAAGCTGATTCCTTTGATGATTAATAATATATTAAGCAATAAACCACTTCCTGTATATGGGAAAGGTGAAAATGTACGTGATTGGCTGTATGTAATTGATCATGCAAGAGCAATAGACGTAATTTATCATGAAGGGAAAGATGGAGAGACTTTTAATATAGGTGGTAACAATGAGTGGAAGAATTTAGATCTAGTTCACTTGTTATGCGATGTAATGGATCAAAAACTTGGAAGAGAGCAAGGGACATCCAGAAATCTTATAACTTTTGTGACAGATAGAGCAGGTCACGATTTGCGATATGCGATAGATGCCACCAAGCTAATGAATACATTGGGTTGGGAACCTTCTGTGACATTTGAGCAAGGCTTAGGCCTTACTGTTGATTGGTATCTCTTAAATGTTGAATGGATCCAAAACGTAACTTCAGGATCATATCAGAAGTATTATTCATCTATGTATTCAAATCGTTGAATTTAAACATATAACACCAATAATGAAAGGAATAATTTTAGCAGGGGGAAGCGGCACACGTTTGCATCCTTTAACATTAGCTGTCAGTAAGCAACTTATGCCTGTTTATGATAAGCCCATGATCTATTACCCTCTCTCTATATTGATGCTTTCAGGCATAAGAGAAATACTTATCATATCTACACCGCACGATTTGCCACATTTCAAAAAACTATTGGGGGATGGTACTCAAATCGGATGTAGATTTGAATATGCTGAACAGCCCTCTCCTGACGGGTTGGCACAAGCTTTTATAATTGGTGAAGATTTTATAGGGAATGATAAGGTTGCACTTGTTTTGGGGGATAATATTTTTTACGGTTCAGGTCTAAGTAAACTTTTACAGTCTTGTGCTGACCCAGACGGAGGGATGGTGTTTGCCTATCCTGTGAATGATCCAGAAAGGTATGGGGTAGTGGAGTTTGATCAGAATAGGAAGGTAATTTCAATAGAAGAGAAACCCGAAAGCCCGAAAAGTAATTTTGCTGTACCAGGATTGTATTTTTATGATAATGACGTAGTAGAAATTGCGAAAAATATAAAACCATCTCCTCGTGGCGAATTAGAAATCACAGATGTAAATCGTGTGTATTTGGAAAGAGGTAAGCTTCATGTAGGTGTAATGAATAGGGGCACGGCATGGTTAGACACGGGTACTTTCAATTCCTTGATGCAGGCTGGACAGTTTGTTCAAGTTATAGAAGAACGTCAAGGTCTTAAAATTGGCTGTATAGAAGAAGTTGCTTATAGGATGGGATTCATCACAAAAGAGACACTTATAGAGGTTGCCAAACCTTTAGTGAAATCAGGATACGGACAATATTTATTGGATATACTGAAATAATCCCAGTGAAATATTCTTAGAATAAGAAAGCCACCCATAAGGTGGCTTTACTTTTATAGTGTCAATTGATAAAAATTACCAACCATCGTTTGCCTTTGGTTTTGGTTTTGTGGCTGCCGGTTTTGTGGCAGAACCAGCTTTACCTGTAGCAACAGGCGTAGGATTCGAAGAGATTACAGCTTCTTCTTTTTGGATTCTAGAATACACTCTACTGATAATTTTCCAATCGTTACCTAGCTTCAGTAAGTTTAACATATCAATGATCTTATTGGTAGCGTACTCTGTTTCTGTGATAGCTGTTGCCGCCGTACCTGCATATGACCATGAAATAATTTTAGTTGTTCTTTCCATTTTTTGGCCGGGCTTTATTTTTCCTGCTAGATCTTTTACTGTCATACCTGTAGGACTCCCCGTGCTACCGATTGCTCTTTGTACCGCATCTGGGAAAAAAGCACTCGTAAACTGAGCAACATCCCCGTTAGTGCCGCCATCTAAATAATTATTTAGTGTAGCAATTATGGCTTGATCTTCTTGTGCAAAAGATTGGAGAGAGCATAATGCAATGATTGTTGAAAGAATATACTTATACATGCTTTGCTTATTAATATTTTTTTAAAGTTATAACGTAAATTCCTATTATAATATTTTTAAAAATATTTTTTTCGAAAAATCTACAAAACACCTTCAAAATAGTGTAGATTTGAAGCTTAAACAAACTAAATTTTATGGGACTAATGTCATTTTTTAAAGGAGTTGGTGAAAAAATATTCGGTAAAAACGAAGAAGAAATTGCTCAAAAAACTCCAGAGTTGAAAGCTTCGGCTTTGCTTGAGCATGTAAAAGGCTTGGGATTGTCGTATAAATCATTATCTATACATGTTCAAGATCATCTAGTTCGAATAACGGGCGAGGTAGCAAGTCAATCCGATGCAGAAAAAATAGCTTTAGCGGTAGGTAATGTTCATGGTGTTGAGGCTGTAGATAACCAAATGGAAGTAGAGGTCCCTGAGCCTGAAGCAAGATATCATACTGTTGAATCAGGAGATTCATTGTCAAAAATAGCTAAAGCAATGTATGGAGATCCTATGAAGTATCCTGTGATCTTTGAAGCCAACAAACCCATGCTAAAGGATCCGGATCTTATCTATCCAGGTCAGGTACTAAGGATTCCAGACTGATTTTACCAAGATTTATACGCATTTTTGAAGTGTTCAAACTCCAAAAGTAAGATTTTTGATTTTTCTTCAAATCCATCCAAATCACCCTTTTTGGATGGATTTTCAATTTCTGCTGTAATCTCATAGATTTTAGTAAGTCCTAATGTTCCTGAATTCCCTTTGAGTGTATGTAATTCTTTTTGGATAGTTGTGACATCGTTTATTTTAAATGCATTCAATGTATTTTGGATCTGTTCAGTAGCTTCTCGCTCAAAGTCTTCAAAAACAGAGGATAACATTTCATTACCTACCATTTCTCGCAGAGAATTTATAGTAGCAAAATCGTATCTTGTATACTCTATTTTTACTTTTTCTTCATAGGATCCTTCAGAAACATGATTGACTAGATCGCTAATTTTTTTGATTAGTTTATTGGCTCTTATAGGCTTAGAAATGTAGTCATCCATCCCTTGAGATAGAAATTTCTCTTTATCGTTAGGCATAGAGTACGCCGTCATAGCTACAACAGGTGGGAGGGAACTACCAAACTTGCTTTTTAGAATTTGAGTCGTTTCAATACCATCCATTTCTGGCATTTGGATGTCCATTAGTATGACATCAAAATCTTGATCTTTGCTGTAAACCTCAATCGCCTTTTTTCCAGAACTGGCAGTTTGAATTATGCAATTTGCAGTTTTTAGTATTTCGGAAGCTACTTTTCTATTTATAGAGTTATCATCTACAAGCAAGATTTTAGGTTGTTTTGTGTCAAAGTATCCAGTAATTTTTATTTGACTATTTTCTTCCTTGTTTATTTTTATTATTTCGGTTTCGCTCGATTCTTCTGTATAAATCGAGAACCAAAAAGTACTTCCTTTACCTTCTTCAGACTCAAGACCAATTTTTCCTCCCATTTTGGAACAAAGTTCTTTCGATATAGATAATCCTAGCCCTGTTCCTCCGAATGACTTTTTAGTAGAAATATCCAGTTGCTGAAAACTATTGAACAATTTCTTTTGATTCTCTTTAGAAATACCCATCCCTGTATCTATTACCTTAAACATAATCATTTGCTTGGAAGAAGATTTTTTATCGGTAGAGACCTGTATTGTAACTTTTCCGTTCTGCGTAAACTTGAGTGCATTAGATGTGAGATTTGAAAGGATCTGTAATAGTCTTATTTGGTCGCCTTTTATGTATCTTGGTACATTAGAATCTAATTTGAAACTCAGAATATTTGATTTTTCTAAAGCTTTCTGCTTATACAAGTCTATGAGGTTTTGTAATATTTCTTGAATGTCCACCGGCACATACAATATTTCCATTTTACCAGCTTCTATTTTGGAAAGATCTAGGATGTCATTTAGAATTGTTAGGAGCGTTTCTGATGATTTTTTTATAGTGTTTACATATTCTTTTTGAGCAGGATTAAGCTGAGTTTCACCTAAAACGTCTATCATCCCTATTATTCCGTTCATGGGCGTACGTATTTCATGGCTCATATTGGCTAAAAACTGCTCTTTGACCTTCAAGGAGTGCTCAGCTTCATTCTTGGCGACTAATAGTTGATCCGTAGCGTTTCTTAAATCAGAAATATCTCTAGCTACACCTTCTACCTCGATTGGAATACCTTTTGAATCCTTGATCATACGTATGTTCAGCATAAACTGACGCAGAGTCAAGTCTTTTCGTTTTACCATAACCTCAAAGTTGGTAATACTACCAGACTTTAATAAGGATTTTATCCCTTTGGCTGAATCTAGTGCGTTTTCGAAAAATTTATCAACTTTCTGTCCTGTTACTTCTTCTTCTGTGTATCCTGTATGAGTAAGCACAGAAGGAGAAATCATAGTGATATTTCCAGCTAGATCTGTTCTGTAGTAAATATCAATAAATGAGTCAATGATATCACGAAACTTGCCTTCGCTTCTCTGGATACTCAATAGGGCATTTTTTTTGTCTGTAATGTTTCTAGCTATACCAGACACCTCATCAATTTCACCATTCTCAGATGAAATTATGGGATTAAGATAAAATTCGTACCATTCATCGCCCCCGTCTACTTGACCCCAATGCATTTCGAAATATTGCGGTATACCATTGAAAGCAAGGTTGTAGTGTTCTCTAAGAAGGGGTTTGTCCTCTGGATACACTAGTCGCCAGCCAAGCTTTTCTACACTATCGCCCGTTGCTGGGCTAATTCCTAGTTTTTCAAAAATGAGATTGTAATAGTATTTATTAAAGGAAGAAATATTACGTTTACGATTAACCGTCCAAATAACATGTGTGCTCGAATCAAAAATGGCATTAAGCTTGGCAGTTTGGAGCATCAATGATTCCTCAGCCTTTTTACGTTCCATCGAAATAGCAATTTGACCACTAACGAACTCTAGCAATTCCATATCATTAGTCGAGAACTTGGTGGCATCAGAATAGGATTTTATGCCAATCACCCCAATAGATTTTTCTTGAATTTTTAATGGAACCAGAACCGTTACTTCAGGCAAAATGGATTCGTAAATAAAGAGTTTCTCTTTATCGATAAGTGATTGAAGTTCTTCTTTATTATAGATCAGAGGTTTGTTTTGAATAATGGCATACTCTATGATGCCGTTTCCTAGATTTCGTTTGATATAGCTCTGACCTGTTTCGTAATATTCATCTCTGTGGTAAGGGAAATAAATACTATTGGATTCGGCCTCAAAAATGGCAACAAAGAAGTTGTTCGCATAGATATTCTTTTGGAGGTTTTTATGTACTTGAGATAGGAAATCTTCCAGATTTCTTGAGCTCAAATTTATTTGTGCTATAGTATGGTAAAGATTTTGAGCGATTTCAGCTCTTCTTCTGGATGTAATATCTCTAAACAGGCAACGATAAGAATTAGGTTTTCCGTTGAGATATTTGCACGTTACCTCACCGAGTAAATAAATTCTGTTTCTTTCGGTGGTTCTAAACACCATTAAAAAATCATGTACAACTTCACCATTTTTTACTCTATCAAGATTCGTATAAACAGCGTCTTTATATTCGGGATGTAAAATAGACTCTAGATTTTTGGTGTGCATTTCCTCTCTAGAATAGCCTAGCCTTTCTACAAATGCATTGTTTACAAACCAAAAATCACCTTCAACAGAAAGCATAAAAATGAGTTCAGATGTATGATCAATAAACTCTTGGAGGAAATCTACATTAGGCTTAGTCATTTTTAAAGCGATGGTTTTTAAAATGTCTATAAAATTAGCCTTAATTTTGGATACTTAAAGTTGGATTTTGAATAAAAAAGTAAAAGCAAAAAAACACCTAGGGCAACACTTTTTGCTTGATTTGGGGATTGCCTCTCAAATTGTAGATCTTGTGCCTACTAAATCAGAAAAACAAGGAATTCTTGAAATTGGGCCTGGGATGGGAGTCCTAACTCAATTTATGGTCAAAAGGAACGATTTTGATATCAAAGTGGTCGAAATAGATACTGAATCCGTTGAATATCTTCATGAACATTTTGATCTTCCTAAGGAGGATATTATTAATGAGGATTTTTTAAAAATGAGGTTGGATGATATGTTTTCAGCTCACGCAAAGTATACTATAATTGGGAATTTTCCTTACAACATTTCTTCCCAAATATTTTTTTCTGTATTGGATTACGTGGATTCAATAGAGCACGTGGTATGCATGCTTCAAAAAGAAGTAGGGAAGAGAATTGCATCTGGCCCTGGAAATAAGGATTATGGAATTTTAAGTGTTTTTTTACAGGCCTACTATGATATTAACTATGAATTTACGATAGGACCTCAAGTTTTTGATCCACCACCAAAGGTTGATTCCTGCGTTATATCTTTAAAAAGGAATTATGACAAAAAATTACCCGTTGATTTTAAAAAATTTAAAAATGTGGTAAAAACAGCCTTTAATCAAAGAAGGAAAATGCTATCAAATGCTCTTTCTCCTTTGACAACATCAAAGGACCTGCCTTATGCTACTATGCGTGCTGAACAGCTGAGCTATATTCAATTCATTGAACTAACACAGTTTATTTTCCCTTCTTAGTTTTAGTTTTACTAGTTTGAAAGTCTATAGCCGCTTTTACGAAGTCAACAAATATAGGGTGGGGGACTAAAACGGTACTTTTTAGTTCGGGGTGAAACTGCACTCCAATAAAGAAGTTGTTTCTTGGAAGTTCCACAATTTCAACAAGGTTGTTTTCTGGATTAATCCCACTAATTACCATTCCAGCCTCGGTGAATGCTTTTGTGTATGAATTATTGAATTCCCAACGGTGGCGATGCCTTTCAGAAATTTTAGATTTACCATAAATCTTTTTAGCCAGGGTTTTATCTGCGATTTTACAAGAATAAGCTCCTAATCGCATTGTGCCTCCTTTATTCTCTTGATGAATCTGGTCTTCCATGAGATCAATTACAGGATTTGGTGTATCCTTAACCATTTCTGTAGAATGGGCATCAGATAATCCCAAAACGTTACGGGCGTATTCAATAACAGCCATTTGCATGCCTAAACATATTCCAAAAAATGGAATATTATTTTCTCTTACAAATCGTATAGCTTCTATTTTTCCTTCAATACCTCTTTCTCCGAATCCAGGTGCTACTAATACGCCATCAAGATTTTGTAAAATACTTGTTACATTTTCAGGAAGAAGACTTTCAGAATGTATCCAGTCAATGTTTACCTTACATGAGTTTTCAGCACCTGCATGAATAAAAGCCTCTATGATGGATTTATAGGCATCTTTGAGTTCTACATATTTACCGATTAGACCAATTTTTACCGTTTTTTCCGGATTTTTCAATTTATGCAAAAACTCTTTCCACTTGACCATATCTGCATCTTTGTCATTATACAGATCCAGCATATATAATACACGTTGGTCGAGTTTCTCTTTTTGCATCAAAAGCGGAACTTCATATATGGTTTTGGCGTCCATAGCCTCAATTACAGACTTGGCGTCAACATTGCAAAAAAGAGCAATTTTACGACGTATATCTTGCGGTAAAGAGTGCTCTGTGCGACAAACAATTATGTCGGGCTGAATACCCGCCTCTTGTAATTGTTTTACCGAGTGCTGGGTAGGTTTGGTTTTTAGCTCCTCAGCAGATTTAAGAAAAGGAACAAGTGTCAGGTGGATGGTTAGCATGTTTTTTTCACCCAATTCCCATTTTAGTTGCCGAACGGCCTCTAGAAATGGCAAGGATTCAATATCACCCACACATCCGCCAATTTCAGTAATTACTATATCGAATTTTCCAGTACTACCTACAGCCAGTATGTTTCGTTTTATTTCATCTGTAATATGTGGAATTACTTGTACTGTCTTTCCTAGAAAGTCACCTCTTCGCTCTTTACTTAAAACATTGTAGTAAATTTTTCCTGTGGTTACATTGTTAGCTTGAGAAGTATTTACATTTAAGAATCTTTCATAATGACCTAAATCAAGATCTGTTTCTGCTCCGTCATCTGTTACGTAGCACTCACCATGTTCATATGGGTTTAAAGTGCCTGGATCCACATTTAGGTAGGGGTCCAATTTTTGAATTGTAACCGATAAAGCTCTAGATTGTAGGAGTTTGGCCAGTGAAGAGGCAATTATGCCTTTACCAAGTGAAGAAGCAACGCCTCCTGTAACAAAAATATACTTGGTTTTTTTTGATTTCCCGCTCAATGACATTCTGATGATTTATTGATTACGGGATACAAAGTTAGCTTAAATCAAGTTGTTTTTGAAGCGGTATTGAAAATAAATATCAATAGTTTCGTTCAGGACTTTAGAAACAATTTTAGAATGAGGTTGTTAGTAAAAAATTATACTAGCGTTCGAATAACATGGGTGGTGCTTATTGGTAATCATTTTTTTTATTTCCTGTTCTTTAAAATGGATTTTTGATTTGTTTAAGTTTGGATTAGTAAAAATGACTACTATTTAAACATAAATACTGGATACAATATTATCAATCTAATTGCAAATTTTGATTAAAAAATGTGTAATGGGATTTTTTGTTGCAGATATTGTCATATATGATACAATATATTCCATTTCTTCTTTCAAATTGTAGTACAATAATACTATTTTTTCATCTTTAAATATTATAAATTTTATCATATTCTCCTCTCTGTATTATTTTTTGGGGGTGTTTGATAAAATATAGGTATGATACAATTTTACTTTTATTATAAAAAATATTAAAATAATGCTATTTTGTTTTAGGTGTTGAAATCAAAATATATATTTGTGACTTCGAATACCTAAAATATAATTGTCAACCTTTAAACGAAACTGCCTATAAGAATTAACCTACCCTGAAAAGTATTTCATCTATTTTTAAAAACCTATTCAAATTAAAATTTTACAATGAAAAAAAAATTTACTGCCTTGCTCAAAGGAGCAACGCTTATGTTATCCATTTTGATTTTTGGTCAAAACGGTATGGCTCAAAGTTTGTCTCAAAAAACGTATATTGCAGTTGATCAGTTTGGCTATATTCCTAGTGCCAAGAAAGTTGCAATAATTTCAAAGCCTGTTAATGGCTTCAATTCTTCTGAAGCTGGCGTAGTGCCCTATAATCCGGGATCTCAAAATGTTCAGTTAATTAAGATTGGTGCAAATAATGCAGAAACTGTCGAGTACCAAGCATTACCTACTCAATGGCAAAGCGGCAATACTGATTCTTTCAGTGGAGATAAAGGCTATTGGTTTGACTTTAGTTCTGTCACTACTGTTGGTACATTTAAGGTTCGGGTATATACATCTTCTACAGCTTATGTAGATAGTTATGTTTTCAAAATTGACGCTAATGTGTATACGGACGTTTTGAAACGTGCCATGAACATGTATTATTACCAACGTGCAAACTTTAATAAAGTTACTCCATCGTCTAATACCACTGGATTTGCCGCTGGAAAAACCTGGGAAGACGGAGCTTGGTATAATGCATCCAATCAATCCAGTGCCGTTGTTACATCTGCGGGTGGCAATCCTACAAGGAGTATATCAGGTGGGTGGATAGATGCAGGTGATCCTAATAGATATGTGAGTTTTGTAGCAGAACCCGTTCATGATTTGTTTACATCGTATGAGCAGTATAAGTCAAATTGGGATAATCTGAATCTGAATCTTCCGGAGTCTTCAAACAGTATACCTGATATTTTGGATGAAGTTCGTTATGAAATCAATTGGATTAAAACGATGCAAAATTATAATTACTCTAGTAACTCGGGTGATGGTGTAGTATATAATAAGGTGGGTATTTTTCAAGACGGAGGCTACACTTCTCCTCCTAGTACGGATACAAGAGCACTTCGATACGAAGAAACACCTTGCCCACATTCATCAGTTATGGCAGCAGGTATGTTTGCCCATGCTGCTCTTGTTTACAATATGAATGGTAATTCTAGTCTGACAGCTGAAGTTCCAGAACTTACTGCCCGTGCAGAAAAAGCTTGGACTTTTTATAATAATTCATCAGATAAATCAAAAGATTGCGATAATGGAGACATTGAGGCTGGAAATGGAGACGGTCCAGGACCAGAGCCTTCAGCCCCCAATTATGCTCCTTCGCAGCAATATACGATAGAGCATAAGGAAGAAGCCGTATGTGCTGCAGTGTATTTATATGCACTTACTGGTAATACTACATATCGTGATTTTGTGGATGCGAATTACACCATTATGCGTCCAATGTTGTTTACTTCGGGTGAGTGGGCAGTATACAGATCCAATCAAGCAGAGGCATTGCTATATTATGCTTACCATTTGCCAAGTGGTCGTACGGCGACTCAATCCGTAAAAGATGCTATAATAAACAGAAAAATAGCTGCTGCTTCTGCTACGGACTCCAAAAACCCGTATAAAGTTGTAGCAAGCGATAACTTATATAGATCGTTACCATATTACAGTAATTGGGGTACAAATAGTACTATTTCTCGTTTGGGTAGTGATAACTTGGACTATGTTCGTTACAATCTTGTGACAACTAAAACATCAGAATTTAAGGAAAGAGCTCAAGGTATTGTTAATTACTTACATGGTACAAATCCTTTTGGATTATGTTTTCTGACTAATATGGGTGCTTATGGTGCTGATTTTTCTGCTATGCAAATGCACCATACATGGTTCTATTCTGGGACACAGTTTGATAACCAAGATGCCAGTGATATAGGTCCTGCTCCAGGCTATATTACAGGAGGTATTAATGGTTCTAATAAGCCTTCTTGTGGCAAAATGCTTATAGGTAAGCAGAGCTATAATGCCTATATGAAAGATCAACCTGTACAAAAAGCATATACTGAAAGGGTCAACTATGAAGGTACTTGTTCAGATGGGTCATTGATCAACCAGCCTTGGATCTATAATGAGCCAGGTGTTTACTATCAAGCAGCTTATATTAAGTTATTGGCTCATGTGGTTTTTGGAGGTGGTAATAGTACAACAGTTTCTGTAACAAGTGTAAGTACTTCTCCAGCCACGCTTAGTAAGGAAGCTGGGCTAAATCATCAAATTACGGCCACTATATCTCCTTCGAATGCTAGCAACACAAGTGTTACTTGGTCATCGAGTAATACGGGAGTTGCGACAGTAAATTCGAATGGATTGATTGAAACTATCGCAGCAGGTACAGCCAATATTATTGCAACTTCAAACAATAGCAAGAGAGATACGACTGTTGTAACTGTAACAGCAGCGGCTTCTGCAGTAGCATGTGGACTTGTTTCCAATTCAAACTTCAATGCCAATCTTGTTGGCTGGAAAAATGATGCAGGAGTAGCCGCTATTTCCTCAGATGTAAGGAGTGGGTCATCAGGAACAAAATCAGTAGTGATTACCGGTGGAGGTGGTTTTGAAGTTAGAAGTAGAATCAATGTTACCAATGGCTATAAGTTGAATTATACTTGTTATGCAAAACTAGAAGGAACTCCTACCAATGCTATGATGGGTATAGATTTTTACAATAGTGCAGGTACAAAACTTGAAAACAAAGTAATCAATATAACAGGTACTTCATGGGCTCAATTTAGTAATAATGAAGTTCCTCCCGTGGGTACAGCCTCAGTAGTGTTGTGGTTTTACAAAGATGGAAGTGGTAAGCTTTTTGTAGATGATGTATGTTTAAACCAAAATGCCGTTAACTGCGGTTTGGTAAATAATTCTGGTTTCGAAAGTGACTTTAGTAGCTGGACCAATACCAATACGAATGCTTCGATAGTTACAGCTGAAAAGCGTTCAGATCGTAAAGCATTATCTATGAATAATAATAATGGTGGTATACAATATGCATCTCAAATTAATGTTACTGCTGGGCATATTGTTAATTTTGAGGCATATGCTTACGTTTCAGGAAGTCCAAGTATTGCTCAAATCGGCGTTGATTTCTTGAATGCAAACAATGGTGAAGAAGAAGAGCAAGTATTGACTGTAACAGCAACAAGTTATGCGAAATATGCTTTTTCTATAGTACCTAAAACAGGATCTACGAAAGTGTTAATTTGGATTTATAAGGGCTCAGGTGGTAAGCTATATGTGGACGATATTTGTATGACTACGGCTCCAAATACCTGTGGATTAATGTCGAATCCTGGATTTGAAGCTAATTTTGGAAGCTGGACCAATACCAACACGAATGCGAGCATAGTTTCAAACGAAAAACGTAGCGGTAGATATGCGGTATCCTTAAATAATAACAATGGGGGTATTCAATATGGGTCACAAATAACTGTAACGAGTGGACATAGAGTTAATTTACAAGGCTATGCGTATTTAACGGGAAGTCCTTCAGCAGCAGTAGTCGGCTTTGATCACATTAACTCATCAGGGAATGAGATTGGAGAAACATCTGTCAATGTTACAGGTACGTCCTATACAAGTTTTTCTGTATCAGCTGTACCAACCTCTGGTACAACTAAAGTAGTGCCTTGGATATATAAGGGTAATAATGGTAAGATTTTCTTAGACGATTTTTGTCTTACTACACAATCAGCTTCTAGGGAAGGAGTGGACGAAGAATTCCCTGTTGATGAGCCTGTAGCTAAAGAAGCACTTAATCCTTTATATCCTAACGTAGTAAGCGAACTTATGAAAATCCCTGTAAGGGAAAAGGGCGAAAGAGCAGTTATTGTTGAGGTTGTTGATATGAAAGGTAATCTCAAGGTTCATCAGTTGTTTAGAATCAGAGAAGGTGCAAATGAAGTACAGATGAGTACTTCTGGTCTTCAATCTGGATCCTACATGGTAAGGATAATTCAGGGTAAGTCAGTGAATACCCAACGCATTGTTAAGAATTAACCGACCTATTCAATTATAACACAAAGGAGCACCTAGAAATAGGTGCTCTTTTCGTTTTAAGTCATAAGTTTCAATTATATTTCCTAAGCAAAGACTTCTTTGCGTTATAAAATCAGCATCACAAAATCCTATCTTTGCTAATTACTTTTTTCTTATGAAAGGCTCATGTTTAAATCTCTTTATGACGTTTATGCTCACGGGAGTATCATTTTGTATAAGTGCCCAAACTACCCACAAGAAGGCTCAGGCTGAAATAGAAAGAATGATTTCTGAATTTAAAGGCGTAGCTGGTGTATATGCTATTAATCTAAATTCAAATAAAATGGTGTCAGTTAATTCGGATACTCTATATCCGACTGCTAGCCTGATAAAGGTGCCTATCATGATTGGAGTTTTTGATTTGATACAGAATGGGGAATTGAACTACGATCAGGAGTTGGTATATCGTGATTCATTGGATTATGACAACGGTGTAGTTGGGTCATTCAAAGATAGTACAGTAATTTCTCTTTCAGAGCTTGTATATCTTATGGAGTCTATTTCTGATAATACAGGGAGTCTATGGCTACAAAGGATTGTGGGAGGGGAAAAGATCAACAGAATCATGGATTCATTGGGGTTACGACATATAAAGGTAAATTCAAGAGTGAAAGGTCGGGAGATGAATAGGGTACAATATGGTTGGGGAGAATGTACTCCTAAATCTATGGTTCAGCTTTTCAGGCTTTTGTATGAAGGAAAAGTAGTTTCAAAATCTGCGAGTGAAAGGATGCTGCGTACCTTGGGAAATCAGTTTTGGGATGAAGAAGGATTAAGTGTATTACCTGTGAATATCAAGTTCGCATCTAAAACAGGGGCGGTTGACCGCTCTCGATCTGAGTGCACGTTGGTATTTGGCTCTAAAAGTACATATATTTATTGTGTGGTGACAAAAAATCAAACGGATATATCGTATGCTAAAAACAATGAAGGATATAAGCTAATACGAAATGTCGCAAAGACCTTGTACAACCATTGGGGAGAGTAGTTTACGATTTAAATTGTTGGCGTTTTTTCTAGTCGACTACCGCTCGACCTCAACCGCACTTCATTTTAAGAAAAATGGATCAATAGGTACTTTGTGAGGGTCAACTAAATAGGGTATTGTAGAGAAGCTCAATAGCTACTAGTTAGTCGTCCCTCACATACTCATAAAGAATTGAATATCATTTTATTATTATATTTTTTTATCAAAAATAAATACCAAAAAGTAATCAATATCACCAAAAAGCTGGTATTTTCTCTTTTTTGACGGCTGCCTTATTCAGGCGGAACTTACTTTTTGATTGGTCAAAAAGTAAGCAAAAACCCCACAAGCGAAAAATTGTCCGAATTTTTCCACTCAACTTGTCCCTATTCTTGAAAAATTCAGGCCAACACTCTTTCGCTTGACCTCAGCCGCACCTCATTTGCTGAAAAATTTCTCTTCTTGTACTTTTTGAGGGTAGACTATTTAGTCGACCCTCAAAAACTCATAAATATTTAAATATCAATTTAGTACTCTAATTTTTTATCAAAATTAAATACCAAAAAGCAATCAATATCACCAAAAAGCTGGTATTTTCTCTTTTTTCGACGGCTGCCATATTCAGGCGGAACTTACTTTTTGATTGGCCAAAAAGCCGTACGGACGGACCCAAGCCAAAAGCCCTGATACGGCATTCCGGCAAGCGAAAAATTGTCCGAATTTTTTCCCTTTGCTTATCCTTGTTACATAAAAAATTCAGGCCAACACTCTTTCGTTTGACCTCAGCCGCACCTCATTTGCTGAAAAATTTCTCTTCTTGTACTTTTTGAAGGTCGACTAGTTATTTTATTCAAGCTTATTTGAGACATGAAATTTTGTCAAGTAGTCTTATGCATAGTTCCGTTTAATACCCAAAAAGGCCATCAAATGATGGCCTTTTTTTGAATAAATAAGGTAAGAATTAGATTATTGTTTTGTGACTGTTAACCGTAAGGTATCTGAGTTAATACCCGTAAATATTCCCAACCCATTTTTGATATTACTAGGAGGTGTACTAATGTTTTGAGTCGTAGTACCTCCTGAACGATATAAATCGGCATATTCAACATTAACCCGGTATAGTATTACATTGTATTTACCAAAATATTCAAATGATGGGGGTTGGAGATTGCTACTTGTACCTAAAACAGGAGATTGTGTAAATCGTCTACTGGGCAAGGTTACACCAGAAGGTAAGGTTAATACGTTTTCAGGTGTAGTTTCAATATTTTCAGCTGCTAAAAAATGGTAGTCGCTTTCAGGATTTATCCATGACGCTATTATGGGCGTGGTGTTATTGGTGCCTTGGAATCCACCTCCCCCTCCAAATCCTCCACTAAGATCAATTTTGGTTCGTGGCATCTCGTATTTATCTAGTTTGAAGCCTGTGGGTTTTGCCGGTATTACTGTACTGGCTTCTATTTTACGTCCTTTATAATCAAACTCCAAGGTATAAGTCAAACCGCTTTTCCCAACTACTTGATTCGCCTCAGACTGGTAAACTCCACCGCCGATAGATTTCAAAGTATAATTACTACCATCGCTGCCTTTGATACTTACAGATAAGTTGTCGATACTAGTAGATACTGCTTCAGCATTTTCAGAGTAAGGGATTTCAGTTTTTATACTTAACTCTATCCTACTGCCGGGGTTCAAATAGGCTATTATGACAGGTTTATCACCAGATGCAACAACGTTGTTGGTTTCGGTACAAGCTGAGTTAAAAAGTGCAATTGTTGCTATTGAAAGACTAATTATGTATTTTTTCATTTTAGTAATTATTATTTTAATTTCCAACTTAGAATCACATTTGGCGTAAAACCCAAATAGTTTACATTGGTAGTATTGAGATAAGAAACGTCATTATCATTGATTACTTCATAACGCTTGTACCATACATTGGTACGATTGTAAACATTAAAGACTGAAAATCCTACGTTGAAGTTATGATTGAAGTTGTAAGTCGCAGAAAGATCTAATCTATGGTAGTCAGGTAGTCTATTTGCATTTTTATCAGACGGATTGGTGAAATCTCGTTTGGTATTATCCAAAAGATCAATAGAATATGCACCAATGATAGATGTATAAGGTCTACCTGTTGAATAAACGAGCGTAGCCGCTAAATCCCATTTTTTGACTTTATAGGATCCCACAGCTTTAAACTGGTGTCTCACATCTTGATCAGAATAGTATGGTTTATCCGAAAAAGCAGCTATGTTTCTTTTCGATTCTGAAAAAGTATAGGCAAGCCATCCATTAAAACTGCCATATTTTTTTTGAAGCAAAACATCTACTCCTTTGATAGTTTCGCTACCATTAAAAAAAGTTTCATCAGCTTGTAAGCCCAAGCCAATTTGGCGAACAAATCTGAGAGTATATTCTGTGATGTTGCTGTTTTGCTTTTGGTAAAATTCTACATCGAGTAAGTAGTTCTTGGTTTCATAACTACCTCCCAAAATGAGGTGATTTGATTGTGTAACTGGCAAATTGCTATCATTGGCCAGTATCCAGAAGTTTCTGTTTCCTGCCGAAATATCCTCTCTGTTTATTTGTTTCACGATTTGATAATAAATACCAGCCGCACCTTTAATTTTAAACTTACTTGTAACGTTGAAATTCGCATTCAATCTAGGTTCAAAATACGTTTTTCCAGTTACATCAAAGTTCGTGGCTCTAATTCCAGGAGTTATTTGAAGTTTAGTGCCCCCAATTTTTATCTTATCTTGTACGTAAAACGCGGTTATTTTACCTTCATCATTTCTATCCAAAATAGTGGTCGTATCGTTTTGGCTGTATTTATACTCTATTCTATTAGCTGTATAGTGACCCCCAAATTCCAACTGATTGGACGGATTTAGCTTGAATTCGAAATCCGTTTTTAGGGATAGGTCATTCAAATTGTTGTCTTCGAGTTGCCCAATTTTTATCTCTCTTGACTGATCCGTAGAGGTAGGTAGAGAAATGTTTCTAGTGTTATCTCTGTTAGAAAAGTAATTGGAGTAGCTAACGAGAGAGTTGCTATACAATCTTTTGCCCCAATTCCGAGACCATTTTAAGCTACTCCCTGTATTTCCCCAATTGGATACATCAGTGGTAGAAGTGTTAAAGTTGGATAAGCCACCGCCTCCACCACCACCGAAGGACCCTCTGCCAGAAAAGGAAGTGCTGGTAGAGTTATCCATATCGTCAGTACCATTATAAAAGCTTAAAGAAAGAATGTCTTTTTGTGAAGGTCTATAAGTAAACTTAGAGTTTATATCATAGAAATAAGAATTTGCCTTCACATCATTACTAAATGCTCCAAATCCGCCACCGAATCCTCCTCCTGTTCCTCCAGGAGCACCTCCCTGATTATTCGTTTCTTGCTGATCAGCGAAGCTGTCAAATATCTTATTGTACAAGGGGCCTTTATACGATCTGCGACCTGCAACTAAGAGAGTAGCTTTATCACCAATGGGTGTTTCTACAAATCCATTTACACTCAAAAGACTTAAGTCTGCACCTGCATTAAATTCTTTTTTGTTGCCGTCTTTACCCGTAATTTCTGCAACTCCAGATATTCTACCTCCAAACTTTGCATCGAAACCACCTCTGTAAAGCTGAATATCTTTGATAGCATTGTAATTGAAAGCCGAGAAGAATCCAAAAAGGTGGTCAACATGATATACCGTAAAACCATCATAAAGTACGAGTGTTTGATCGGGAGTACCTCCTCTTACGTACAATCCAGATGAAGATTCATTTGAAGCACTTACGCCTGGCATTAATTGAAATGCTCTGAAGGGATCCCTTTCTCCTACATTTGGTAATTTTGCAATATTCTTAGGGGTCATTTTTATCATACCCACTATTTCATTAGCTTTTACCACTTCTGTTTTTTCTCCTTCAATTATAACCTCGTTAAGAACCCCAACAGATGGCTCAAGTTCAATTATGAAATTATCAAATTTGATATTGGGATTGAGTTTGAATGTTCTATTCTTAAACCCTATGTAGCTGATTTCTAATGAAGATGTATCGCTTGGGACTTTAAAAAGCGTGAAGATACCGTCAACATTGGTCTGGCTGTTATTTTTGGAGTTCTTAATACTGATTGTAGCAAAGGGAAGGGTCTCTCCTGTAGCAGCATCCGTAATTTTCCCAGAGAGTGTAAAATCCTTCTTCTGGGCGGACCCTTCGTACTTGCTGTCTGCATTTTTTTCTATAAATTGGCTCTTTGACATGATAAATAACTGATTTTTATCATTCACGCTAACCTTAAATGGAGTGCCCTTTAAGGCTTTTTTTAGCCCATCTAGAGCATTTACATCAGCAAACCAATATGTAATATTTGTTCTGGCAATTTCGGTTTTGTCGTATTCAATTGTAAGTTGATATTTAGTTACAAGATCGTTTAACACTTGGGATAGGGGTGTTTTGTCATAAAACTCATCTTTGATTAAGGTCTTGGATGGGTCTTTGTTTAGACTATTTTCCTGTGCAATGATTGAGAAAGTTGTAATTTTAAAAATGAATAGTAGTAAAATGAATTTTGATATTCTCATAAAAAATTAAAGAGATTGATTTAAAAAATTTACACAAAAAACACAATTTGATTAGTAAGCTTTGGTAATAGGTAAAAACCAAATAAAGTAGATCCGTATTATGGTTTAA
This sequence comes from Leadbetterella sp., assembly GCA_051649345.1. Taxonomy (GTDB): domain Bacteria; phylum Bacteroidota; class Bacteroidia; order Cytophagales; family Spirosomataceae; genus Leadbetterella. The sequence continues at coordinate 3,533 of JBOFGX010000173.1, read as the reverse complement.
AAAAAATGAATGTTAGTGCTAGACTGTATTTTGTATGACTTTAAAATTATTTTAATGGGATTGTTAAAGACTTTATTTGCCTTTCTGATCCACTTTCCAAACAAAAGTCATCGTTCGGTCTGTTGCTTACGTTTAATGATTTAAATGTCTATTTCGATATTGATCAAAAGTATTGTTTATATATAGTATAATTCGTTTGCTTGTTCTGTAAAACCTTTATGCACAACAAAGGTAAATACTGCCTTTTTCTTTTTTTGTATTTGTAGACCAATGGACGTTTTTAGTAGATTAACACTTTTTGAAAGCAAAATAGATAATCACAGGATCAGTTACGTCGATTAGTATTCCGCACCTAGAAGGGCATTAAATGCTCCAGAATGATTTAATCAGGAATAAACTATTATCTCAATTGGGAGTAAATCGAATGCAGAGGAGATATTAATTCGTCCTTTGTTGATTGGAAATTAGATTAAACCGTAATTTTGTTTCAACTTCTTCAATATTATTACATGACTAAATCTCTAGTTCTGATCGCAGTACTTTTTTCTACGTTTTCGCATGCTCAAAATTTTCAAGAAAATTATAAGTTTTATGGAAAAAAAACAAAGACTAGCATCAAGGTTGACGGTGATTTAACGGCCGAAGAATGGTCTGGTGCACAGAGTGTGGGAGATTTTTGGGAGAAATTCCCCAATGACAAATCCAAAGCTGAGCTTAAGACCGAAGTTAAATGCGTTTTTGATGATCAGTTTATATATTTTGCTATTTGGTGTTTTGATTCTTTAAACACCTATGTGGCTCCTAGCTTAAAGAGAGATTTAAGCATTAGAGAGGCAGATGGAATTGCAGTAATTCTCGATCCGATCAATAAAAAAAGTAGTGGTTTTGGTTTTTCAGTTACGCCATTTAATGTACAGACAGAATATTTAATTGGGGGCAGTTCTGATGGAAATTCCCTGAATACGGCTTGGGATAACAAATGGTTTTCAGGAGCAAAACGTGACCCAAAGGGCTATTACATCGAAATGGCAATACCCTTTAAAACGCTACGCTATGATGCTAACAATAATGTGTGGGGTGTAAACATTATTCGTGCCGATCAAAAGAAGTACAAGTTTTATACTTGGACACACGTTCCTGTCCAATTTCCTGGGTTTGACTTAGGCTATACAGGAAGTTTGCACTTGGAAGGGCAATTACCTAAAACCAAAAAGAACTATGCAATCATACCTTATCTAACCGGTGGAGTAAATAAAGAAAGATCTGAATCTTCAAATTTTACAGGGGGTGTTGGATTTGATGCTAAGCTTTCATTAAGTTCTTCTTTGAATATGGATTTTACTTTGCTCCCCGATTTTAGTCAAGTAGATGTTGATCAGCAAGTGACGAATCTTACGCGTTTTAGTATATTTTTTCCCGAAAGGCGAACTTTCTTCCTGGAGAACGATGATGTCTTTTCAGGCTATGGCAATCCGCCTATACAGCCATTTTTTAGCAGAAGAATAGGAATAGACAAAGATAATAACCCTATCCCTATACTTTTTGGAGCTAAGTTATCGGGAAATATTACCGAAAAACTTAGGATAGGTGTTTTCAATATGCAAACAGCAAGTACGAGTGATGCTGCTGCCCAAAATTTTACCGCTTTGTCTATGATACAGCGTGTAGGTGCACGTAGCAATATAAAGGCCTATGTCCATAATATATCCACAGATATCACAGACGCTGAGTCAGATAAGGATCCTCTAGCCAAATTTGGAAGAAATGCAGGTTTAGAGTACTCATACAGTTCAGCTTCTGGAAAATGGACAGGTTGGGCTGGGGGGCATTTTTCGTTTAAACCCAATGTTACAGGGAAAAATCAATTTTTGATTGGAGGATTTCGGTATTCGAGTAACAAGTTTGAGTTTTTAACTGACTTGAATGATGTGGGAGACAACTATTACGCTGATATGGGTTTTGTTAATAGAATAGAAACATCTTCAACGACTGGAGACACGTATGATTCAGATGAAATAATATATAGAAATGGATTTAAGCAAAGTTATTCGGAATTTAATTATAGAATTAGACCGAAATCGGGTAAGATTGCTTTACATGGATTTGAGCTTAACAATTATGTGAATTGGTTTCAAGATGGTAAACGAAACGAGTGGTCTAACGGTCTTGTATATTATATGAATTTTAAGAATTCTTCCAATTTCAATGCCGAATTATCATATTCTGATGAGTATTTGAAGTATTATTTTCCTTTGCCAGACAAAAAACCTCTCAGGCCAGGGTCATACAGATATCTAAATGCAGAGTTAAACTACGTTTCGGATACAAGAAAAAACTTTTTTATAGGTGGGGGTTTTCAGTCGGGAGGATTTTATAATGCCTATCTTAATCAACTATCTTTGGATTTGACCATCAGAAAACAGCCTTTTTGGACATTTTCTTTAAATTCTGAGTACAATCATATACAGTTTCCTGATGAGTACGGTACTACGGTTTTACTATTATTTAGCCCCAAAACAGAAATCAATTTTTCGAATAAGACATTTTGGACAACTTTTGTGCAGTTTAATACCCAAGGTAATAACTTGAATATCAATAGTAGGCTGCAATATAGATATTCACCTATGTCTGATTTCTTTTTGGTATATTCAGATAATTACTTTACAAATCCACTTTTCAAAAACAAGAACAGAGGACTCGTATTTAAATTGAACTATTGGATTTCATAGTTTTTTTGCCTCATAGGTATCTTGATACTTTCTCGATCGTACTTCGTAGCTTCTTTGCCCAACAATATTTCGTCAACAAGTCTAATACTGATTTTGGAATAAAGAAGCTTAAAACATGTGATTCTGCAGAAGCAATAAAGAATTGACGGAAAAAATAGATTAAGTCTAAGGTATAAGACCCCATACACAAGAATGCAAATAACACCAATGGGAATGAGTAGAAAATCGAAAAAAAACATTAGATAGTCATCCCTCAAATACTCATAAATAATTGAATATCATTTTATTATTCTAGTTTTAATCGAAAATAAAAATCAATATCAGCAAAAAGCTAGTATTTTTCTTTTTTTGACGGCTACACTATTCAGGCGGAACTTACTTTTTGATTGGCCAAAAAGCCGGAGGGCCAGATCCAAGCCAAAACCCCTGATACGGCACTCCGGCAAGCGAAAAATTATTCGAATTTTTCCCCGCAACTTGTCCCTATTCATGAAAAATTAAGGCCAATACTCTTTCGCTTGACCTCAGTCGCACCTCATTTGCTGAGAAATTTCTCTTCTTGTACTTTTTGAGGGTCGAGTATTTACCTTGTTCTACAGCTTACAAAACTCTCTAAATGATAAACAATAGACCTCTCCTTAACCCCACTTTATTCACATTGTTTTTTTAGTGAAGTATAGTCTTCCTTTATTTTTTGAAGAAAATCAATCGTTAATTCTACGTTTTTTCGTTTGTTTGAATTTGACCATTCTGACTCTCGGTTATTTTTTTTGAATCCAATTTTGTTGGTATACCATGCTCTCA